>DATKQQ010000184.1:0-15881 GCA_035532615.1 Hanamia sp.
CTTAATAACCGTATTCTTTTTGCTGTATGAAAATATTGATGTGCATAGTTTGCAGTTTTTGCTTTGGCTAAGTTTGATCTTTTTGTTCATCCATCAATTTGAGGAATACCGTTATCCAGGCTATTTCCCGGGAATGATAAACATGGTAATGTTCAATAGTGAAATGCCTGACAGGTTTCCGTTGAACTCTAATACATCGCTTGTTATCAATATACTGGTGGGCTGGTTGTGTTACGCATTGGCTGCCATATTCTATGATAAAGCAATATGGCTGGGCATTGCCACAATATTAGTTTCGTTGGGAAATTTTGTGGCACACACTTTTGTCTTCAATATAAAAGGTAAAACAATTTATAACCCTGGAATGATAACCTCTATCGTTCTCTTTTTACCAATCGTGATTTACATTTTTTATTTTATTAACGCTAATCATGTTGCTACTGCAACAGATTATGTAATTGGAATTTTATTAGGCATTGCACTGAATTATATCGGAATTTTAAAACTGATAGTTTGGATGGAAAATAAGAATACTCCTTATATTTTTCTCAACAGGCAATTGCGCCCGCAAGACAGGAAATAAATAAAATGATAAACATCAGGCAGGTAATTTTTGTAATAAGGAGAGATTATTCCGGAAATGAATTTAGCTTCGTATTTTAAAATCGAAAAATATTTATTGTGAAAAAGATTTTTTTTATCACCACAGCGCTTTCTTTCTTCTGTATTGCAACACAAGCCCAACGACGCTTTCAGCATTTACCGTTTGACACCTCTTATGCCCGCATGCATTATAACAAGTATGAGTATATGATTCCGATGCGTGATGGGATAAAGTTGTTTACTGCTGTTTATGTTCCAAAGGATACCTCAAAGACGTATCCGATGATGATAGAACGCACGTGCTATTCTGTGGCGCCCTACGGCATAGATCAATATCCTTACCTGCTGGGACCCTCTCCTGAATTTATGAAAGAAGGTTTCATTTTCGTTTACCAGGATGTGCGTGGTAAACATCACAGTGAAGGTACATGGACGGAGATTACGCCGTTTATCGTAAACAAAAAAGGAATGCAACACGATGAAGCATCCGACACTTATGATGCGGTAGATTGGTTAGTAAAAAATGTTCCTCATAATGATGGCAAAGTAGGCGTATGGGGTATCTCCTACCCTGGTTTCTTTGCGACCAATGCAGCGCTCTGCGGCAATCCTGCCATTAAAGTGGTGTCGCCGCAAGCACCGGTAACCAACTGGTTTTTGGGAGATGATACACACCACAACGGAGCTTTTTTTTTGATGGATGAATTTGATTTTGATTACTGGTTTGTCAATTCTACTAATGGGCCTCATAAAAATAAAATGCTACCGCTGGATGCTAAATACAGTGACAATTATAATTTCTTTTTAAAGATGAAAACGGTACCTAATGTTAATAAATTCTATTATCATCATTTGGTACCTTTTTGGGATACTATATTAATGCATCCCAATTATGATGCCTGGTGGAAGGCACGCGATATAAGAAGATTCATGTATAACGTAAAGCCTGCCACAATGCTTGTAGGCGGCTGGTATGATGCAGAAGACCAATGGGGAACGGTGAATACTTATGAAAGCATCGAACATAAAAACAACGGCAACGAAAATATACTGGTAATGGGGCCCTGGTATCATGGTGGTTGGGCCAGCATGGACATGGATCATTTGGGAGATATTTCGTTTGGTTTCAACAGCAGTCGTTGGTTTCAGAAAAATGTAGAATTTCCTTTCTTTATGCATTACCTGAAAGGCACGCCAATGCCGAATTTGCCAGAAGCTTTGTTGTATGATGTAGGCCTGAACAGGTGGAATACATTTAATAAATGGCCTTCAAATAATATTGTTCCAACTAAGTTGTACCTGACAGCAAAAAATGAAATTTCTTTTACGCCACCAACCTTGCCAAATTCTTCTGACCAATATATTTCAGACCCGAACAAACCAGTTCCTTACCAGGGTGGTGTTCGTGCAGAAAGAGGTGTAACTTATATGGATGCCGATCAGCGCTTTGCCGCCCGCAGACCCGATGTGTTAACTTTCTGTTCACCTATACTCGACAGTAATGTAACATTAGCCGGAGCTACTGAAGCCAATCTTTATGTATCTGTTTCTGGTATTGATGCTGATTTTATTATCAAATTGATTGATGTATATCCGGATACTATGAAGGATTATACCATAGACAGGCAGAGGGTTGCAGCCGGTGGTTATGAGGCTTTGGTAAGAGCGGAGATCATGCGCGGCAAGTATCGTAACAGTTTTTCAAACCCCGAACCTTTTATTCCCAATAAACCAACTCTGGTAAAATTCCATGTTCCGGATGTGCTTTACACTTTTAAAAAAGGGCATCGTATAATGATTCAAATTCAAAGTTCCTGGTTCCCGTTAGTGGACATGAATCCTCAAGTGTTCGAAGATATTTATAAAGCGAAGGCAACCGATTTTAAAAAGGAAACTATACGTTTATATCATCAAAAAGATATGCCTTCCTCTTTAGAAACCGGTATTTTACCTGCTGCAAAACAGCAAGTGTTTTATATTTCTAAGAATGAAGAATGATTATAAAGAATATTTTGTAAAGAAAAGGGGTAGTCAGTTATGGATTCTTTTAAAATAGGATTTTAATAACTTTTGTAAGTGCTGAAAACGAAGGAAATTAACGGCATTGGGCACATTTCAAAATGTTGCACCACTTTCCCCCTCACCTCAGGAGGAGAGCGGGATTAAGGGGGTGAGGCAATAAAAAAAGCGACATTTTGAAATGCATCCTGTCCACTCCTAAAATAAATTACTACCTTTATAATCGTCGTTCTTTGCATCTTTTATCATCTTAATCATTGTATATGAAAGTCATTTTTTTGTTCTTGGCAGCAATTACTTTTTGTTTGGGATGTAATACTCAAACCCAGAAAGTTGCTTCTAACAGCGATACCGCAATTGTTATCAATGGAATGTCTTCTTCTTACCAGGAAACACCTCCCTATAAACCGGACGTGCCTGGTGCAGCAATACAAATAAAGCTGGCATTATTAGCGGCGCCTCCTGAAAAAAGAGATAGCTGTACTGTATATGGTTACGATGCCAATAAACAACTCGTCGTATTAAAAAAAGGTACTAATGAATTGATTTGTGTGGCAGATAATCCTGACGATCCTAATTTTTCAGTGGCCTGTTACAAAAAGAACCTGGAGCCCCTTATGGAAAGTGGACGCGTACTAAGAAAGAAGGGCATCTCGGGCGAGCAGTTAACTAAGGAACGTGCGAAAGAAGTGAAAGAAGGCATCTTGAAAATGCCTAATGGCCCTTCCACGTTGTATGTTTATTCTGCCGATGATAAAGATGTTGACCGCACCACCGGTGAGGTAAAAAAAGGTTATATGCGTTACGTCATTTATATTCCTTTTGCAACGGCTTCCAGCACAGGATTACCCTTAAAAGAATCGGCTCCGGGGATGCCCTGGATCATGGATCCCGGCACTTTCAAAGCGCATGTTATGATCAATCCTTAGCAGAACTTAATGACGATGAAATCGCGCTTCTTAATCCTAAAATCCTTCAATCTTAATAATCTTAGTTAATAATCCTAAAATCTTTTAATCCTATAAATCTTAGTCCGGACCACTCACAAATCCTTCTTCAAAATTTCCCACACATTCTCCGCAACAATTTTATGCCCTTCGGCAGTTGGATGAATGCCATCGCGTTGATTGAGTTTGGGATCGCCGCCAACTCCTTTCAACAAAAAAGGAACCAATTGAATTTTATTTTCCGATGCCAGCCGCGGATATATTTCTTTAAATTTTGAAGTGTATTCAGGCCCCATGTTGGGTGGTATCTGCATTCCTTCCAGTATGATTTTTGCATCGGGATCTTTGGCTTTTACTTTATCAATAATAGACTGCAGATTTTTTTCGGTTACATATAATGGAATACCACGAAGGCCGTCGTTTCCACCTAATTCAAGAACAAAAATATCAATCGGTTGTTTTAAAATCCAGTCAATGCGGCTATTCCCGTCTGAAGTAGTTGCGCCGCTAACACCTGCGTTTATTACTTTATAATTCAAGTGTAATGAATCTATTTTATCCTGTATCAATGCGGGGTAAGCTTCTGATGGGTCCACACCATAACCAGCTGTAAGACTGTTGCCAAAAAATAAAATGGTTTTCTTTTTGGCTGAGGAATCAACAGGATTATTTTTAACCACTTCATCCTGTTTTTTTGGAACAGATTCATTGGAATTATTATTGCATGAAATCAATGCAAATAGGAAAATCAATAGATAATAAGCACTTCTTTTTTTCATTAAATTGTTGATCATGTTATTATTGTTGATCATTTAAAAGTGGATTAATTATTCTTTTTAATACTTTAGTTCATAACTTTTCATCTTTTACAAAGATAACTTGATGTAGTTTTAAATCTCTAAAGGAATTGTATAATGGATGCATTATTACAAATGCGATCATGAATTTCCTGAGATAAATTTTGTAATTTGCTTAAATAAACTTTTCACGATGCCATTAACCATAAAAGGAGTTTTTGAGAACGGTAAAATTGTCTTAGATGAACTTCCGCCATCTAATAAAAAGATGCCTGTGAAGATAATTTTCCCTGATATAAAAAATGAGATCCCGCTTAAAAAGAATGAAATAAAATTTGGAAGTCTGAAAGGAAGAATAAGTGTTCCTGGCAATTTTGATGACGAACTGGATGTGTTAAACGAATATATGTAGCAGTGAAGATTTTATTGGATACACATATCATCATTTGGGTAACAGAAGATAATCCTTCTTTGTCAGCCAAACATTCTGCTTTAATTTCTGATACCAAAAATGAAAAATTTGTCAGTGAGTTTAGTTTTATAGAGCTGGCAATAAAAATAAACATCGGAAAGCTGCCGAATTTTAAAATTCCTATCGGTAAATTTATTGATCAGGTAAAATCAGATGGATTCAAATTACTTCCTGTCAATAATAAATATTTAGACGAATTTGTAAAATTACCTCTGGTGAAAGATCATCGTGATCCCTTTGACCGTCTGATAATTTCGACCGCAATTTCTGAAAACATGAATATTATTACCGTTGATGATAAATTTAAATTGTATAAAAAACTGGTGGATATAATCTGAATTATTTATACACCATTTTCAACTATCTTTTTTCAATTTTTTTTATTTGGTGTATGTGTCTCTTTCCTTTCTAAAGAAGAATGGAATGATAAATCCGGATACGATAATTATCGGATTGAAAACACCAAATAAAAACAAATCAAATCAAATGCAAACAATTCTTTCTCTTCAAAACGTAACGAAAAAATATAAAAGCGGCGGCAACCTTTTAACCGTTTTAGATAACATTTCTTTTTCTGTGCAGGCAGGTGCGTCTATTTCCATTGTTGGCCCATCAGGAAGTGGTAAAACAACATTGTTAGGTCTGTGCGCGGGATTAGATCATCCTACTTCCGGAAGTGTGGAATTACAACAAAATCATTTGGAAAGTTTAAACGAAGACCAACTGGCATCCGTAAGAAACAGGTATGTGGGTTTTATATTTCAGAATTTCCAATTGATGCCTACATTGACAGCGATTGAAAATATAATGGTTCCTTTAGAGCTTCGCGGAGAAAAAAAGGTGCGTGCAAAAGCTATGGAATTTCTGGATAAAGTAGGTCTTGGCGAAAGAAGTCATCACTATCCTGCGCAATTGAGTGGTGGTGAGCAACAGCGCATTGCCATTGCGCGGGCATTTTCCAATCGTCCTGCGATCTTATTTGCAGACGAACCAACTGGCAACCTCGACGCAGAAACTAGTGAAAAAATCGTTGACCTTATTTTTGGCCTGAATCGCGAAGCCGGAACTACTTTAATTTTAGTGACTCATAATGATGAACTGGCGGCGCGCACTCAACGGATAATACATTTAAAAGGAGGAAAGATTTTTTCTGATGAACCTACTAAAATAATAAATTGACCAAATTAATTCCATGATTTTGAAATGCATTCGTAGGGGTTCGGTTCACCCGTGCCCAGGAAGGGCAACCGCAAGGGTTTCCACTACAGGAATAACAATATTGAACGATTAAAAAGAAAAGATAAAGATGCAACCATTACCATTAGACGGAAATAAAGCCGGGAATCCTAATTCCCTTCATTTCCGTTGGCTGTTGCAAATGGCTTGGCGCGACAGCCGTAGAAGCCGTTCACGGCTCTTTCTTTTTATATCTTCCATTATCCTGGGTATCGCGGCGCTGGTAGCTATTTATTCTCTCGGAAATAATTTAAGCGATGAAGTAAATAACCAGGCAGCTTCATTACTCGGAGCTGATCTGGAGATTTCCGGAAACCAACCACCAACAGCTTCCGTTCAAAATCTTTTAGATTCCCTCGGTGGACAGCAATCTCAGCAGAGAAATTTTGCCTCCATGGTTTTATTTACCAAAAATGGCGGTACAAGATTGGTGCAGGTGCGTGCACTAAGCGGGCAATTCCCCTATTATGGTTCCTTGGAAACGGAACCTGCATCGGCAGCCAACTCCTTTAGAAACCAGCACCAGGCTTTGGTAGATGAAACATTGATGTTGCAGTTTGGCGCTAAAACCGGCGACTCCATAAAAGTAGGAGAAGTTACTTTTGCAATAGCGGGCAGACTACTAAATGCGCCTGGCCAAACCGGCTTTTCTTCTTCCATTGCACCTATAGTTTATATTCCTTTGCGCTATTTGAAAGCCACCAACCTGATGCAAAAAGGCAGCCGTATCAGTTACCATTATTATATCAAATTCAATCATTCGGTTGATGAACAAAAACTAACCAAAGAGATACAGCCTACGCTTGATGAAAACGACTATAATTACAACACCGTTGAAACACAGAAGGAAGATACGGGACGCTCCTTTGCCGACCTTACAAAGTTTTTATCGCTGGTAGGTTTTATCGCGTTGTTGCTTGGCTGCACAGGTGTTGCAAGCGCGGTGCATGTGTATGTAAAAGAAAAAATAAATTCCATCGCCATTCTCAGGTGCCTCGGTGCAAAGGCATCGCAAGCGTTTATTATTTTTCTGTTGCAGATTGTGTGTATTGGTTTTATAGGCTCCGTTGCCGGGGCAGTTTTGGGTGTTGTCGTTCAGCAATTTTTACCTTTTGTGTTGAAAGATTTTCTTCCGGTTACGATTGCTACTTCTATTTCGTGGCCTGCTGTTATAGAAGGGATTCTTTTAGGAACAGGCATCTCGGTTTTGTTTGCACTGCTTCCTTTAATATCTATTCGCAAAGTATCGCCGCTGCAGGCACTTCGGGCTTCGTTTGAACCGGAAACGTTTAAAAATGATTCCTTGAAATGGGGGATATACGTTCTTATCATTTTATTTGTGTATGGCTTTTCATTTATTCAGATGGGCAACGCAAAAAAAGCTTTTTATTTTACATTAAGTATCCTGCTGGCTTTGGCCATACTTGCTGCCATTGCGCGTTTATTGATGTGGCTCGTCAAAAGATTTTTCCCTTCTTCATGGAGTTATTTATGGCGGCAGGGATTGGCCAATTTATACCGGCCCAACAATCAAACTACCATTTTAATGATTTCTATCGGCCTGGGAACTGCGCTTATCAGCACTTTATTTTTTATTCAATCCATTTTACTAAGCCGTGTTACCATTGCCGCGGGCGAAGGGCAACCCAACATGGTTTTGTTTGATATTCAAAGCAGCCAGAAAGATGGCGTGGCTGACCTTGTAAAGCATTTCGATATGCCGGTAAAAGAAATGATCCCAATCGTAAACATGCGTCTCGATGAAGTGAATGGCATTACTGCGGAAGACCTGAAAAAAGATTCTACACTAAAATTCAGGCGGTTTCTTTTTACAAGGGAATACCGTTGTACTTACAGAGATTCATTGACCTCAACAGAAAAAATTACTGCAGGCAAATGGATTGGAAACGCGCCGGCGACAGGGCTTCCGCCTATTTCTATGGAAGAGCATTATGCAAAAAGAAATGAAATCCGTATTGGCGACACCATTACTTTTAATGTGCAGGGCGTGATGATAAAAACAGTGGTAGGCAGTTTCAGGGAAGTGGACTGGAGCCGCATAAGGACCAATTTCATCATTGTTTTTCCTGATGGCGTGATCAACGATGCACCGCAGTATGAAGTGATATTGACCAAAGTGCCGTCGCAACAGGTCTCTGCAAAATTTCAGCAACAGATGGTACAACATTATCCGAATGTTTCTATCATTGACCTTGCGTTGATCTTAAGTATTTTAAATTCCATCATGGAAAAAATTGGTTTTGTGATCCGGTTTATGGGCGGTTTTAGTATCCTCACAGGTATCGTGGTTTTGATATCATCGGTGCTCATCAGCAAATACCAAAGGCTGCAGGAAAGCGTGTTGTTGCGTACGCTCGGTGGCAGCCGCAAACAAATATTTGCCATCACTGCGCTTGAATATTTTTTCCTTGGCGCCTTGGCCGCACTCACCGGCATTCTTTTAGCGCTTGCCGCAAGCTGGGCTTTGGCGCATTATCTTTTCGACACTTCTTTTCATCCCGATTTAATTCCTGTTTTAATTTTAGGATTAATCGTTTGTGCGCTTACCGTAATTACCGGTTTGGCAAATAGTTTTGGTTTATTGAACAAGCCGCCGCTGGAGGTTTTGAGACAAGAGGTGTAGATAGATATCAGAGGTGACACCTTTTGAAAAGGTGTCACCTCTGGCATCTTCAATCATCTTCCTCGAACTGGCGCAGATCTCCCGACCTGTGAAAGATCGTTATTAAAATATAGAAAGTGACGTGCGGAGCATAATGAAGTAAACAAACAAAAACAAGGATTATTGATTTAGTTTGAGGACTTAATAAATAGTATTCGGCTCATTTCATTTCTTATCTTTATTGCTTATAATGTAAATATGATAAAAAGGTTTTCCCTACTTTTCATTTTATTAATTATTGGCTCCACAGGTTTTTGCCAGGTGCCTCTAAATCAATTTAAAATCACTTCTTCTAATACCTCTTTTCCTGATACGGGTAGAATGCATGGGCATATTTACAACAATGTTTTGTACAATACGGCAGATCATTATTCAGATAGTTCTGTAATTATTATTACCCCAAAGAATTTCGTTGCGAAGAAAAAAGTAAATATGATCTTCTGGTTTCATGGATGGAATAATAATATTGACACCGCCTTAATAGAGTATGGTTTATCAAGGCAATTTGCCGAAGCAGATGTCAATGCCGTATTGGTGTTGGCTGAAACTGCTAAAAATGCTCCCGATAGTTATGGCGGAAAGCTGGAACAAAAAAATACCTTTCATCAATTGGTAAAAGATGTGCTCAAAGAACTGGTACACATGCACGTTATATCTGCCAGGGACCGTGCCGGAAATATTATTCTTGCCGGACACAGCGGCGCATACAGGGTTATGGCTAATATTTTACAAAACGGTAACGTACCCGTAAACGAAGTTATTTTATTTGATGCCTTATACGCAGATACCGGCAAATTTATGAATTGGTTAACCGCTGACAAAGATCATCGTTTCATAGATTTATATACCAATCATGGCGGTACTTATGACGAGACAAAAGACATGATGCAGCAAATAAGTAATGTAACCCTACCGCTAGATTCGCTGGAAGAAGTGGATGTAACGCCAGCTATTATTAAAGACAATCGGATTATTTTTATTCATACCCTGCACGAGCACAACGACATTATTCAGCACCCGGATAATTTTAAGTTGTTTATTGAGAACAACCCGTTTTTAACGCTGATAAAGCAGAAACAGTAAGTTTATAGTAAAATACTAGCCGGCAATTTTTCTAACATAAAATTTATATCCATTCTTTATAGATCTTACACTTAACCATTCCTTTGCCAATACTATTATTAAGTTAACCTCAGTAACAAACAAAGTGCCGCCAAATAAGCTTGCGATCAGTAATGCGTGGCCAAGTGAATAGTTTCCATTTGACGCAGTTATTACGATTAATGCTCCTGCGCCGGCAAATGCTCCTGCCAGGATTAAGTTGTTTTTGCTCCAGCCGCGAATACTGATAATATTCTCCGGACTAATACTTACAATCTTGCTGCCATTGTGCTTTATTAATTTTATATTATCTGTTGAATCAATATATAACTTCCCTGTTGCCTTGAATGTACTATCATTCTTTTTATAAAAAATTTTAAGGGGTCTTCCTTCATAATAAACATGCAACCTGATATTTTGGTCTGCAATGAGGCAAAACATTCTATCCGGGTGACGAATGGGATATGACTTCTGCCCCTGTGCATGGAGATAAATAAAAAATGGTAAAACAAGAATGAGTTTTCCTAAGCGAAGGTTGAGCATTTTCTTTGTTATTAATTTACCCACACATTGGAGCAGTTGTGGTTTGTAAATTTAGCGAAAATGCCCGCATGTGATATAATTAGAAATCAAGTTTGTATTTTCACTTTAATGTTAATGGTTGATGCTCGGAATGGGGTTTCATTAAAATTAAATAACCTGATTATAGTTTAATGGAATGAAAGAAAATCAAGAAATTGGAATAAAACCCATTTAATTTCTTTTATTTTATATATTAGCCAAAAAACCAGCATGAAAAATATTGTTTACCGAAACCTGTCTGCCTTATTATTAGCCCATTGTAAGCTTTGGCGTTTTATTTTCCTCTTGTAAAAAAAGTGCTTCCTCAAGTAGTTCAGGCTATTTTGTTCAGGCATACGTTAATGACACCCTGGTAAAATACACAGGATATACGGCCGCTATTTCTACTACGCTGGCAGGTACTTATGTACTCGACATACAAGGGCAGGTAAGTTTAACTTCTTCCACGGATGCTTTGTTTGCAGTAATTATGGATGCATCCCCCATTACCACAAAAACCTATACTGATCAGTTAGTGAACGGTTCACCCCAGGGCACCATAGGTTATTATAACCACACAGGCAAACAATATAGTTCTGAATTAGTAATAAGTCCGGAGGTTAATATAACTATTACTGCAATAAACAGCACCTATGTTACAGGCACTTTTTCAGGAACAATAGAGGACATTAACTCAGGAAGTACTGCTATTTTAACCAAAGGTTCATTTAAAGTAAAAGTTCAATAACAGGTATAGCACAGATAAGCGCGGTACAAAGCTACGCTGCATTTCTGCGCCGGAGGGGCTCCGGCGGCAAGTTAAAATAAATTTGTTCTTCGTCTTTCACACGCCGGGTCACTTGCAGGAGAATCGGCTTAGACGAATAAATTCAATATGGTCTTCCTTTAGAATAAAAAATAAAAAAGCCCCCCCTTTGGACGGCCTTAGTAACCCATATTGATTTCTTAATTGCACTAATCTCATTATCGCCAAAAATTTACCAATCGTCGAAATAGGGTGTTAGCTTACCGAAAAGAGCCCAATAAAATGGTTAAGTTTTGCATCTTTGCATCATCAAACAACAATACAATCCGGGAGACCAAAAAACGTATTTACCTGTATGAGAAAAAAAAGATAAGCATACTATCCATTAATAATAACATTAAACTTAAAAACATGGAAAGCACTTATATGTGGGTATTTAATATTGTTGAAAGTTGCAATAACGATTTTCATTTCGATTGCGCTGATGTGTTAATCTCATTATTTAAAATTAAATATGGTGATTCAGATCGGGTTGCTGAGTTAGCATATCTCAGGCAAACAAAATGGAACACAATTCATGCGATTCAAATGTGAAAAGAGACAGGAAATTTGATGTAACTATTGCCCGAAGATCACACCGTTCGACGTAACCAAACTGTCTGTACGCTATATGGATCAGAATATACAATATTTCTAAAATGGCAACAACATCGTTATTTTTCACACATCGCAATTATCCATTCACACATTTTTTATTCGAAGCCGCTGCCATTCCTGTGGGTTATTCGTTATTTTCCTTCATTTACTTTTATCCATTGTTTTCCGGGTCAAATTCCACAATCCATTCAATACCGTATTTGTCTCTAAAACAACCAAAATAGGTACCCCAGGGACTATCACCAATAGGCCCCTCAATTTGGCCTCCTACTGAAAGCCCATTGAATAATTTATCTGCTTCTTCTTTACTTTCTGCACTTACTACAATTTTACTTCTGTTCTCATTTTCGTTTGTTTTTCCCAGAATTTCAGGAACATCGTTTGCCATCAACACACTGCCTTTACCGATAGGCAAAGCAATATGCATAATTTTATTTTCTTCTTTTTTCGCAACCGGGAATTCAGGACTTGCAAGGTCTTTGAAACGAATAATCTTTGTAAACTTTCCGCCAAATACTGATTTGTAAAAGTTGAATGCTTCTTCGGCATTGCCGTTGAAATTAATGTGTGGATTGATGAGTGCCATAATTTTTATTTTTTCAGATTTTTAAATTGATTACTTATTAATATTTTATTAAAGGTCTTTGCAGGCGGAAATCATTTTTGCGATAAAGTTGCCAACAATTCTGTCAGGTATTCCAATGTCGCCGTAAATCCTTCTTTGAAGCCCATTTCAATCTGCTTTTCCATGCGTTCAAGAGATTCATTATAAATTTTAATACTCACTTTTGTGGTTCCCGTTTGTTCAGTAAAAGTGAGATCCCAATCAGAGCCTGGCAAGTCAGGGTTTTCATCTTTGTCTGCAAAAGCATTCAAAAATTTGAAATTGGTCTTTGGACTAATGGAAGTATATTTTTGAAGTGACCAGTGTTCCTGTCCTTCGGGACTTACCATTGCGTAAAATCTGCGACCCCCCACTTTAAAATCCATGAATTTTGTTTTTGAGGCATAGGGTTTAGGTGCCCACCATTGGTCAAGAATTTCCTGTTTGGTAAAAGCATCCCATACCAGGGAAAGTTCGGCATCAAATTCCCTGTTTACAAATACCGTTTTTGTTGGTTTGTCCACGGTAAAGTCGAATAACAAGTTGTTGTTTCCCGCCTTGTGGGATTTCTCTTCGTTTTTCATTTTTTTTGTTTTTTAATGGTTGATAATACTTTGTCAAGTTGATTGAAACGGGTTTCCCATATTTTGCGGAACTGCTCAATCCATATATCTACTTCTTTCATTTTTTCTACTTCAAGTGTGTAATAAATTTCTCTGCCGGAAACCTCTTGTTTTACCAAATCACATTCTGTCAATATTTTTATATGTTTCGATACTGCCTGCCTGCTTGTGTTAAAATGTTCGGCAAGTGCATTTGGTGTCATTGCGTGTAATGCAATAAGCACAATGATTGCCCGTCTTGTGGGGTCTGCAATTGCTTGAAAAATATCTCTTCTTATTTCCATTTTTAAATTATTTGCTACTATGTGGTTGCAAATATAAATGCAATTACTTGGTTGCGCAAACTTTTTCTGAAATATTTTTTATTTTAACTGAAAATGTGGAAAAGTTTAAAGTTGTAGGAGAGAATGTGAACGATCCGCAAAGACAAGATGAAGAGACCGGATATTTTTAGAAATGGGTTGTAGGGTTTTGTGAAACGAACCGCGTGTGCTATAATTAAAAACTAAGTTTGTATTTCACTTCAATATAAATAGCCAAGCGGATGCTCAAGCCCGGGTTGTATCAATCACATCCGCTAAATCCCTGCGCAGGTTAGTGACAGAAATGTCGCCAAAGTCTTTGCGCCAATCGGCTTCGACTGACCTTATACGCTCTTCATACGCGGATTTCACTGCGAGACCTTTTGAGGTCAGGCTTAGGGTGCCGTTGGCTCCCGTACCACTTAAGCGCAAGAAACCGTGACGCAACAGTGCAGAGACGCCAACTGAGTTTCCGAGATCCTGCAAAGGACACCCCCCCGGAGGGATATACCGGATGACAGTTGTGCTGAGCGACAGCGCAACCGGCGACTTTTCCTCGTACCTCATCGCAAAAGCAACCAGGGCCTGGGAAACTAAAGCCGTGAGGGGAAGTTTGGAGACAGTATCTCCGGCCCGGCGGCGTACTGCTTTCCAATCCCTTCCGTTACCGCCTGTTATGCTCGCGTCCGTCGCTCCATAACTAGCCGGATAATGTGGAAGCTCCAACTGGAACCCGGCGACGGCCGATTCGAGAGATGTCCGGAACTTGTGTGCCAGGTCGGCACCAGTGTTTGCCCGCCACAGTTCTTCTACTTCACCTATCAGTCTTTTACATCGGGTTGTGGCGGCAGACCCGCGGACCGTCAACTTCACGGTTGCCGGGCAACTACCGGATTTTTGAACCTCTACCCATCCATGTCTCATCGCAGCTTTCATCCTCAATTGCAAAGCTCTCTTCGACAAACTAACCATCATTGGTAAAGCGTGGCTATCCGTGCCCACGTCATCGAGTACCCGCAAAAGGTTGGCCCACAAATCAAGCGATGGCATCTCCTTACCCCCACCTCCTTCATCAATAAAGATCTGCTCCAGCCTGCCGAGAACAGTAGCAAGTAATGATGGCAATGTTTCGGATGCGCTCATATTTCACTTTAACTTCCGGAAGATAAATTTCAAAATTGATTTCATGCAAATGTTTTGAAATTAGCAATCCTTTCTGGTGAAAGAGATTGGGAATAACAAAATATAGGAAGAAGAATAAACAATAAAGTAAATTTCATATTGTTTTTATTTTAGTGTTAAAATGTATATAGATGCCTAATAATAGCAATTAAAATTATGGATTAAAATATGACACCACAACAATTTTATATTTAGACTGCCAAATAGTATTTAAAAAACCAAAAAAATACTTATACCTTTAGATAATTAAGAAACATTTTCTATATTGCTGCGTTAAGTACCTACAAGAAAGTATAGTTATGAAAGCCCGCACAATTAAAAAGAACAAAAACGAATTAGTTCCCGGCACACTCATTAAGTGTGAGTCAGGAAGGTTTATTGCTTTCTATGAACATAGAACAGATATTATTGCAAATGGAGATAATGAAGTAGAAGCAAAAAAAAACCTTCGAATTATGTACAAAATTGTAACAAAGCATGAAAATGCCACCTCAGAAAAACCTTCCTTAGAACTTCCTAAAAATTACAAAACAATAAAGTTTACTGATAAATTGACCATTGTTTAATGTTATACACCCGTTCATCGTTTATTAAATGGTTGACAGATGTTAAGGATTGTGAGATTATAAACCTTGACGATAGAAAGGGAAGGGTAATTACAGTAAAAAATGGCCCTTGTACAGCATATATATTTGATGACAAAAGAGATCAAATTGATTATGAAGAAATATATATTGTATGTTGTAAAAAACTTTGGATGGAAATGCCAGGCGATAAAGATTTGATAAGACTTGAATAAATTAATTATTGTCTTTTAGTGGTGGTACACTTTTAGCCAATGCGGGTGTTCCTTCTTTATCTTCCAAAGTCATCAATCCGCTAGGCGGGTGTTCCTTCTTCATCTTGCAAAGTCATCAATCCGCTAGTGGGTGCCGGTCTGATCTCAACCTTAGCGCAAGCTTTGTAGCGAAGATTCTTTGAGTCAGCCATGCTTGTGCTTCAATTCAATTATATTTTCGTTTATCATTCTCAGTTACACAACAATAAAATAGTGAAACGATTTATTTCCTGCTCGAAAGGCGCAGTCAGGCGATCTTTGCTTACTGGTATCATCGTGCACGTCATTGAGAGGCGCATGAATCAATAATAAAGATGTTAAAATGATAAATGCACCGAAACATTCTTTATATAGTATCTGCAAGAAAACTCTCTAACTCAATGCTGGCAGTGGTTGTATCATAAAATTAGTTATGAACACATGTGCGTAAGTGTTGATTCTACTGCATTTCAGCACAATTTTTGCTCATTATTGGTATCTAAAAACATCA
>DATKQQ010000185.1:0-24391 GCA_035532615.1 Hanamia sp.
CAGCGCCTTGAAAATGGCTTCTTGCCCTTACAATATTTATCATTGCTGCATTTTTTACACTGATATTTATTACCTCCCCACTTTACACCTGCTAAATACTCATAACAGGATGAATCATCTTTGAATTGAAGGTTAAACTTATTTGAATTCACACCAGTAAATTTTACCCTTGTTTCCATTCGGCAAATATATAGCCTTTATTCATATTGTGCGACCTAAGCGATTATACCTAATAGATTAATAGCAACAGCTAGTCCTTTTCCTATTTTGTATCCAACTTCAGCCACTCCTTCCATTGCTAAATTATCTCCATGATGAACTGCTTCGATAATATCTTCTAATTCCAGAAATCCTTTTTTAGCAATTGCGTGCTCAAGTCTGGAAGGACTGCCATTTTTCATTTTCTGCATTAAAAATTCAATTAATGCCAGGCCCGAAGCCTCAGTTTCAAAACATCCTCCCAACTTTACAACTATGCAGGAGTTTACGAATATGATTCTTATGAATGCAGCAGAGGTTTGGTTTTTAAGGGCAGAAGCAGCACTAAGAGGCTGGACTACCGAAAGCGCCCAAACAGATTATGAAACAGGAGTAACTACATCAATGCAGCAATGGGGGGCAAATGCAGGTAATTATTTAAATGATAATACCAGTACACAGGCAAATTATGTGGATCCACTGACTCCTACCGCAGGAGTTCCTAACGCCAGTATCAATGCCATGTCCACTGTTCATATTGCCTGGAATCCTGCTGCTATAAACGAGCGAAACCTAGAACGTATTATTACACAAAAATGGATAGCTATGTTTCCATGCGGAGGCGTGGAGGTCTGGACTGAATATCGTCGCACTGGATATCCCAGACTTTTCCCCGTGGTAGTCAATAATAGCGGTGGCACTATCAGCACTGCATTGCAGATCCGAAGGATACAATATCCGTCCACCGAGTACACAAATAATGCAACCAACGTTGCTGCTGCTGTATCTTCTCTTGGAGGGTCTGATACCGGAGGAACGCCTGTTTGGTGGGATACCAACAAAGGACAGGCGAATCCTAAGAACTTTTAAGTTGATTAGCTAATTGAATCCAAAAGAAGCCGGCTTACTAATAAGTGAGCCGGTTTTTTGTTGGATTAGCAATCTTTTGAAGATTTAAACTATATCACTCCTCCATCTCCTCCCTTATTTCATCAGATATTTTTACAAGGATTTTGTCAATCCGCTGGCCATCCATATCTACGATTTCAAATTCAAATCCCCGCCATTCAAATTTATCCCCGGTTATGGGAATGCGTTTTAACTCGTGAAGAATAAATCCGGCAAGTGTATCAAACTGGTTTTCTCCTTCGTTAATCCAAACGGTTTTATCAAATTTTGTGAGAAAATCATAAAATTGAATTTGACCGTCTATTAGATAGCTGCCATCATTTCTTTCTATTATTTCATATTCATCATCTTCTTCTTCGGGCATCTCTCCTACTATTGCATTTAAAATATCTTTTACAGTTATCATCCCCAGCAAACTTCCATATTCATCAACAATAAAAGCATAATGGATTTTGGTTCGTTTTATTTTTTCAAGTACCTGGTAAGCTGAATTATTTTCGGGAATAAAAAGCGCTTTTCTCATCAATTCTTTTAAAGTAATGTCGGGCTTAAGGTACATGTCTTTCACATAAACTATACCTTCAATATTGTCAATGGTTTCATTACATACAGGATAAACTGAATGTTGGAATTCTTTAATTTTTTGTTTTACAGATAATTGTTCTTCATTCACATCAAACCATATTATATCCGTTCGATGTGTCATTAAAGAAGTAATATTTCTATCGCCTAAATGAAAAACCCTTTCTATAATATCTTTTTCTTCTTCCTCAATAGTTCCTAGTTCACTTCCTTCATTTATCATGGCTTTTATTTCTTCTTCCGTTACCTGGTTATCTGCATGAGGCTTTACGTTGAACAATTTAAAAATACCATTACTTAATGAACTTAGCAGCCAGACCAGCGGGTACGAAATAGTGCTCAACCATTTTATAAGCCTGGCAATTCCCTTTGCTATTCCTTCAGGATTCATAAGCGCGATTCTTTTAGGAACTAATTCGCCAAATAAAATGGATAAAAAAGTGACAATAATAACAATGATCACAGTAGCAACGGTACCGGCATAAGGTCTTAGAAAATTAATCTTTTCAAAATAAGGTTGCAAATAAATACTAAACCTCTCCCCTGAATAAACACCCGTTAAAATAGAAACAAGAGTGATATAAATTTGGGTAGTTGATAAAAATATCTCAGGATTTTCTTTGAGCTCCAAAGCAATCTTTGAACTTCTGTCACCTATTGCGGCTCCAGCCTCAAGCCTGTTTTTCTTTGCTGAAACCAATGCCATTTCACACATTACGATGAATGCGTTTATAAGAATTAAAAAAAATAAAATAATCAGATCAACCATACGTCTGTTTTTCGTTAAGCTTCTCCAACCCGATTTTACGGTTGAAGATCGTTGCCGGAATATATCCAAGGATCACACCTAAAATAATGCCGCAAAATACATCGAAGGGAAAATGTACTCCCACATATACCTGAGCATAAGAAATAGCAAATGCCCATAAAAAAAGAAAATATCCCCATTTTGGGCTTAGCGCTTTTTTGAATGTTGTAAATATAAACATTGCTGCGGCAAAATGATTAACCGCATGTGAAGAAGTAAAACTGGAACTAACAGGGCAATAAGCTACCAAAAACCTGATATGTCCAAAAAGAAAAGGATCGTGACATGGTCTTAGTCTCCAAAAATTATCCTTAATCAAGTGGCTGCTTACCTGATCACTTAGTATTACATTTAACAGAAAAAACAAAACCCAAAGCCAGCCTCTTGTTTTAAAATTGAGTGTTATAAAAACAACTAAAAAAAAATAGAAAGGGACCCATACGGTTGGTTCCCTTATAAAAGGGAAAAAAACATCAAAAAAAGAATTATGCCATTGGCCATTCATCTTTGCAAACAGTCTGTAATCAAACTGTTTTATGGCATCTGGGAGAAAAGCTGCATTCTGTATTTCCATCAAATTCATTACCGCAAAAATAACCATTGATTAAAAACCGTGGTTAAATATTTACATTTGTCAAATTCATAACAATATTATTCCTGTAATATTTACACTTTCACTTAAATTTTTCTGATGAAAAAAAAATCCAACTTCCCCCGACTGGTAAAATGGATGTTCCTGATAGGTATCGTATTTCTGATTTTTATGACAATTATGCGGTTTGTATTTTTTTATCATTTTGTTCCATCAGGATATACTTTTTCCAAATGTCGTTCGGCATTTTTATTAGGCCTACACTTTGACATAAGGATCATTTGCGGGATGATAGTTTTCCCTTTTGTAATCGGCAATCTCCATTTAAAATATAATCCCAAAAAAAGACTTACCGTAGGTAGCATTATAGAAGTTTTTTTTACTCTCCTCATAATGGTACTTCTGATGATTTTTATGTTTAAAGGACATGCTACCAAATCAACTATGATTTATATCGGCATTTTATTTCTCTTTATTTTTTTATGGCTTTTCATCACAAAAAATTGCAATCCCTTTGAGAATTCTTTTTCATCAAAAGTTTTTAAAGTCTATTTTTTTATTATTACGCTATTGCTTGTATTAATGTATGCCATTGACTTTGAGCATTTCGATTATCTTCATGAACGCCTTAATGCCGGAGCCTTGAATTATCTGTCGAATGCAAAAATCTCTATGAATATGGTATGGGAAACTTATCCTGTAATTATCCTGTTGATTTTAATTCTTATTGCTACAATTATAATTTATTGGTTGATAATAAGGTGGTTTAAAAAAATACAAACCACAACTTATGATGTGCCTGTATTCATAAAATTCATTATGGGTTTTGTGTTTGCATTATTATTAGGTTTAGGGGTTTTTGGTAAATTAAATCAATACCCTTTACGATGGAGCGATGCATTTACATTTGACGATAATTTTAAAGCCAATCTTTCTTTAAATCCCGTTCAGAGTTTTTTAAGTACTTTAAAATTCAAAAACTCAACCTTTGATATTAAAGAGGTAAAAAAATATTATCCTTTAATGGTTCAGTATCTCAATGTTACTAATCCGGATAGCACAACATTGAATTATCAAAGAATCCATAAAGTGGCACCTCCGGCTAATCCTCCTAATGTAGTTGTAGTAATCTGTGAAAGTTTTTCGGCTTATAAAAGTAGCATGTGGGGTAATCCGCTTAATACTACTCCCTATTTTAACAATATGTGTGATCATGGAATTTTCTTCGACAGATGTTTTACACCAGCGTATGGCACTGCCCGGGGAGTTTGGGCGGTGGTAACAGGAATACCGGATGTGGAATATCCTACAACCTCCAGCCGCAATCCTGCCTATGTAGATCAACATTCAATTATTAATGATTATAAAGGTTATCAGAAATTTTATTTCATTGGCGGAAGTTCAAGCTGGGCCAATATCAGAGGGTTACTCACCAATAATCTTGACGGATTGCATCTATATGAAGAAGAAGATTATACATCTAAAGTAATTGATGTATGGGGCATCAGTGATAAAGATTTATTTTTGGAAGCCAATAAAGTTTTAAAAAAGCAAACTCATCCTTTTTTCGCAGTAATACAAACAGCCGATAACCACCGCCCCTATACTATTCCTGAAGAAGATAGAAAAGCATTTATGTTGAAGCATTATCCGGTTGATACTTTAAAAAAATATGGTTTCCAGACTAATGAAGAATTAAATGCATTCAGATATAGCGATTTCAGTTTTAAAACGTTTATTGAAACTGCAAAAAAAGAACCCTATTTTAAAAATACCATTTTTGTTTTTGTAGGAGATCACGGAATACGCGGAGACGCCGGTAATATGTTTCCAAATGCCTGGGAAAAAGATGGATTGACCACTCAAAACGTTCCATTGCTTTTTTATTCACCCGATCTGTTAACTCCACAACGAATTCATAAGACCTGCTCCCAGCTTGATCTGATACCTTCAGTTTCATCATTAGCGCATATTTCATTCACCAATACTACCTTAGGAAGAGATTTGTTTGATACCACGCAAAATAATGCAAGGTTTAAAAATTTTGCCTTTTTATTTGATCCGGAAATAAAACAAATAGGAATAGTTACTGATAGCCTCGTTTACATACACAATCTTTTAAGTGGTACCCAGGATTTCCGTTCCTCAAAAGATAATATTCCGTTGCCGCAAACACCTGAAATTGCAGCAGACAAAAAAGCAATACAAAACCTGACACAAGCCTATTATGAAACAGCGAAATACATGCTGCTTAATAATAAAAAATCAAGCGAAATAAAACCCTGAGAAAATTTAATTATTCATTTTTTATGATGATACGAGCCAAAATTCCAAAAACAATTCCATTGACCATTCAATGGTTGCTGCTGCTTTGGACTATCTACATCATCATCTTTACCATACTCAGGATAGCAACAGTTGTTTTATTTATCCCTGATCGAACTTCGGTTTTGTCATTGATTCCTTCATTCTGGCTTGGATTTCAATATGATGCCAAATGGATTTCCATCATTCTTTTACCAATTGCCGTTTTATCTGTTTATCCAAAATTCTCCCCATTTTATTCTGAACGGAATAAAAAATTATGGTCTTATTATCTTGCATTTACCACATTGATAGTATTATTTTTCTTTGGTGCAGATTTTGGAAATTTTAGTTATAATCATACGCGCCTTAATGCAAGCGCATTAAATTTTGCAGAAGACCCGATAATCTCTTTCAAAATGCTTTGGCAAAGCTATCCGATGGTTTGGCTTATAACTGCACTGGTAGTAGCTGTGTTTTTAATGTCGTGGCTTTTTAAAAGAACTCACGTCCTCACCACAAAAAGAAACCTACTCGAAAACAGGATCTATAAAAAACGTTGGCATATAGGAGCCATCATTTTTTTATTGTGGAGTCTTTTTGGAATTTTTTCTTTTGTGCCGTTAAAATGGAAGGACGCCTTTGAATTGAATGATAATTTTAAATCCTATGTAGCCCTAAATCCGTTACAAAATTTTTTCTCCACTTTACGTTTCAGAAACCCATCCTTCAATGATGAAAAAGCAAAAACTTACTTTCCTCTCATCGCCAATTTTCTACAACTTGATTCAACGAACATTGACCATGAGGATTATTCAAGGGAGGTATTGCCCAATAGCAGATCGCTTGAAAGCAGGCCTAATATAGTGTTGGTAGTTTGTGAAAGCTTCAGTATGTACAAAAGCAGTATGAGCGGCAATCCATTAAACGCTACTCCATATTTTAAACAAATGTGCGATAGCGGCATATTCTTTAACCGATGCTTCACTCCTACTTTTGGTACTGCGCGCGGCCTTTTTGCAATCGTAACAGGAATTCCTGATGTGCAACTTTCTGAATTTTCTACCCGCGACCCGGCAGCTATCCATCAACATACCATCATTAATTCCTTTGAGGATTATAATAAATTTTATTTTTTAGGAGGAAATGGCAGTTTTAATAATTTTGACGGCCTGATAAAAAATATAAAAGGAGTTCATATCTACCAGGAAGGCTCTTATAAATCCAAACCCTTAAACGTATGGGGCATCAGTGATAAAGATCTTTTCCTGGAAGCTGAAAAAGTCTTTTCTCAACAGAAAAAACCTTTTTTTGCTATTGTTCAAACTGCAGATAATCACCGTCCATACAGCATTCCTGTCGAAGATTCTGATTTTATAAGAAGGCAAGTAAATGAAGATACTCTTCATAAATATGGTTTTGAGGATCTTCAGGAATTTCAGTCTTTTTGTTACACAGACTATTGTTTCAAAACATTGATAGAAAATGCAAAAAAACAACCCTGGTTCAACAATACTATTTTTGCTTTTGTCGGTGACCACGGTGTGGAGGGCGAAACCTCCGCAATCTATCCAAAAGCGTGGGATGAAGGGGCGCTAAGTGATGAACATGTCCCACTATTATTTTATGCTCCCCAATTACTAACGCCCCAAAAAAGGCACGATGTTGTTTCACAAATTGATATACTCCCCACAATAGCCGGAATGCTCCATCAGCCCTACACTAATACTACACTGGGAAGAGATGTTTTAAATTCAAAAGACAGAACCGATGCCGCATTTATCATCCATCAGGACGAAGGAAACATTGGTGTAGTAAACAACAATTATTATTTTGTAAAAAATTTACGAATATCCAAAGAAGAACTGATGCCAATAAACTCAAACAATCTCACTATAGACTCAAGGCAAAAAGACTCTATAGAAAATAAATTATCAAAACTTACTTCCGCTCTTTACGAAACGGCCAAATGGATGCTTGTGAATAATAAGGATAAATAATGTTTTTTCAAAAGGAACGATTAATGCTTTTCCCGAAAGGCGGCTTGTATCCTTCACAAGCCAAATTCGACTAAACTCCAGTGAGAAAAAATACAAATTAAAAAAAACTTTCAAAATCATTTGGATTCATCAGAATCTTGTATAGTTTTGTATTTCCAAAGCAAGCAACCGCTAAGGATTAGCCCCAACATCCTCAGAAAATACCCCAAATTAATATTCTTTTAATTACCCTAATTACCCTTTCCGCATTCCTTTGTTTAAAGCCGTAAGTGTCTTACAATCTATTCTTTTGATGGCCGCTTTAAATTAACTCTAAACCTCAAGGAATGAAACAATTTACCACACTACTGTTAGCTGCAATAAGTTTGTTCAGCTTTCAAATTTCTTCTGCACAATCAGGAAACAATGGTCCCAATTTATTAGGTGCACGCGGTACCTTCAGTGTTCCGTATATCACAGTAAATACTTCAGCAGATGCCTGTCTTCAATCAGGAAGCAATACATACAATCCTGTTGGTAACGTAGGCAGTGCACTACAAGGCTGTTCAAGTCCCAGTGGAAATATTTTTCCATGTTCAGATTATACTTATACTGCTTCAACAAATGGTATGCAGCCAGAATTTACGTATTCTATTTTGAAAGTAATTGGAGATGCGAACGGTTCCAATTGTATTCACACTCCTATCTGGACAGGTAAAGACCATACAGGTGACGGAGGATATTTTATGGCTGTAAACGGAGCTCCGGATATTACAAAATCTCCCATTTTTTACCAGATAAAAAATATACCTGTTTGTACCGGTTCTGTTTATGAATTCTCCGCATGGGTTATCAATATGATGCCTGCAGGAGGTTCAGGAGGAAGCACTAATGCAGCTCCCGACATCTCTTTTGTGGTGAATGGAAATGATACCATTGCAACTTCAGGGCATATCCCTTATGATCATCAATGGCATAAAGTGGGTGGCAAATTTATTGCTACTACTCCTACTGTTGATTTGAAAGTGGTGAATTCTACCTTCGTTGCAAATGGTAATGACCTTGGTCTTGATGATATTTCAATTAATGTTACTCAATCAAAAATTACAGTTAACGGACCTGCAAATACAACAGAAGGAAATACAGTTACTCCGGTATTCACCGTTACAGATCCTTCAAGCGCAAATACATATTACAAATTAGAGGTTAGCAGAGACGGTTCTATTTCTTTTTCAGATTTGGATAGTGGAAGGATTAGCTATACCAATGGAGTGGCTAACTATAGTTATGATATTTCCAATGTTTCAACTGATCTTACCCAACTAAATGCTAATGGAAATATTTACAGACTGGTTGTTGCCACTTCGAGTGATAATTTGGCAAATCCGGATTGTAATAACTTTAATGACTATAAACTTGTAGTGGTTTCTGCAGGCGTTGCCCCTGTTGAATTAGTTTATTTTAACGGTACTTATTCAAACGGAGTTGCCTCACTTAACTGGCAAACAAGCCAGGAAATCAACAACAATCGTTTTGAATTGTATAGAAGTCTTGATGGAAATGATTTTGAACTGGCTGCAACTATCGCTGGTGCTGGTAACAGCTCAACTCCCATAAATTAT
This sequence comes from Hanamia sp., assembly GCA_035532615.1. Classification (GTDB taxonomy): domain Bacteria; phylum Bacteroidota; class Bacteroidia; order Chitinophagales; family Chitinophagaceae; genus Ginsengibacter. Next base: position 8,995 of record DATKQQ010000185.1, read on the forward strand.
AGTTACCAGGATCATATCAATCTTAATGGAAACAATGTCTATTACAAATTAAAACAGATTGATATTAATGGCAATTTTACATTCTCCAATGTAATAAGGCTTTCCACAGGTAATGATAATGAATCATTTAAAATTTATCCTAACCCGGTTGTGAATAATTTTACCGCTTCTTTTAGTGCTTCCCAATCCGGACAGGCTACCATGTTGATAAGAAATATGAACGGACAAACTTTGTATAAACAAACTATTAACGTGATAAATGGAAATAATGCCGTATCAGTGAGCGTTCCTCAATTAATAACAGGAATGTACTGTGTAAGCATTATTAATGATGAATTAAATTACAATGCAAAATTGCAAAAACAATAATAGATTTAACTGGCAAATAATAAAACCGTTGTAAGCAGTTGTTTTACAACGGTTTTATTTCTTTTGGATAGGTGAGGTTTTATGTAAGTTGTTAATCTTTGTTTGCTTATTACTTTTTGCTTCCCTAAACAGTTAAAAAAAACATCAAATAAGAAAAATAATTCTTTAAATTTGTAACAGCTTTTTGACCAGTAATTAAAAGAAAAATATCAAAATAACTCGTCTTTAAGGAACTTAAAAATTCCATGTTTATTATTATTCTTTATGGTTGCTTTTCAGGCGAAAGCGCAATATTATTTTTATAATGATGAATATTTTGATAATACCGTTACTTTCGAGGCAGGTCTTTCTACTGGTCCTATGAATTGCCTTACTGATATTGGAGGGAGAAAAGGCAAAGGTGCAGGGGGAGCCAAAGATCTGAATTTCAAGAATACCACATTTGCAGGAGGTATTTATTTTAGCGCACTTTATACACATTATTTAGGATTGAGGCTTGAAGGAACTAAAGGAATGGTACAATCCAACGACAGCCTATTAGCTGGTGTGAAATCAACTTCTGCTATAGGTAGATAGAACAGAAATCTGAGTTTTAGAAGCCCAATCACTGAAGTCTCCCTTATCGCCGAATTTTATCCGGTAGCATTTTACAAAAATTTTGATCCAAACATTCCGGCAGGCGCATTTTCACCCTATATTTTGGGAGGTTTTGGATATTTTCATTTCAATCCACAGGCAAATTTGAATGGGCAATGGATTGATCTTCGTCCTTTACCTACAGAAGGTGAAGGTTTTGCAGAATACCCAAACAGTAAGGAATATAGCCTTAATCAATTAAATCTTTCTTATGGCTTTGGATTGGCTTACGAAATATCCCCAAAGTTGGATATTAAAATTGAATATGTGAGCCGGATATTGTTTACAGATTATCTGGATGATGTGCATGGAAGATATATTGACCCTTCTGTATTTTCAAAATATTTAAGTGGAACCCAATTAGCAGATGCTCTTATTTTAAATGACAGGGGAAGACCTGATGCTTTACCAAATCAAAACACCAACCAGCCTGGTGGTATCAGGGGCGATCCTAATGATAATGACTCTTATTTTTCTATAAATATTAAAATAGGTTATATCATTGGAAGACAAAAAATCTCCGGAGGCCATAGTAAAAAATTCAGGAATCAATACCGAAGCCCTATTCGTTTTTAAAAAAGGTAAATATTTCAATTATATAACCTGGAATTCAGATTTATATTTTTTAAAATAAGGGTGTAAGAAATCTTGTTCTTATTTTTTTATTACCATATTCGCTTTCACAAAATCACTCACCAGGTAACTAATTAATTTTCCTGTAACAGAACTGGTTTCTCCTGTATTCGATTTTGCAGCACCCTCACAGATATGTAGGTAGGCTATCCTGGAGTCTGTCGCTACAAAATTCATATACTGCCTCGCATGCAAAGAAGTAATTCCACTTGGAGTTAAAGCGCTGCATAATGTATTTTCTACTGAATCCAGATCAAGTTCAATGCCCGTAAAATTATCTTCCGTAAAACCTGTGGCATGTGCAACCGCCTGAATGAAATTCATTTTCTCGTGAATAAAAATATCTTCATAAGTAATGCAATCTATAAATGGATTATTTACAATATCTATCCATACATTTTGTTGAATATAATTTTCATGTATGCCTATGACACAATATTTATTCAAATATCCGTCTTCGTCCGCATAGCGAAATGCATTACCGGAATGCCTTCCTTCAGAAGGACGGTAATCGGAATGAGCATCAAGATTGATACAATTAATTTGCGCAAGTTGTAGCAGTTCTGCCTTGTATAATCCCTTGGAAGCGCCTTTTATAGCCGGATACGCATTATTATGTCCGCCTCCGATAATGATTGGAATTTTTTTATTTTGAGTAATAATTTTCACGATTTCTTCTACTTCATCATCTATCTTGTTCACAAAAGAACGGTAAGCAATCACTTTTTCTTCGTCAGTCGCTGCATTTACATTAATCAGTTTTTTCGCGTCTGAAAAATCAAAATGTCCGGCAACAAAAATATTTTCTCCACTTAAAAAATCATTACTTTGAATATTTAAGAAAGATTCAAGAAATGGAAACCAGGCAGAATCTGCCCCACCTCTTCCCAGGTTGGCTTTTACACCAATATCTTCAGGAACCCCAAAAAGAATATACTTAGCAGAAGTTTCTGAAATGATTTTCTCAAAATCATTTGAATCATCGCAAAGAACTATTTCTCCCAGTTTTGTTTCATACTTACGGAGATGCGTAAGCGAAAGAACATCATTTTTAGCATATCGTTTGAAATGTGCAACCATATATTTTCTTTTAAAAATTCCATCAATAAAATTTGATTCATTTTATATAAATGAGCCATTGATCATTACTTTACCAATTAAATTACTTCCAAAAGAATAGGGAAGATAAGCCAAAGAAGGAACAGGTTTGGTAAAAATGAGATTTGCTCTTTTACCTACAGCTATACTTCCATAATCTTTTTCAATTTCCATAGCGCAGGCACCATTGAAAGAAGCAGCATTAATTGCTTCTTCCGGCAGCATCTTCATTTGGATACAACTCAGTGAAATAACAAAATTCATATTCCCGGAAGGTGAAGAACCGGGATTATAATCTGATGCAAGAGTCACGGCTGCATTAGCACCAATGAGGCTTCGCCCAGGTGGTAAAGGCATCCTTAAAAAAAATGCCGCTGATGGTAAAAGTGTGGAACCACCAATATAGTTTCCAAGTAATTTTATTTCATTTTCCTTTAAAGTTTCCAAATGATCAAGCGATAAGGCACCAAGAGAAATCCCTTTCTCAATTCCGCCAATACTATTTAATTGGTTTACATGTAATTTTGGTTTTAATCCATATTTTTTCCCTGCTTCACAAATAGTTTCCATTTCTTCCGGAGAAAAAAATCCATTCTCACAAAACACATCAATATAATCAGCGAGTTTTTCCTTTGCAATTACCGGAAGCATTTCATTTATGATCCCATCAATATACCCATGATGATTTTTTTTGTATTCCAATGGGAAAGTATGCGCACCTAAAAAAGTAGATTTTATTTTGAGCGAACTTTTTTCTTTTAATCTTTTTATTACGCGAAGCATTTTTAATTCTCCTTGTAACGATAACCCATAGCCGCTTTTTATTTCAATGGCACCCGTGCCAAGTTTACTTACTTCTTCCAATCTCTTCCATGCAGAATTAAAAAGTTCATCTTCCGATGTTTCCATTAATTTTTTTGCCGAATCCAGAATTCCTCCGCCCTTTGCAGCAATCTCCGCATAATTTAATCCTTTTATTTTATCAATGAATTCATCCTCTCTACTTCCTGCAAAAACCAGGTGTGTGTGACTATCACACCAGCACGGTAATACAATGGTATTGTCGGCAACTCTATTATTTTGTTGAGGAAAATGAATTTCTTCCATCTTTCCAATTTCAGCAATTACGTCATCTTCAATAATGACATAACCATTTTCAATCGTTGGCAAAATTGCAAGATCATTTCCCCTGATAAACCCGGAATTATCGCGGGTATTTACGAGCCTCCCAATATTTGTAAATATCTGTGTAGACATTAAAAGCTAAATTATGGAAAAAGGATGGATGTAGGATTTAAAGAAGCAAAAGTCAATTCTTAGATTGAATTATAGTCATATAGTCTTGTTTTCATTCAATTAATTACAAAAAAATATCCGTTGATGTAACGGGTATCAATTTTTAAAATTTCAAATCCCTATCGCAAAATAATGATTATAATTGCACCCACAGATAGGAAATTCCATTGCGTCTCGCTTCTCTTCTTAAACTTTTCATTTCTTTTCTTAACTCCTGTTTTTGAACGGTAGTTAAATTTGTCTTTGACAAAGTACGGATTTCAACCAGGCAGTTTTCAATCTGCTTTGCGAGGACTTCTTTTGGAACCTCAGTCTTAGTTGTGGGTGTTTTGGCAGCAAAAGCCGGCATAACTATGTCAATACACATCGACATTAAGAAACCCGTAATAATTTTCAGGTAAAGAATTGTTTATCCATATGTAATCAATTATAAGAATATGCAGTATTATTTTTTAATTTTTTAAAAATAAAAAACTACTCAATTCTTTAAACATTAATTGTGCTTTTGGGCTCAGCATCTAATCAAAATAGATCTTTACCGTTTGATATAGTAACCTATTCTGCATGTATTGCGTTTGCATATTTGCTTTTTCAGTATAACCTTCCAGCCCAAACAAACCCGCTGCATTCCCTTTATTGATCGCTATTTCAAGATAACCGGCAGAATTAAATAAAGCCAGTTTTTCACTTTCGTTTACATCAGCATAAGTCTCACTGATTTTATCAATTATCTCATCTCTTTTAAATACAATTTTAAAGCTTCTCCCTCTTCTTTGTTCTTCAAATTCTTCTTTGGTAATATTAATAATTACATTCTCAAAATTATCAATGAAAATAATCTGTCCTTCAATAAATTTCTCCCCAAGTAAAGGTCTAAGCGGATTTTTTACTTCTATCGAAACACCTGTATCACCAATTTCTTCAAGAGTCCTACCATCAAGTATACTCTGAAAAGCTTTAGCAAAAATCCTTGCACAATACAAAGTATTTTTTGGCTCTGATGAAACTAATGGAAGTGAGATCAACTTTTGAGGTGTCTCTTCGAGTATCATCGTGATCAATCCATTATCAGCACAGCCAATATATTGGCCGTTGTGTTCTATAAATAATAAATGATCAGGTTTTTTATCAAAAAGATTTACTAATACAATATGAAAAGTATTGGGGGAAAAATTTTTAATGGCATTGCGGCAAACATAAGCGGCCTGCGGATAGTTGAAAGGAGAAAGCTCATGCGAAATATCAACGATGGTAAACTGATTATTAATCTGCAATAATTGTCCTTTTACGGCACCCGTAAGAAAATCCTGTCGCCCGATATCTGATGTAAGTGTTATTAAAGCCATTCAAAAATTTATAATTGGTATTTATTTTCTTAGAGTATATAATCAAATTGAATTGTAGTAATGTGTCAAAGATAATCGTGATTTTATTGTAAGACGAACAAACTATTTTAATACTTTTTATTTCACCATTTTTCCATTTTTAAAATACATCTTTCTTATCAATTTGTCTGCCAAAGCAGGAAAAAATTTATTCATAAATATGGCTTCTTTTCCTGTAAAGGTTAATACAAGTGTTCGTTTTCTTTTTTGAATTGCTTTTACAATATGGCCCGCACATTCCTCAGCAGTCATTATTTTACCTTCGTCCAGTTTGGAGTCCTTTACCGGTTCTGCATTTTCACCAAGAGCAGCATATCTTGTATTGGAAGCGGTAAAACCAGGCGAAACCCACATAACATTTACCCCTGTATCCAACAGTTCTGTGCGTAGTGTTTCCATCCACCTGATAACGGCAGCTTTGCTCGCACTATAACCGCTTCTTCCCGGCAAACCTCTATGGCCCGCAATGGATGCGATACCCACGATACTTCCCTTTCTTTCAATAACAGTATTCAAGGCATATTTAGTGCAATATACGGTTCCCCAAAAATTGATATCCATCACTCTTTTTAAAGTGGTTAGATCCGTGTCTTTAAAAAGCGCTCTCATAGAGATACCGGCATTATTTATCAACACATCAATACCTTTAAATTCTTCTACTGTTTTTTCAATGAAATTTTTACAATCTTCTTCTTTACTTACATCGGCTACTATGGTAAACAAAGTTTTATCTGGAAATTCGCTTTTCAATTGCGTAAGCTTTCCAGGAGTGCGTCCGCAGGTAGCAACTATTGCTCCCCGTTGTAAAAATTCTTTTACAAGCGCTTTCCCAATTCCGTCTGTACCACCGGTGATCGCAATTACTTTATTTTCAAACATTCATCTTATTTTAAACAAAAATAGGGGAGATAAAAGGAAAGAAAAAAATAAATCAGTAACTACCGTAGAATATAATTTTTTGGGCTTATATACCGGAATACAATTAATAGAAAAGATCCCATCTGCACAACGAACTCAACGAGGCAATAATAAAGCTATTCTTTTTGACCTTAATTCTAAAGGTATCAGCATTTAATAATAAAAATATTTTATAATTTATTTTTTTATTTATATTTACCTTAATTATTAAGATGCTTTATAACAAAGGTACTTAATCATTAAAATAAAATTCAGAATCATGAAAAGTAAAAAAAATAGAGATACCCTGGTATATGAACTCATGACGGCAGTTCGTAAACTAACGCGTTCATCGCTAATGCTTCAATATGCTATTGCGGAAAAAATGAAACTGAACCCCACTGATGCCGAGTGTATTGACTTCCTGATGGAAATGGGACCCTCAACTGCAGGTGACCTGGCCAATGTGACGCGGCTTACTACGGGAGCTATTACAAACGTAATTGACAGGCTTGAGAAAGCCGGGTTTGTAAAACGTGAAAACGATCCTCAGGATAGAAGGAAAGTGATTATCCGGTACATTCCAAAAAAACATGAAAAGGCAAAACAGTATTATGATGCAATGGCCGCTGATGTGTATGAACTTTTTTCGGCCTATGATGAATCGAAATTAAAATTCTTATTGGAGCACTCAGTTTCCTTAACTGACATATTTCAAAAACACGCTGAAAAAATATTTAATAAATAAGTTTTTCAAAATAAGATCATGAAACTAATAAAAATTATTTCACTGGTATTTATCTACCAGGTATTGCTATTAAATAAAAGTAAAGCACAAATGAAAAATAATACTTCAACGATTTCAATGGCCGGCCCGCAAATTGGAGTGGCATGGGGGTTTTTATACGGAATAGATAATCCGCCCGAAATCTTTTTACCCCAATTAAAAAAAGTAAATGTTCATCTTACGAAGCTGTATTTATTTTGGCAGCAACTTGAGCCAACTAAAGGAAATTATAATTGGGGTGTTGTTGATGCCTTTCTTAATCAACTTCATTCTACTGATGAGGCCTTGATTTCAATATTCTCGACTTCTACCTGGGCAACAAAACTCTCCTCTCCTACCATTCCTGCATCTATTGCAAAATCACCAGATGATGATTATTATCATTTTATTGATGCATTGGTAAAACATTGCAAGGGTAAAATAAAGTTTTGGCAAAACGATTGCGAACCTAATAACCCTGTTTACTGGAATGGTACAGTTGACGATTTTATTAGTGAATTAAAAATTTTTTACCGCGCCGTAAAGGATGCAGATCCTAACGCAAAGGTTGTGATGGGCGGATATGACGGACTTTTTAATCCACCCGGAATGCCGCCAATTCCCGGTCAGGAACATGGACTTACTTTTTTTAGCAAAGTCCTAAAGGATGCTTCTGATTATTTTGATTTTTTTGATATACGTCTCTATGCGGATCCTTACACTATCCCGGAAAGAGTTGCCTATTTCAAAAAGGAACTTGCAGATTCAGCACATAATCAACCTATTATTTGTACAGAATATAATGGTCCCGGATTTTTCGATTTTTTTTCAAATTTTAAGTATATCAATATGATAATTGAATGGCAAAAAGCGGTTTCCACCCACGACACCGTTGCCTTCGGGAGAATGAAAAATCCACTTGCTTCTATGTATGATAACATTAATAGTCTGGCTCCGGAAACACAGATGTTCATGATGGGGTGTTCCAAAGAACTCAATGATAAATATGACCGTCTTCAGAGTAGAGATATAGTAATGAGAAACATTCTTGCATTTTCCGCCGGGATACAAAAAACAATGTACTGGTGCCTTACGGATAATACTGCTGATAAATATGACCTCATGACACTTATGTTTGGGAAAAATAAACTGGTAGATTACAACAACGGTGAAGTAATTAAAGAATTTCCGGAAGTTGCTGTATTTAAACGCATGACCAGTTTTCTATACCACATCAAAACAATAGCCAGGATTGATGTTCCAGGAAAACCATTGCTGTATTATTTTAAGATAACAAAGACAGATGGTAATACAGTGCATGTAATTTGGGAAAAGCGCGATGCTTTTTCTGGTGAGGATCAACCTGCCACTAATTATGTGCTACCATGGACCGCAAAAGCTGCAAAAGCGGTTGATACTTTCGGTAAGACCATTCCTTCAAAAATCTCAAATGGAAATTTGGAAATTAGTGTTTCCGAAACTCCCATTTTTATAGCAGGAACTAAAGAATGAAAAATATTTTTTAAAAAAGAATTAATAACTTAAACCTCATTTTAAATGCCACAAGTTAACAATAAAAATATTGCTCCGGCGATCACTTTGATTTTCCTTGCTCCTCTTATTACAGAGATACTTCCCGGCTCTACACGATTTAGTTCTTTATTTGTTTTTCCTTTTGAAATTTGTGTTTGGGGAGGTGGTGCGCTATTAATCCGTTACGTAGTAAGAAAATTGCAATTAGGTTGGAAAAGCATGCTATTACTGGCTCTTGTATTATCCGTGGCCGAAGAGTTTCTGATTCAGCAAACATCAATTGCTCCGCTGGTAGTCCATCTGAAGGGAGTTACCTATGCACGTGCTTTTGGGATTAATTATGTGTATCTTCTTTGGGCATTAATTTATGAATCTGTCTCTGTTGTTATTTTACCAATCTATCTTACAGAATTAATCTTCCCTGAACGTAGAAAGGATCTTTGGATCAGCAAAGGCGGGGTTAAATTATTCAGTGTATTATTTTTATTGGGGTGTTTTGCCGCGTGGTTTACATGGACACAAATTGCCCGGGTAAAAGTATTTCATCTTTCTGCCTACAAGCCTTCTTTTATCTTAGTTGCAATCGCCATTATTGTAATTGCCTTCCTTATTTATATGGCAACAAGGAAACTTCCTTCTGAAAATTTGACATCAAAACAAAACCTGAATCCTCCTCCAGGCTGGATTCTTATAGTTTCAGGTGGTATTTGGTCTATACTTTTATTCGGACTCGTATTGCTGGGATTTGGCATCCAGCCCTCATTTCCACCGATCATTGCTGTATGCGGAGGCGTGGTGTTAGCAATTCTACCTATTTATTTTTTACAGCGATGGGCATATAATACTGGTTGGGGACGCCTACAAACATTTTCCATAATTTTCGGAGTAATGCTCGGTTCTATGTTGATCACATTCCTTGGATTTATTGGAGCAGTTCCTGAGGATTTATATTTCAAGATTATAGTTGATGTGATTGCTACTCTCTTTTTGATAAGATTAGGTTTAAAAATAAGTAAGGAATCAACAAAAGAAATCTCTGTTACAGAACAGGCTGTTCAATAAATAAATATCAACGCCTTCAATGTCTTGCTTTTAAGCGGTGCAGCAATTGTAATGCCCTCAAACAAAAAACGCATTCAGAAAAATACCAAATTCTAATTCATTATACCCACACTAAAAAAAGTCCTAACTTTTATTCATGATTTTCAATCGAAAATAACAGGAATTCGTAAAAACCAATTACCAAATTACCCTATTTTCGCAAAATGTCATTTACCTCTTTCATACAGTCGGCTGCAATTAAAAGTTTATCGGAATTATATTCACAGGAATTTTCTGAAAAAGATTTCCAGATCAATGAAACCAAACCAGAGTTCAAAGGCGATTATACCATTGTGCTTTTTGCCCTGGTTAAAACTTTAAAGAAATCACCTGAAGTTTTAGGAAAAGAATTAGGTGAAAATTTATTAAAAAATTATCCGGTATTTTTTAAAGAATACAATGTCATCAAAGGATTTCTGAATCTTGAAATTGCAGACGGGGAGTTAAATTCTTTTTTACAAAAGAATTATGAGGATCAAAATTTTGGCAAGAAATTTTTGTCAACTTCAGGAAAGGCAGTGAGAGTAATGGTAGAATATTCTTCGCCTAATACCAACAAACCTTTACATCTCGGGCATTTGAGAAACAATTTCCTTGGATGGAGCGTTGCCGAGATTTTAAAAGCCAATGGAAATAATGTGATCAAAACCTCCATAGTAAATGATCGCGGTATTCATATTTGCAAAAGCATGATTGCGTGGCAAATGTTTGCCAATGGCGCCACACCGGAATCAACTCACGAGAAAGGCGATCACCTGGTAGGCGATTATTATGTAAAGTTTAATGATGAATATAAAAAAGAAGTGGATGAATTAATTCAATCCGGGATGCCAAAAGAAGAGGCGGAAAAAGAAGCACCCATAATGAAGAAAACGCAGCAAATGTTATTGGATTGGGAAAAGGGGAAACCAGAAGTAAGAGAGCTTTGGAGCAGGATGAATGGTTGGGTATATAAAGGCTTCGATGAAACTTATAAAAGAATCGGAAGTGACTTTGACCATACCTTTTATGAAAGCAATACCTATCTTTTAGGAAAAGATATTGTGCAGGAAGGTTTAAAAAAAAATATATTATTTAAGAAAGAAGATGACAGTGTATGGATTGATCTTTCAGATACAGGTCTTGATGAAAAATTAGTGTTGCGGGGCGATGGCACTTCCGTATATATCACCCAGGATATTGGTTTAGCAAAGCAAAAATTTGAAGAATATCATTTAGATAAAAGTATTTATGTAATTGGTGATGAACAATTGTACCACATGAAGGTGCTGAAAGAAATTATCCGAAAACTCGGAATGCCTTTCGCTGATGATATTTTTCATCTCAGCTATGGCATGGTAGAATTAACCACCGGTAAAATGAAAAGCCGCGAAGGCACCGTGGTTGACGCCGATGACCTGGTAGATGAAATGATAGCTACTGCTGAAAAACATACTGAGGAGTTAGGGAAAGTAAAAGATTTTACAAAAAAAGAATTGAAGGAATTATACGAAACGCTTGGCCTCGGTGCCATGAAGTTTTATTTATTAAGAGTAGATCCCAAAAAAAGAATGGTCTTCAACCCGGAAGAAAGTATAGATTTTCATGGATTCACAGGTCCATTTGTGCAATATACTTATGCAAGGATTCAGTCTATATTGAGAAAAATGGGTGTTCAGCTATCGGCTATCAGCCATCAGCCATCAGATAGTCATTTACTTCCCTTAGAAAGGCAATTGATTATTTTTTTGGAGAGATATTCGAACATAATTTTTGATGCAGGCGAAGAAATGGATCCTTCAATAATTGCCAATTATGTTTTCAACTTAGCCAAATTATACAATTCATTTTACGTAGAACATTCTGTTGCCAATGCAGAAACTGAAGTAAAGAAAAATCTGCGTTTACAGTTGAGCGTTATGACGTCAAATATTATCAAAAGCGGACTGCAACTTTTGGGAATAAAGGTTCCGGAAAGAATGTAGATTTATACTTTTACAATAAAGTAACCTGGAGATAAAATCTGCCTTGAATTGCCACAAAATAAAATTGATTAATATTGTTATAATATATTTTTAGGAAATGATTATCGCCTCGGCTTTGTTTAAGAGGAATGCATATAGCAGCGATTCATTGGTGATTTCCAACGGCCACCTTTGTTTAATAATGTATCAGAGAACAAATGACTCTCTATTTTGTCTGTTACCAATCCTGATTTGGTTTTTTATACCGGCCGGAATGACGGCCCGATATTGCTCATTTATATCAACAGAAACAGATTTAAAACACATTTCAAAAAAAAATAAAATATGAATACAAAATTAGAAAGCAGATTTGCAACAAGCCCGGCTGAAGCAGAGCGAATGAATACTTCCCAGCTAAGGGAAAATTTTCTAATCGAAAAACTTTTCGAAAGAGATGAAATACATCTTACTTTATCATTCTACGATCGCTACATTACCGGAGGCGCTATGCCGGTAAATAAACCGATTGAGTTGCCGAACCCGGAAAATTTAAAAGCCAAATACTTTTTGGAAAGAAGGGAAATGGGAATTATCAATGTAGGCGGTAAAGGAACTGTAGAAGCCGATGGGGAAAAATATGAACTGGATTTTAAAGAAGCCCTTTATATCAGTAAAGAAACAAAAAAGGTAAAATTCAATTCAGCAAACAAATCAAAACCTGCAAAGTTTTACATTAACTCTGCGCCTGCTCACCATAAATTTTCAACGAAAAAAATTACAAAAAAGGAAGCGGAAATTGTAACGTTAGGTTCTTTGGAAAATTCCAATCACCGCACCATCAATAAACTAATCGTAAATAGTGTAGTACCAACCTGCCAGTTGCAAATGGGGATGACCGAATTAAAAACCGGAAGTGTCTGGAACACGATGCCTGCACATACGCATGACCGTAGGATGGAAGTTTATTTTTATTTTGAAGTTCCGGAAGGACAGTCTGTATGCCACTTTATGGGCCAGCCACAGGAAACACGCCATATCTGGATGCAGAATGAGCAAGCGGTAATTTCGCCCAACTGGAGCATTCATGCAGGAGCAGGTACATCCAATTATACTTTTATCTGGGGCATGGCTGGTGAAAACCTGGATTATGGAGATATGGATGTTTGTGATGTAAAGGATTTAAAATAAAATGAAATTCTTATACAAATATTGTCCCCTCTCCTTGGGAAAGGAGGTTGGGGGTGAGGTCTTTAACCATGTTAAATTTTTATCAATGAAAAAATATCTATTACCATCTTTATTGATTGTTTTTCTAATAACAATAACACACGAAAATTCTATAGCACAAAATAATTTTCGTGCAGATTCTACTTTACAAATTATGAAGAAGGTAGCCGACTGGCAATTGCACAGTTGGGAAAGAAATGGTATGCGCTGGCCCAAATACGATTGGACTAACGGTGCTGCATACGCGGGTTTCATGGCTTTGAATGAAATTGCCAATGATCCGGAATACAGCAAAGCTATGTACCGGATTGGCGAAGACCTTGAATGGAACACAGGCCCCCGGAAGACTATGGCTGACGATTATTGCGTTGGGCAAATGTTCTCACAAATGTATTCTTTGTACCGGCAACCTAAAATGATTGCACACTTTAAAGAACAAGCCGATTCCATTATCGCCATGCCACATACCGAATCATTGGAGTGGAAGGATAACGTATCTCTTAGAGAGTGGGCCTGGTGTGATGCATTATTTATGGGACCTCCTGCCCTCGCTTATCTTTCCACTGCTACAGGTGAACAAAAATATCTCGACATAGCCAGCAAACTCTGGTGGAAAACCACTGATTATTTATTTGATCCTACAGAAGATTTGTATTTCCGGGATAGCAGGTATTTTGATAAGAAGGAAGCCAATGGTAAAAAAATGTTTTGGTCGCGTGGCAATGGATGGGTGCTTGCAGGATTGGTAAGAATGTTAGAAAACATGCCTTCTGATTACCCCGATCGCCCCCGTTTCGAAGAATTATATAAAAAAATATCAGCAAAAATAGCGTCTCTTCAATCTGCTGACGGAAGTTGGCATGCCTCCTTGCTGGATGCCAAAAGTTATCCTGAAAAAGAAACCAGTGGAACCGGTTTTTATTGTTATGCACTTGCATGGGGTGTGAATCATGATTTGCTGTCTTATGATAAATTTAATCCTGTTATTGAAAAAGCATGGGAAGCATTAATATCGTCTGTACATGCTGATGGCAAACTGGGAAATGTGCAACAAATTGGCGCACAACCCGAATCTGTTGACAGCAATAGCACAGAAGTTTATGGAGTAGGCGGCTTTCTTTTGGCAGGCAGTCAAATGGTTGACATATTATTAAAACATTCGGCAGAAAATAATATTTTATCTCTTTATAATCCCACTGGATTAGATAGAAAAGAAGAAGTAGTATCATTTCCTTACAAAAATTTTATTTCAAAAATTAAGGATTATGGAGATAAAAAATCCGATAGCTATCGGATTAAAATTATTAATGCCTTAACCGGGGAAGAAATTCCTTATCAGTTGGAATACCGGGGAAATAAAAATCCGGTGAACGTATTACTCCTGGCTACTCTTGCGCCTGGTTCAAAAATTTATGTCCGCATTACCAATGAAGCTCCTTCTGAATTTAAAACGAGGACCTATGCCCGTTTCGTGCCTGAACGTTATGATGATTTTGCATGGGAAAATGACCGCATTGCATTCAGAGTATATGGTAAGGCATTGGAAAAAGTGCCTGATGAAATGGGATATGGACTTGACGTATGGGCTAAAAGAACTCCTGAAATGGTAATAAATAAATGGTACAAGATTGCGAATTATCATGTAGATCATGGTGAAGGATTGGATTTTTATGATGTGGGATTTAGTCTCGGAGCTGGTAGCAGCGCGCCTTACATAAAGGATTCCATTTATTATTCTAAAAATTTCAGGAGATATAAGGTGCTTGACAACGGCCCTTTGCGCAGCACATTTCAATTAGAGTATGATACCTGGAATGTAGATGGCAAAAGCGTTACAGAAAGTAAAATAATTTCGCTTGATGCCGGTTCGCAATTAAACAGGATGCAAAAAACATATTTCTTCAAAGGAAACACAATGCCTGTCGTTATTGGAATTGTTGAACATAAAGGAAATGGAACGATGTTGCTCAATGAGAAAGATGGCATTATGGGATATTGGGAACCGCAGCATGGAAAAGATGGAACATTGGGTATAGGCTCTGTAATGGAAGAACCGGTTGTGAATATGAAAGTTACCGATAATCATTTGCTGACTATCATCAATGTAAATTCAGGAAAACCTTTTGTTTATTATACCGGCGCTACCTGGGATAAAGCAGGATTGATTACCAACAGTAAAGAATGGTTTAGATATTTACAAAATTTTAAAGAAAAAATAGAACGCCCAGTGGTTGTTGGATGGTTGAAATAGCTCTTACAAAATAAGAAAAACCTCTTCTATTTATTGGTTTACTGAATAAAATGTGGAATTAAACAGTCCTTGCTTATTAGAATTTTATTGCTTAAAAATTAAAATGGGCTTTTTGAGGATTGTTAAATAAAAAGTTAAACATCAAAGTCATTATCAAATTCGACTATTCAATTCGTTTAAAGGAAGCGACAACTCTTTCATACCTGCAAGGTTTTGATTAATTTTGCAACTATTATTTGAATATTCAGTATCCATAAATATA
>DATKQQ010000186.1:0-3002 GCA_035532615.1 Hanamia sp.
CCAAACACTTTTGCAATTCTTTCGTAATGCCGATAATGAGATGTTTTAATATTAGGGTTATCTAACAACACAATTTGAATATCAATTGCGAAAGCAGTTACAACCCGTTTAAAATTTAAATCATGGTTTCGTTTTAATAAACGAGAATCAAAAACATATTTTCCTTCTATATCTACAAAATAATCATCTGTGCTCGCAATTAGAAAACTGCCAACAGTAGATTTGTTTGAAATATCTTTAATAATATTCAGGCTCTCATAAGTTTTACCAGAGCCAGAAAGTCCTCTCAGAATTACAAAGGTTTTCATAATATCCTCTGCTATTAAAAAATATGATTTTTACCTTAATGTTTAAGGTGTAATTGCGAAGTTCGATTTGTGCGCCAACCAACTACTTTTAGTGTAAGAGAGTCTCCTAAGTTAAATGGAAATTTCCAATTCTCCCCATCCCATTTCATATCTAAATGAAGTATGGCTGAGTTAGAACCTTGAGAGATTTTTACTCTACAAAGATAAAGTGTGTTAAACATTGGTTTCTTCGCGTCTGGATGATACCAACTTCCAATTGGAGTACTTAAACCATTATTCATTTTGACCTCACAATAATTTTACCACAGTAAACACAAATATCATGAACATAAATTTTATTAGATGGCAATTTTCGTGAGAAAAAAGTTGCTACGTTATTGGTAAATTCATCAGTTACAATTTTCTCATCATAGCGAGCTTCAAAATAATGATTACCTTTTTCAAAGTCTTCTTTACAAGTTGACATTGCTACTCTCCTACAGTTGAAAACAACTTCTGCATGTATGCAGAATACTTTTGTCCCCTTTCATCCAATTTTACGAGCATCCTTTCAATGGAACGACGCATCTGCCTTGTAGCCTCAGGCTCTTTCAAGCCACGATCAAAGAAAAAATAACCATGCAAATGGTCATACTCATGTTGGAATATTCTAGCGTTCAATCCTTTTAATGTTAATGTACCACTATTATAACCATCTTGATCATCAAAATCTACAACAATTTCCTCAGACCTTCTTACAGGAATATTCACATGCGGAAATGATAAACAACCTTCGTTCATTAAAGTAGTTTGTTCTGATAAAGACTGAATTTTTGGATTCACAATACGCAAAACTTTTTTATTTTCATTTTCTATTATCATAATTTGAAGAGGAATACCAAGTTGGGTAGCTGCCAAACCTACACCTTGTATGCCATCTATACCTGCCCGCATTTTATTTTCCATTGTATTAAATAAATCTTTCAAAGAATTGAAACCAATCTTTTTTATTTGAGTAATATCTACATACACGTTGGCTGTCTCTGTCAGAGGCCAATTTCTACCAACTAAAATTTGCATTGGGTAGTGTCCTTTTCATTTGGAAGTTCCTTCAAATTCGTCTCCTAATAAAAGGGGATTTATTTAGGATTAATCAAATCTGCACGAATACTTTCCATGACAGGAGAATCTAATCTAATTGCAGAGTTCCGTAACTTCGGGGCAAGCTTTATGTTTGATATTGTTTTTATATGCTTTTTTCCAAAAATACTTGATAGCCGTATCGGAGTAGAATAAATAATTTTCTTAAATGGGTTGCTCATTGTTTCTCCTAATTACATTGTAAGGAAATCACTTGCATTGTAAAGTCTTTTATAAATATCTAAATTATTCTCAAAAAAGAATTCTAATTTATTGAGGATTTTTGAATCCATTTGCAACAAACCATGAATCTCTACTCTACCAATAAGATTTGATAAATCGCCTTCTGCAAACTTTTTAAGAGAATGTTTCATATTCTTCATAATTTCCTACCCAATCCTCGTAAAATTTCTGGCGGTGGGTTTTCTCCTATATATTGATATGCCATTTTGTTTCCCATTGGAGCTACACGTTTCTTCTTTCTCTCAATTTCTTCTTGGGCAAGTTTCTCTCGTTCAGCCATTTTTCCACTATATCTTTTTTTGTTTTCTACTCCTATAGGACTACCTATACCAAGAGAAGGAATTTCCTTATTCTCAGCTCTTGGTGAGCGCATTTCAGAAACCACAAGTTCAACAAACTCCTTTTTGTATCTACCACGCTTTACAGGCTTCTTTTGTGTCCTGCTTTTACGACGTGGTTTGAACTTTGGGATTTCCATATTTATAAAAATTGTCATGCAATTGGATGTGTCTGACGCCACTGTTGCCAGAATGCTGCGCGTTTGTTTTTCAACCCTACAAACATTATCAACATATATATAATGAACAGTGGGATGCCCAAAATGGGTACAAAAGCTGTCAGTGCAATACAAGCTCCAAGCAGAAGCCAGTATATCACAGAATTTTTTGGCGCATATAAAAAAGTTTGCGTTTCAGTCAACTTTGGTAAGCTCATAAATATCTCCTTAATGAGAAATTAATTGATAGAAGTTACTGCTCTGGCAAAACAGTATGCCACTACTACAAAAAATAATCCAAAAACTAAGCCATCAATTTCTTGAATAGCACCATTTGCAGCAGCTAACATGATATATGAAGTATATACCCCATATAACATACATAATGCTGCTAATATCCAAACAATATTAGAAAATATTTTCATAAAAATTTCTCCAGTTGGTTGAAGTTTAAAAAAGTGTCTCTCCATTGTCACGCCTTCTTACCCGGGGCGTTCCGGTCTCTCAGTGCTGGATCCTTCAATTCACATCACCTCCAAATATAAATGCAGTTGAAGTTATACCATTTCCTTGAGAGCTTTGACAGCACGAACTTTCACAACATCTCGTGCGGGTTTAGCCTTGAAGATTGTTGGTTCACCCGTAAATGGGCTGATACCTTTCCTCTTCTTAGTTGCCTTTTTATGAACAACTCTGATACCAACAAGACCGGGAACAGTAATTTTGTGAGGACGATGTTTCAAACCGCTCTCAATAAGTTCTGCTACCGTCTCAAAAATAGCGGCAACCTGCTTCCTTTTCATTTCATGCTTTTCAGCAACAGCCTGATAGAAAGC
>DATKQQ010000187.1:0-35509 GCA_035532615.1 Hanamia sp.
ATTTTCCAGACTTACATATTCATATAATGAATCTGAAGTCATGGCTAAGAGGAATACATCATCATTGTAGTAAAGAAAGATTACAAGGGTATTTGGATGAATACCACTATAGATATAATCGGAGAAATAATATGGACACAAATTTTCACAAACTGATTGAAAGAATGGTGAAAAATAATCCAAAGAGAATTGGTGACAAAAAATAAAAGTTTGGGCGGCCTAAACGTATATACCTAAAAAAATAATTTGTGTTAATCCCCGGAATTAGTGGAGCAACTCTTCAAAAAATTTTCTATTCCTGCAATGATCTTCGTTGCAACTTGCTGCCTGAATTTCGGATCAAGAATCTTTTTTTCATCATCTTTATTACTTAAAAAGGCAACCTCCACTAAACAGTTAGGATAGTCTGTAGGCCCGTTCAAAGAAAAATTAAAACTTCCCACATTGCCAAATTCATTCAATCCCAACTGGAGCATACTTTTTAAAATTGCCTGACTCAAAGGACGAAAACCTATGTAACGATAATAAGTACTTACGCCATTTACAGAATCTTTATCTGATGAGTTCAAATGAATACTGATCAATAAATCAGGATTTTGCTGATCTAAAAATTGGATTCTTTCATACATACTCAGGGTCGTATCTTTTTCTCTTGTCATTACCACATTTGCATTTTTGTTTATCAATTGTCTTTCAAGTTCTTTTGCAATCAATAGCGTGTAATCTTTTTCTTTTATTCCGGATGTAACTCCCGTAGCACCCATATTATCTCCGCCATGCCCCGCATCAATTGCGATTTTGATGTGACTTAAATTTAAGATTGGCGGTTGGCGTTTAACCCTTATCGTTAGTTTGTTATCTTCGGAGTAATAAATCCGGTAGCCCCAGTCCTGGTGATGTTTTAGTTCAATGATTACACGCATAACATCATCTTCCGGCTGCTCATACCACGCATTTTTTATTTCTTTGACGGTTGATAATTGAGTGATCCAGTTGGTATTACTTACGGCACCAAAGATGTCAACTATAATTCTGGTAGGTTGAATTTCCATTTCACTTTTATAAGGAAGTTTTTCATCAAACTGGATGGTTACATAATCGTAAAGTGAATCTCCATAAACTTTCCAATCATCTGTAAGATGTTGCTTATAATTTAAATCTTCTATTCTATGAACTTTCTCTTTATTGATATAAGCTGAATGTAATTCAGAAAGTTGAACCTTATAATTATCATTAACGCTATCTACCACTTTCAACACAATATTGCTATCAAGGAAAGTCATCTTTGCTCCGCCGAGCCTGTCTTCGCCCAAACCATACTTTAAGTAAGGGAGTGAATCGTTGGTTCTTACATAAAAATAATCAGGTGAATTTTTTTGTGAAAACGAATTCAAAAAACTAAATGCAAACAAAACAGTTAGAAACTTTTTCATGAAATGAAGGTAGAAAAAAGATATGAAGGTCCATCTTATTGTTCAGGCTTCCTTGCCTTTGTTTCATCGAGCAGCGCTTTTTGTTTGGCTATTTCTTCCACTTGTTTTTGCTGTTTTTTCTTATTTACTTCCAGGTCGTTTTGATAATCATTTATTTTCTTTACAATCTTCACTGAATCATCCTGTAAGCTTTGCAGTTTTTTTTCCGCTTTTGCCACTACATCTTCCTGGTCAGATATTGCGAGGTTATAAGTCTGCAAATCAATTCCACTTTGAAAGCTGTTTATAAAAGGAATTATGTTGGGGGATGGTTCTACGTTTGCTACCATCGTTGCTCCTTTTACTTTTTCCTCCGGAATCAATCCTGTTTTGGCAGTTATTATAGTTACGATGGATTTATTTTTTTCTTTGCGGCTTTTTCTGTCTATTTTAAAAAACACATCCTGGGCCTGGCTGCTGTCGAGACCATGAAGTATTACATTGCGATATACCAAATATCCTTTTGATTTCTCAGCGTTATACCCTTCGGCACTTAATTTATTTTTTATAACATTTTCTGTTTCAGTTGGTGGAAGATTATATTCTATGATATAGCACGGATATTTTTGCCCGTTATATTCAGCAGTTGAATTCATTGGCGTTTGTGCAAAAGAAAATCCTGTGATCAGCAAAGACACGATTAAGCTTAAAATGTATTTCATAATTTTAGTTTTATATTGATAAGAATACAAACTTATTTAATTTATCTCTTATTTTTGTTTTCAAAAAAAATCACAATTTGCAATCACAAATTGTGAATTAATGACTTCAAGATTAACCATAAGTATTGACAATGATGCAAAGAAGAAACTATTCCTTCTTGCGAAAAGCCGTGATCGCTCAGTTTCCAGGCTCATTAAGGAACTTATAATAAATGAATCTAAAAAAGCAAAAATAAAGACTTCAAACAAAAGCCTCGGGACTTATTTATCAAACTTACCGCTTACTGAAATTCCCGATTATAGAAATGATAAAGAAATGTTTGGAAAATTAAAAGGAAGAAAAACACCTGGGTAAATAATGAAAATATTTATTGACACAAATATTTTTTAGATGCACCTTTAAAACGTGATCCATTTAAAAAGCATCCCGAAGATATTTTAAATCTTTGTGATGAAAGAGTCTTTAACGCATATACTTCCTGTGTAAGTTTTATTAATATCACTTATTTTCTGCAAAAATTTAGTAAGGTGGGTTATGTAGATAGTTTGGAAAGAATTCTAAATACGATTACTATTATCCCCCTTGAAAATACAGATTTCAAAAAAGCGCTAACTCTTAACTTTAGCGATTCAGAAGATGCATATCAGTCTGTAGCCGCATCGAAGGAAAGAGGAATGAAGTACATTATAACCAGGAATGTTACGGACTTTAAAAATCAACGATGAAAGCTATTTCCGCTGAAGACTTTCTGGCACAACATATCTGACTTATTCCCTTTTCCACACATTATCTTTCCTGTTACTATCCGGCAGTTTATTTTCCGGATCAATTACTACGGATTCTACCGGTTGGGTTGTTTGTAAATGAACTGTATGAGTGTCGCCCTGGAACCATGTTTCGACAGGTAATTGAATATCCTGTTTACTTCCGTCTTTTAAAACCACTTCAACAGTACAAGGCATCGCCATTTTTTGCAAATTTGCGATTGTAATATCTACACCATTTTTTGCACCGTTATTAGGATAGGAAACAGATTGAACCGCAAGATCTAATTGCCAGTTATGATAAAACCATTCTTTCCAAAACCAGGAAAGATCTTCCCCCGCTTCGTTATCTATCGTTCTGAAAAAATCATCCGGCGAAGGATGCTTGTAGGCCCATCTCTGAATATATTTTTTAAATGCATAATCAAAGCGATCGTGTCCTAAAATAACTTCACGAAGCAAAACGAGACCAAACGCGGGTTTAAAATATTCAATGGGATGACGGTATTTTTCGGTAAACTGATCTGCGCGTGTCATAATTGTGGGAGCATCTGTGTCTTTAAGCCATGGCACAATCTCATCGGCAGGATTACCTTTTCCCGGTGCATATTCTCCATCGCGCTTGGGCGCATATTCTCCATGATTAAAATTATCTGCAGCATACACATCAATGAAAGTATTGAAACCTTCATCCATAAAAGCATAGCGGCTCTCATCACTTCCAACGATCATCGGAAACCAGTTGTGACCGATCTCATGCGCTGTGACCCAATAAAGCTCTCTTGTTTTATCATTAATGCCGTCAAATACAATTCCGGGGTATTCCATTCCACCGGCCATTCCGGCTTCATTGACAGCTACCGGATATGGATAGACATACCATTTAGCAGAAAAATATTCTATTGATTTTTTTAAATATTCAGTCGCTCTTCCCCACGCATCTTGCCCTGCACTTTCGACCGGATAAACAGACATCGCCAACGCTTTTTTACCTTCCGGCAAATTGACTCTTGCCGCATCCCACATATAGGCTTTGGAAGCTCCAAAAGCTACGTCACGCGTGTTGTTCATTTTAAAATGCCAGCTTACTAATTTAATATTTCCACTTCCGGGAGTTTCATCATTTACTTCTTTTTCAGTTCGTACCATTATGGTTTTATCGCTTTTTCTCGCAGCGTTTAATCTTTCAATTTGTGTAGGAGTAAGAACTTCTTTTGCATTTTGTAACTCACCGCTTCCCGCAACTATCATTCCGGCAGGCACAGTAACGGTGTAATCAAAATCGCCATATTCACAATAAAATTCACCGCTTCCCATGAAAGGCAAAGTATTCCACCCCAGCAGATCATCATATACGCACATTTGCGGATACCATTGCGCTATCTCATAAATTTTTCCATTTTTGGTTGAGAAGAAATCAGTTCTTCCGCCAAATTTCCCCGGAATCGTGTAATGGTATTTTATGTGAATGTCTATTTTTTCTTTGGATGATAAAGCTTCGGGTAAGCGGATTTGCATCCTGGTATCATTTATAATATAATCAGCCTTTAGTGTTTGTCCTTTGTATTCAATTGTTACGGTTTCAAATTGATAACCATCTGTATGCTCACCACCACCTCCGCGACTTGTATAAAAATTAGAACGCGCATCCTGACGGTAAGTATTTTGATCTAATTGCAACCAGAGTGATGATAAAGCATCAGGGCTGTTGTTGGTATAATAGATAGTTTCGGTACCCGTTAAAGTATTTTCAAGTGTATCTATTGTAGCTTGAAGATTATAGTCGGCACGGTTTTGCCAATATTTAGACCCAGGCGCACCATCTGCAGAGCGGAATTCGTTTCCGTTTTTTGTAAAAAAGTTTTGCGCAAATAATTCGTGCGGATTAAAAACGGATTCCGGGTTTTTTTGTGCTGATATTGAATTTACAGAGCAATAGAAAAATATGAAAAGAATGGCACTTTTAAGATTCATTTTAAAAAAATTTAGGTAAAAGTAATCAAACATGAAAATGAAAGCTTGATAAAAATGTGCTATCCGAAGAAAAAAATTATGAGGTTATTTGTAATAATAAAGCTTTTTCAGAAACTTTTTAAAAGCCGGGAATAAAAAACAGAAATCCTACGCCAATATCTATCCGGCTAATATTGCATTAATTTTTCATTCATTTTGCCACTTATAAAATTTTTAACTCTTCTCTGAATTTTCTATAATACGTTCTTTTATATTTGCAGATGCAAAAGTTTACGACACTTCTCTTTCTTTTTTTTATAACTATTAGTGCAACTGCACAAAAAAAATGGACCCTACAGGAATGTGTGCAGTATGCTATGGATCATAATATTTCGATAAAACAATCCGGTTTGCAGGGAAGCCTTTCAGCGATTACTTATAAAGCAAGCAAGCTTTCTCAAATCCCTTCTTTAAATTTTAGTAACAGTGATGGTTACCGCTTTGGAAAATCGCAAAATCCTTCCACTGGAATTTTGGAAAATCAAAATTTCTTTTCAGTTGGATTAAATCTTCAAACCAGCGCTCAAATTTTCAACTGGTTTTCAAAAAAGAATACTATACTTGCTAACCGATGGTCTCTGGAAGCGGCAAAAGCTTCCACTGAAAAATTAAAAAATGATATTGGTTTAAACGTTGCTAATTCCTATTTGCAAATATTGCTTGCCATTGAGCAGGAAAAGATTGCAGAAGTGCAGGTAAAGCAATCGCGCACTCAACTGAATATTGTAAATCTACAGGTAGCCGCAGGTTCTTTGCCCGAATTAAATGCCGTAGAGATTGAGGCACAATTGGCCAATGACACATCCAACCTGATAACGGCCAAAGGCAATGTAACCCAGGCAAAGTATGTATTAATGTCTTACATGAATATAGATGCCGCCGATTCATTTGATATTGATGAGCCTCCGATAAATAAAATTCCAATAGAGCCAATCGGGGAATTACAGCCTGATGATGTGTATGCTTCGGCTTTGAAATATCTGCCACAACAAAGAATGGATGTTTTTAATGTAAATGCTGCAGAAAAGAATATGCTCGCTGCAAAAGGGGCTTTGTATCCTACTATATCCGCATTCGGAAGCCTGGGTACTAATTATGGATATTCGCGAACTCCTTATTATGCACAGATACCCAATGGGTATCAACCTAGCGGATTAGTAGTTACAGATGGAATGGGAAACATACTTAGCGGTTATAGTGTAGAAGAACCGGCATTTATTAATGGTAAAAAAGAATATATCACATCCCCGGGATTTGGCACTCAGGCAAATGGTAATTTTGGCCAAACAATCGGCCTTAGTATTTCAGTTCCTATTTTCAACGGATGGCAGGGGAGAGCTAATTTTGAGGAATCAAAAATTAATATCAAAAATCTGGAGTATCAAAAAGATTTGGATAACCAAACTTTAAAACAGGATATCTACCAGGCTTACAATGCTGCCGTAGTAGCCAGGGAAACATTTACTTCATCTGCAAAGGCTGTTGAATCAGCTCAAAAAACTTATGATTTTTCATTATTGAGATATAAAGTAGGAATGGTGGGTACACTTGAATTGATAACCAATCAAAATAGTTTGTTTACAGCCAAGTTGCAGTATATAATTAATCAATTTGATTATATATTTAAAATGAAAGTACTGGAATATTATAAAGGGCAAGGGTTAAAGCTGGAATAAAAAAAATGCCTGACGAAGGCGAACCATTTTTCAAAAACAATATAAATAAAACCTTTCTGCGGACAGGTAAGGAGGCACGTTATGAATAAAACTCTTAAATGGATAATTATTATTTTGGGGATATTGATAGCGGTGTTGATTGTACTTAAAAAGGCAGGAGTAATCGGTAAAAATGAAGGAATAAAAGTAACTGCCGAAAAAGTAGCGCGTCGTACCATTGTGGAGACAGTAAATGCAAGTGGAAAAGTATATCCCGAGGTAGAAGTAAAGTTAAGCCCGGATATCTCAGGAGAAATTGTTTCGCTTAACGTGGCCGAAGGAGATAGTGTAAAAAAAGGGCAGGTGTTGGCTAAAATTTATGGCGGTATTTATCTTACGCAGAAGGATCAGGCACAAGCAATTGTAAAGCAGCAACAGGCACAGGTGGCAAATGCACAGGCCGCAATAGGAGCTTTGGAAGCGAACTTAAACCAGTCTAAGCAAAACTACATTATGGAAAAGAAATTGTATGATGAGAAAGTAATTTCAAAGAGTGAATTCAACACGGCTGTCGCCTCTTATCAATCTGCAATAGCTAATTTGAATGCTGCAAAAGAGGGTATTGCCGGGAGCAAAGCGGCAGTACAAAGTGCACAGGCGGCTCTCCAAACTGCCGATAGAAATTTAAGATTGGCAACACTGGTATCACCTATGAATGGAATTGTTTCTTTATTAAGCGTAAAAATGGGAGAAAGAGTAGTAGGAAGTTCATTGATGGCAGGTACTGAAATGATGCGCATTGCAGATATGAATAAAATGGAAGTGAGGGTGGACGTGGGAGAAAATGATATTTCTAAAGTTCGCCTGGGAGATAGTGCTACCATTGAAGTGGATGCATTTAATGATAGGGAATTTACAGGAGTAGTAACTCAAATAGCTACGAGCAATAATGGTGCATCTACAGAAAATGATTTTGCAAATACGAGTACCGATGTTACTAATTATAAAGTTTACATCAGGCTAAACCCCAATTCTTATAAAGACTTGATCGGCTCTAAAAAAAGATTCCCCTTCAGACCAGGGATGAGCGCCAGCGCCGATATACAGACACAAACCCATACTAATGTTTTATCTATTCCTATCAATGCCGTAACCACCCGCCAAAAAACGGATTCAGCAGGAAACGTTATTTCAGAGAATTCTACGGGAAACAACCAATCTGGAATTGATAATTCAAATGATGAAGATAATGATCTGGACGTGGTAGTTTTTGTGGTCCAGGCCGATGGAAAAGTCAAAAAACAAAAGGTACAAACAGGTATCCAGGATATAAATTATATAGAAATTACAGGTGGCTTAAAAGAAGGAGACGAGGTAGTAACAGGGCCTTATGATGTTGTTTCTAAAACTTTAAAGACTGGAGATAAAGTAAAAATAGTGCCCAAAAATCAATTGTTTAATACGAAGTAGTGATCAGATAAATGATTATTGAAAAGCTCTACAGAAAGCTAAATTGTTTCAAAATTCCAGTTTTCATTTTTGAATAAACTTCACAATATCTTCCACCAAATCTGTATCTAAAGGCATGGAGCCATCGGTGTAGGTCTTATTTTCATCCACACAATCTTTACCGGCATTTTTTAACGTGTGTGACATGGTAGGAATAATATCCAATTCACTTTTTTTATTGGCATTATGCAGGTTATTAGCATCTATTTCTTTCACCTGGATGTCGCATCCGCCCTGCAAAATAAGTATCGGACATTTCAATTTTTTTATTTCATTTTCGGGAGAATATTTCATCCAGGAAATCATGTAAGGCTGAATGGATTTTCTAAAAAGAGGGTTTAAAATTTCCGGAATATTATCAACTTCCTCTCCTTTTTTTAATTGATCAAAAATTTCCGGAATTTGTTGTTTTATAGAATCGGGTAACGGCTGTTTTTGCATTTGCTCTTCCAATATTATATCAATCGGCCTCCCTGCTCCTGCAATAGAAATATATCCTTTTACTTTATTTTTTTGTGAGGCAAGCATGGCTATTAAAGAACCTTCGCTATGGCCAATGAAATAAATATCTTTAAATCCAAGTGTGTCATGCAAATAATCAAAAATCTTTTCTGCATCTTTTACATAATCGTCAAAAACCAAATCGCTTTCTTTCATGCCTGCGTAGGCGCTTTTCGCTATGCCGCGTTTATCATACCTGAAAGTGGCAATATTTTGAGAATCCAAACTATGAGCCAGCATCCTGTATTCGTTGGTCCTTATCCCCATAGAACTGTTCCCATTGCGATCAGTAGGCCCCGATCCCGCAACAATGATCGCTATTTTTTGATGATTATTTTTTAAGAGTAAAGTTCCATATAGCTGACTTCCACCAGCAGAAGTAATTGAAATTTCTTTTTCTCCGGGATATACTGGCTCCGTCTTTTCTGCTTCCACATTTTCTGAAGTCCTAGAAAAATTTAATGGAATCTTATTTCCGCTTTGCTCCCAAATTCCTTCGATGGAATCTCCATTAAAAAATTTCCCATTATAAGAACCTGAAATCATCGCAATGTCAAGATGGATGCTGTCTTCATTTTCATGGATGGCACTAAAGGGAAGTCCAATTGCATTCTGTTTTGGGCTATCCCATTTGCCATCAATCTCGCCAGAACTGTTTTTAAAAAAATGAAAAACAATAGGAATTTTGTTGCCGTTCACATCAATATTTCCTTTCCAGTTTCCAATAATATTTTGGGAAAATAAAGTAGAACTTAGCGCCATAAAGAATGTTATAAAAAGAATGGATCTCATCGAAAGGAAATTCATTTATGAATTAGTTACTTTATTACCTTAATTGCTACGAGAGGATGAAGGTCAACTTTCATGAGACCCGTTTCAGGATGGAAGATAAGTGTTGAACAGGGAGGGACCAAAAATTATTATACTCTAACTTCCAAATACCGTTTTCAAAATATCGGAAACTCTATCAGCAGGGTTTTTTCTGATGTTTATTTCTTCCTGGGCTACATAATAAAATATTCCGTAAAGTGCCTTTTCGGTTACATAACTGTTGATATCCGTATCCACTTTTTTTGAAGAAAAGCGATTGTAGACGCTAAACACTTTGTTCCAGTATTTGGCAGCATCCGTTTTTTTCAAAGAGGCTTCTACTACCGGCATGAAAGCGGCAGTAAGTTGTGGTGTAGTAGTTTTTCTCAAATAAGCTGTCGCAGCAGTATCTGTTCCACGCAAAATCTGCAATGCATCCATCACGGTCATTTGTTTGATGGCAGAAAGAAAGATAGGCGCAGCAGACTTGGAAGCATCTTCAGCGGCGCGGTTCATGCTTAACTCGGCATTGTCCACTAACTTCCCCATGCCAAACATTCTCATCTTTTTTTCAACATCCTGAACTTGTTGTGGCAATAAAATTTTTACTGCGGCATCTTTAAAAAATCCATCTACAGCAGAAAGTTTATCAGTGCTTTTTTGTGCGCCAAGAGAAAGAGCTTCTTTTAATCCTGAAACAATCTGGTCGCTTGATAAGCCTGCCCCTGCAGTAGAATTTTTAGAAATGGCCGAAGAAGCTTTTTTTAACATGCCCCCCAGATTATCGGAAGGATTTGTTTGAGCATAAAGCGAAAAAGAGGAAAGAATCAAAATGGGTAAAGCGATAATTTTTTTCACAGGGAAAGTTTTAATTTTAATTTTCAAAAGTAGATAGAATTATATAAAGGCTTATTACAAAAACAAAATTCAATTTTTTTTTAACATAAAGTTCCCTGCAGAAAATAGTCTGGCCCATCATTAAAATTCAACATTCATTTTCTGCGTTTATAAATGAAACCTGGTACAAAGAACGTTTTGTGTTTCACTTTATTTCATTAAATGCTTTCAGATATTTTTCTATATATATATTTTTTGACTTGAATTTGTATTGCATAATAAATCTGGGATGTTCCAGTGCAATGATTCTTTTAAAAAAATAATATTCTTCATTTATTTTTTTTAAAAACTTTTCATTCTTTCCTGTACCAAAACAAAAACAAAGATCAGTGCTGATTCCGAAACTTATTTGTTTACGGATGTTTTCAATCATAAAATCATATACTGCTTCTGTAAGTTCTTTGCTGTCGTAATAATTATAGTTTATTTCTTTTCCTTTTGAGTTTGTAGCTGTGAACCCCAGCGGAAAAATAGATTGGATATAAAAATCTCCATAAAACTTTTTGGTACCGCCATATGCATTTACTACTTCATAAACAAAAGTTGACGAAGGCTCGTGTGTAGGTTTTCCTGGGAATTGCAATCCACATTCGTTAATTAATCTCTTGGTATCGGTAAAAGGAACACCCGTAACACCGGCACCAAATCTTCCCGGATTGATTCCAAGAATGATATGTCTTTTATGATGATCGTTATAAAATTTTTTATAAAACTCCGAAGAGATCAGCATGACTTCCTTATTTTCTCTAAATGGATTCATTATGCTGACACCCTTTGGTAATGAGCCATTGAAAGCCACATTTTTATTAAAAGAAATTATTTTTTCAGCAAAGGTTTTCATTGTGATAGGTCATTTAATCCTCTTTATCAGATGGAACAACCCTGTTAAAAAAAGCCATAAGAATTCCGAATAGAAGAAAGGTAAAACCTGTATAAAAATTTAATTTATAGGCCAATGTTGAAGATAAAAAGCCACCTATAATAAGTATCAATGAAATAATGATAAAAAAAATGCCAATGACAAATCCGAGATTACTTAATTTTTTATACATGAGTCATTTTGTTTAAAAGAAAATGAGGTTCAAAAGAATTGTAACTATTAATAAAATAATGCTTAAAGGAGCCACTCTAAGATACCATTTTTTCTGGTGATCAGAAGGTTTTTCGGTTAATGAATATACAAGTCCTTTCAGTTCCGCTTCAGGTTTTGGTTTGGTAAAAAGACTTACAATTATTGTGGTACAAAAATTTACGATCCAGGAAACTGAAGCTACAATAAATGCCTGCCCCATTCCGCTGCTTATATGATATAAAGGATAAATCCAACCTCCCTTCCCTTCAGCCAATGTAAGGCCATGAGTTGCAGCAGCAGCAAGTGTTCCCGCAAGAAGACCAAAAAAAGCACCATGTCCAGTTGTTCTTTTCCAAAACATTCCGAGCAAAAAGGTAGCGAACAAAGGTCCGTTGACAAAGCTGAAAACCAATTGCAGAAAGTCGTTGATATTATTAAAACCTGTGGCGATATAAGCAGTTACAACGGATAAAAATATGCCAACTATAGTGACCATCTTTCCTACAATCAGGTAATGTCTGTCCGATTTATTTTTTACAAAATAAGATTGATAAATATCAAAAGTAAATACTGAATTAAAAGCAGTAACATTTCCTGCCATGCCACTCATAAACGATGCAATCAATGCGGTAATGCCAACGCCAAGAAGACCTGTTGGGTAATAGTGAGAGATGAGTGCGGGAAGCGTCATGGTGTAATCAAGTCCGCCATTGACATCTGTGGGAATACGAAAACCTTTTGAAGCCAAAGCAGGTTGCATCAAAGTGATGGCAATAACACCGGGCAATACAACAATGAGCGGCATCAGCATTTTAGGAATGGCGGCAATAATAGGTGTGCGTCGTGCGGCGTTCATGTTCTTTGCCATCATAGCTCTTTGCACTACCAAAAAATCAGTGCACCAATAACCAAATGACATCACAAACCCCAGCCCAAAAATCAATGACATAAAATTGATTCCCATCGGGTTCGAATCAGCATGGCCCATATATTTCCAGGCATGTGTCATTTCAGGTTGCAAAAGAGTTTTAATATTTGACCATCCTCCCGCATCGTGTAAGGCTACAATTACCAATGGAGAAAGCCCGAGAACTATCAAAAAAAACTGGAGTACTTCATTATAAACAGCGCTGGTTAACCCGCCAAGGAAAGTATAGACCATAACAATACCTGCAGCCAGCCATATAGAAACATTAAAGTCCCAATGTAAAATAACTTCCAGCAACTTTGCCAATGCATATAACGAAATGCCTGAAGAAAAGATAGTCATCACTGCAAAAGATATTGCGTTTAATCCCCTGGTTTTTTCATCAAAGCGAAGTTTTAAAAATTCAGGAACGCTCCTGGCTCGGCTTCCATAATAGAAAGGCATCATAAAAACTCCCAAAAAGATCATGGCAAATATGGCGCCTACCCAATAAAAATGAACCGTCATGATTCCATACTTGGCTCCTGAAGCTACCATACCAATCACTTCCTGTGCTCCCAGGTTAGCTGAAATAAAAGAAAGGCTGGTAATCCATAATGGAATATTTCTGCCGCTGGTTAAAAAATCATTACTGGTTTTTATTTTTTTCTTTATGATAAATCCAACGCCAATTACGAAGAGGAAATAAACAGTAATTATCAGGTAATCTGCTATGTGAAGATTCATGGCAATCGAAGCATTAATTAAAAAAAATATGGCGCAATATATTATTTATTAATAAACAACTATCATAATAATTTTTTAACCAGTCTTAATTTTCCTTAAATAAATGTATTTTATTGAGATGTTACTTTGATCATTTTTGTGGACTCTCTTTTTGTAAGTACAGACGGGAGAACAATAATTTGATCAGCGAGACGAAAACTCTTTTTTTCGATTCCCTTAAAGAGAAGTTCGGCTGCTGTTTTTCCAATTTCGAATGCAGGTTGTGTGATGGTAGTAAGAGGAGGATTAAGTATACAAGCGGTTTCCATTGTTGAAAATACCAGAACTTTCAATTTTTTTGGGATAGATAGACCGGTTTCCTGACAGACTAAGTACACTGACATTGCCAGCCTTTCAACTGAGGCCACAATGCCATCAGGTCTGGTTTTGGTTGTAAGCAGCCTTTTTATCTGCGAATACACTTCACTGTTATCGCCCTTACATTCAATCACCGCGTTTTCAGAAGAACCTGTTTTATCTTTCAGTGCAGCCATAAAACCATCTGCTCTTTTTTTACAAATGCCAAGACAGGAAGAAATAGAAAGAAACACCGGTTTCTTACATCCGTTTTCAATCAGATGTGCTGCAGAAAGATATCCGCATTCATAATCATTGGTAATTATTTTTGCAGCAGCGAGGTCTTCAAATTCACGGTCGAAGAAAACGACAGGGATATTTTCCTGCTGAAGTTTTACTATATGCTCCCCATCCGAAGTTTCACTGGAAACAGAAATGAGAATGCCATCAACTCGGCCACTGCAGCATTCTGCAACTATTGATTTTTCATTAATAAACTTTTCGTGTGAAAGATAAATTAGCACATGGTATCCTTTCTTTTCTGCTACAGATTGAATGCCATTAATGGCTAATGAAAAAAAATGATCTGCTACTTCAGGTAATATCACAGCAATTGTTTTGCTTTTCTTATTTCTTAAACTGCTTGCGTAAGGGTTGATTGTGTAATTGAGGCGGGACGCAGCTTCGAGCACCCTCTTCTTCGTATGTTCACTTATTTCATAACTGTCATTTAATGCCTTGGAAACAGTAGCTACAGAAATATTTAATTCCTTTGCAAGCTCTTTCATATTTATTTTTTTCTCCAATGGCTTATCAGTTTTTTGAAAATTTTATTTTTTCTGAAATCACTTTTTCGCGAAAACGGTTTCGTAAATAAATTTATGTCTTTTTGTATAACTAATACAAAAAAGCAGGAGTTTAGCTGCTTTAATTAACAAAAGCAGAAACGATTGCTATGCCAAATCAAGAAAAAAATTTTACTTCTAAGGAAATTAATCCTCTGCAAAGCCTGGATGAATGGGAAGAGGATGTTTTGGAAAGATACCCCGATCCGGATACGATAACTTCCAATGAGACAAAAAAAGAGTTTAGAAATTATGAGACCACTGTAAGAGACACCGTAAAGGAATTTTATAGGTTGAATCACAAATTTCAGACTTATGATTTTGTAACAGAGAAAAAAAATCAATACCTGCAATTTAATAAAAGGGAAATGCCTGTTTGGGATGCATTCGATTTCCTGAATCAATTGGTAGATGATTCTGATCCGGATACCGACCTTGATCAGTTTCAGCATTTGTTACAAACATCTGAAGCTATTCGCAGAGATGGACATCCCGACTGGATGGTATTAACCGGATTGATGCATGATATGGGTAAAGTGCTTTGCCTTTTTGGCGAACCACAATGGGCTGTTGTAGGAGATACCTTTCCTGTAGGTTGTGCTTATTCAGATAAAATCGTCTATCCTGAATTTTTCAAAAACAATCCTGATTACAATAATCCGGATTATAGCTCACAGTATGGTGTGTACGAAAAAGGATGCGGCTTAAGAAATGTCAACATTTCGTGGGGGCATGATGAATACGTATATCAGATGATGAAAGATTATCTTCCTGAAGAAGGTTTATATATGTTGCGGTTTCATTCTTTTTATGCATGGCATCGTGAAGGTCAATATGATTATTTACTTGATGATCATGACAGGGAGATGTTGAAATGGGTAAAGCTTTTTAATCCTTATGACTTATATTCCAAGAGCCCCACACCACCAAACGCAAAAGAACTGAAACCTTTTTACGAAAAACTAATAAAAAAATATTTGCCCGAAACTTTGAAGTTTTGAATAGAAAAAATTCAAAAAAATACAAGTTGGATATTTCTTTCACCAAAAATAAGTGTATAAAGAACAATTATATTTCAATTCACTAATTCTTAATCTTAATTTAAAAAATTGCTTATGAGAGTATTTAGTTTTAAGCTGCTAAAAAAAATGCAGCATTTCTAATGACAATTTTGATGCTACTACCTGTACTTCTAACGGCACAGCGTACAGGCAGCAAAGAAGTTACAGGTAAGGTAACAGATAATTCTGGCAAACCTTTATCAGGTGTCACGGTTAATGTCAGATCAACAAAAGTTTTTGCTTCTACGAATGATGACGGTATTTTTAAAATCGAAGAGAGGGGTAATGATGTTCTTGTTTTCAGTTCAGCCTCTTATAAATCGCAGGAAGTAAGAGTAACAACTTCTTCTGTTTATAACATTACTATGGTAACATCAGTGTCCACCTTAAACGATGTTGTGGTGATAGGCTATGGAAATATCAACAGGCGAAATTTATCGAGTGCCATTACTACTGTTAAACCTGAAGATTTTAATAAAGGAGCAATTACAGATGTTGGTCAATTGCTGCAGGGTAAAGTGACAGGCTTAAATATTACTGCCAGTGGCGATCCCGCTGGAACAGTTATACTTCCGAAATGATAGGAGATCATGTCACTGCATTTATTGCTTCTGCTTTTGCAAAAGGCATTCGTAATTATAATGTTGAAACCGCCTATAGGCTTATGCGTAAAAACGCTTTTACAATTGCCGATGAAAGAGATTATGTAAACGGCATGGGAAGAAGGGCTTTGGCCTCTTATTTGAAATATTGATACATACCTTTGGAAGACAGTGTACCCATGTCATTTTACAAAAAAGAACAAGTGAGCCGTACCCTGGAATATGCCTTTGATGATTATGCATTATATACTGTGGTAAAAATTTTAAACGAAAAAGAGGATAAGGAAAAATTATTTCAAAGGGCATTTAATTATAAAAATGTTTTTGATACTTCGGTTGGGATGGTTCGTGGCCGTTATGAAGACGGTAACTGGTATTGACCCTTTGATGCTGATAAAAGACAGTTTTATATCATGGAAGGAACGCCACGGCAATATACTTTTTATGTTCCGCAGGATGTACCTGGCTTTAGCCAAACTAATGGGAGGAAGAAACCAACTCGAAAAAGAATTGTACAGCCTCTTTGATAAAGGTGAACACTGGCATGGCAACGAGCCGGGTCACCAGATACCCTTTATGTATAATTATACGAATGCTCCCTGGAAGTCGCAAAGAATTGTAAGGAAAATTTTAAGTGAAGAATATAATGACGGACCTGGTGGATTAAGCGGAAACGATGATGCGGGCCAAATGAGCGCCTGGTATATATTTGGATCAATTGGGTTTTATCCGTTGGATCGGATATCCGGGAATTATCTATTAGTTTCGCCCTTGTTTGATTCTATAAAAATTAAACTGCCGGGTAACAAAATATTCAAAATCATAACGCATAAAAGCGATAGTAAAACGCAATTTATAAAAGAGGTAAAATGGAATAGAAACATTTATGATAAAAATTATTTGCAGCATGTTTCAATTATGAAAGGAGGCGAATTGGATATCTGGCTTCAAGATAAACCTACAACATGGGGCTCAAATATATCAGAACAACCGAAAGGGTTAAAAAATACAAAATGATGAATAAATTATTTTTAGCAATCTTAATTATAATCAGCGCTAATGTAAATGCGCAGAAAATTTTCAACATAAAAGATTTTGGAGCTAAAGGAGATGGCAATACAAACGATGCCATTTCTATTCAGAAAACAATTGATGCCTGTTTCAAAAATGGTGGTGGAATAGTTGAGATTCCTGCTCCTTACACTTTTATTTCAGGCCCACTGGAATTAAAATCCAACATTGATCTTCATGTTGAAGCAGGAGCGGTTTTAAAAGCAAGCCCTGATGAATTGTTATATAATAGTAGCGCTTTTGGCGCCAACAGGCGCGAAGGCATGATGTGGATCAGCGGAGAAGATATTCAAAACGTTTCCATAACCGGAAGTGGCAGCATTAATGGAAACGGGATTTCATTTATGGGCGAGGAACTGGAAGATTCTTATGAACTGAAACCCTTTACAGCAGAGGACCGACGGCCACACGTTCTAACTATTATTGGAGGTAAAAATATTCGTATCCATGATATTCATATCGGCAACTCTGCTTATTGGACTATGCATCTAGCAGGCTGCAATGATGTGGTGATATCCGGCATTACTTTATTGAATAATCTAAAAGTGCGCAATAGCGATGGAATAGATATTGACCATAGCAAGAACGTTCGCATCAGCAATTGCTTCATTGAAAGTGGTGACGATGGTATCTGTTTAAAGAACCGCCGCGAGTATGAAAAATTTGGTCCATGTGAAAACATTGTAGTTACTAATTGTATCTTGACCAGCAGCAGTTGTGCTATTAAAATCGGATCAGAAAATGTGGATACCATCAGGCGGGTTTTATTTAATAATTGTATTATCAAAAACAGCAATCGCGGAGTGGGTATCCAGAACCGGGATGAAGGCGTTGTAAGCGATGTTGTTTTTTCAAACATGATTATCGAATGTCATCTTTTTTCAGATGTGTGGTGGGGAAAAGCTACACCAATTTATGTCACCGCTTACCGGCGGGCAAATGGAAGCAGTAAAGATGCCAACTTGCGTTTCGCCAAAGGCGCTAAAGAAGGAAGCGTAGGCGAAGTGAAAAATATCTGGTTTAATAACATAAAATGTACGAGCGAAAATGGCGTATATGTAAGTGGCGAATCTCCTGATAAAGTTCAAAATATTTCTTTCGATAATGTGGATGTAACTATTAATAAAACAACGAATCTTCCGGGAGGTATTTATGATCGAAGACCATCCGAAGTAGAAGGTTTTGTAAAGGGAAATACTTCCGGATTTTATATTGATAATGCAGAAAATATAAAAATCAGGAACAGTTCAGTACAATGGGGTAAAAATCGTCCGGATTATTTTAAATATGCAATAGATACTATTCATGTAAAGGGTATGGAAATCATTGGCTTTTCCGGAGAATCCGCATATCCAGCAAAATACCAGGCAATAAAAAAATGATGATCATAAAATTTTGAATTTCAAAAATGATTGAGCTCTAAATGTCAATATTTCAAAAATTATTTGCCACATTCTGCAGTCCAATTAGAAACCATTTTTGAAACGAAATCCCAAAGTGTCTAAAAATGGTACTTACAAAGGAAATTTTAAAATTTAAAAGGACTTTCACTTCAATATGGATTAAATTACATCTACATTTGTTTTATGATTCTCCTCTGGATTAATATTATCAGAAAGCCAACCTAAGAAACTTAGGCAAATTATTATTATTTCCCGAAACATTTTTTAATATCTCACTTCACCTTCTTTTCTTTTATTTCACTATAAAAGGAATATCGAATAAAATTTTATCATGAAAACAATCATAGAACCTTTCAAAATAAAATCTGTAGAGCCTATTCATTTTACTACCAAAGAGCAAAGGATTAAAATTATAAAAAAAGCTTTTTACAATCCATTTTTAATACATGCAGATGACGTGCTGATAGATCTACTTACCGACAGCGGTACCAGCGCCATGAGCAGTGCGCAATGGGCAGGTATTATGATAGGTGACGAATCGTATGCCGGAAGCAATAGTTTTTATCGTTTTGAAAAAACGATAAAGGATATAACTGGTATGCCTATAGTGATTCCCACACATCAGGGACGCGCAGCCGAAAAAATTTTGTTCTCTGTAATTAGTGGGAAAGGGAAATACGTTGTAAGCAACACCTTATTTGATACTACACGTGCTAACATAGAATTTTCTGGCGCTGAAGGGATTGATCTGTTATGCCCCGAAGGAAAAATACCTTCGTTGATTGCACCTTTTAAAGGAAATATGGATATAGCAGCTTTTGAAAAATTTATAAACGAAAAAGGAAGTCACAACATCCCTCTTTGCATAATCACCGTTACCAATAATTCAGGCGGTGGCCAGCCCGTAAGTATGCAAAATATAAAAGAAATAAAATCGTTATGTATAAAATATAATATATCATTGTTTATAGATGCGTGTCGTTTTGCTGAAAATTGCTACTTTATTAAAAAAAGAGAAAAGGGATATGCTGATATTTCTGTTACCGAAATCGCACGCGAATTATTTTCGTATGCGGATGGATGTACAATGAGTGCTAAGAAAGATGCATTTGCGAATATCGGAGGTTTCCTGGCGATGCGAAGTGAAGAGCTCGCTGTAAAGTGCAGAAATTTATTGATCATTACTGAAGGTTTTACCACTTACGGAGGTCTTGCGGGCAGAGACATGGAAGCGATTGCTATTGGATTAAAAGAAGTAATGGAAGAAGACTATCTGCATTATCGCATCCGAAGTATTGAATACCTTACAGAAAAATTAGTTGCTGCAGGTGTACCTGTAATACAACCAGCCGGTGGCCATGCGGTGTATTTGGATGCCAAAGAAATGCTACCGCAAATTCCCTCAAATCAATATCCCGGACAGGCTTTGGTGGCTGCTTTATTTGTTGAAGGCGGTGTGAGAGGTGTGGAAATAGGTTCATTAATGTTTGGGAAGTATGACAACGATGGAAAATTAATTCCTGCGGTCATGGAATTGGTTCGCCTTGCCATTCCCCGAAGGGTATATACTCAAAGCCATATTGATTACGTGGCTGAAGTAGTAATTAATGTTTATAATAATCGCAAAAATATTAGAGGATTACAAATAGAATATGAAGCGCCTTCTTTAAGGCATTTTACAGTAAGATTAGGAGAAATGAATTAATTGCTTAACAGTTTGCAAAACCCGCTATCTCTTGAGAAATATCATCTTAAAATTATCGGCAGTTGTAATATTCTTTTTTGGTTTCCTTACGATGTTCATATCAGTTTCCATGATTTTTGACCTTTCCGATGCCAGAAAATCAGCCGGGAATTATGTGTTTTTTTGATAACTGCTAATTTGATCTTGGGTATGACATATTTGTGTGCCAGCTATGGGTTTTTTAAAGAAAAAAACTGGACAACTACCGTTTTATTTTGCGCCGCCTTTCTTCTCATTTTCATTTTCATTATTTTACTGATATACATTCTCAAAGGAGGGGTTTATCAGGGGAAAACAATTATAACTATCACTATTCGCACTTTCATCACCCTGATTTTTACATTAATATCCTGGAATTTTATAACTAAGAAAAATCAATTTTCAGGATACCAGGTTTAAAATAAAATTTTACGAATTATCCGAACTTACTAATGTTACTTTACTGGAGTTGGTGGTCTGTATTCCGTGTTCTTCCTGCATTTTTCGGATATCAATATTAATTTCCTGCATCAGCAGGTTCATATCATTTAGAGGTAATTCTTTTTTTGTAAAATAAATGATCAAAATTAAAGCACCATCATTGGTGATTTCCTGTAAGTGTACATCGTAAGAAATGATTCTTTCTTTTTTTGAAGCAAGAATATCCCCGATTTTTTTTATAGCTTTTTCCAGGTTTACTGAAGATGTGGTGGAAGATAATTGCGTTTTTATCTCGTTTCTTACCGAATCACGCTCGCTCCAATTATCAAGAATGCTGTCCACCATTTGTTTGTTTGGGATGGTCACTAACGATTTTTCTGCGGTACGCACTCTTGTACTTCTAAGGCCGATTCGTTCTACAATTCCTTTTACAGTATTTACCCTTATGCTATCTCCGGTTTTAAAAGGCTTATCAAAAAAGATAATAAAAGATGCGATCAGGTTCTCAAGACTTTCCTTGGCTGATAAAGCCAACGCAGCGCCCACAATGCTTAAGCCGGTAAGAAGATTCCCAATGTCAAGTTTAAAAGAATATTTAAGAATAAAAATAATCCCAAAAATGATAATGATTACCCTGATAAAATCTTTAAAAAAGAAAAGTACCTGGTAATCGCTTGCTGTTTTTTCATTCCCCGCTCTGTGCCTGATCACCAGTACCAAAAAGTCCATAAATCGAATTACAAGAGAAATAATACAGATAATAATGGAAGCCGATGCGATGGCATCTATAATATTGCGGCTGGTAACCGACTCAATTGAAAATTCTAATTCGGTTGGAAAATTGAGTCTTGCCAGCGACAAAATAATCACCATCACCATCAAAATTCTTTCTAATGGGACTATGATAATACTATCAAATTCTTTTTTGGTCATGCCGCTCCACTGAGTTTTGCCAAGCCTGAAAATCAAAGCCGAAAAGTATTTGGAAATGATCCTTTTTAAGATAGTCATCAATAGAATAATGATAGCGACAATGATATAACTGCGAATGGTATTATTTAAAAATATCTGGTCAAGAAACTTCATCGTTTTCAATTAAAATATTCAAAACTTTATTGTAAATAGTAAATAGTGAGTTGATTATTTTTAAGAACATACATTTTATGATTCCTAAATTTTATGGAAGTATTATTTTGTAACTCAGAAGGCAATTTATAAGTTGTGAAATCCGGAAATGGAGATGTGTATTTGTATAAGTTTTCTTTGTCAAATCCATAGATCGTTTTGCCGATAACTTCAATATTTTTCCAGTGCAAAAAATCCAATTTACTTTTAAAATTTCCGTAATAATCAAATATATAAATACCTTTTTGGGGATCGTATAAATAGACAAATCCGTCACGATCAATTATTTTTTCAGGATCAGGAGCCGAATTAAAAAGCAACCTGAAATCAACTGATTGGGAAAGAATATTTCCATTATCATCCATTTTTATTAAAGTATAAGTCTGTTCATCAAATAACCAGATATTATTATCATAAGAAGTAGTAACCGCCTGCACTCTGAAAATATTATACTTGTTAAGATTAATCGCTGTAACAATATTCAGGTATTTATCAAGCAATACAATGGTGGAAAAATTTTTATAATAAAGAATCACTTTCCAGGGATTTTGCGCATCTACGTAATCGAGTTTGCCATATTGGGTTACCTGGTTAAAAACGCCTACAGAATCGCCCCTTTCATTATATTTCTTCAGTTGATTGTCCGGTGTAATGAGGTATAGTTCTCCAATATTATCTACAGCGAATGAAGAAACCGGGAAATCGATTTGTTTGAGAAAACGGAAGAGTGAATCGTTTTGGGCAAGTATGTGTGGACAATAAAAAATGTTTAATACAAAGAGAAAGAAAAAATATTTTTTAATAAATTTCATAACTCATAATATTTCAATGATACATTCTCATTGTCAAAAGTAGCATAGCTATTGTATTTTATCCAATCGCCAAGATTAATGTATTTACTTTTTTCGTCCAATTTATATTCAATAGGTAAATGGCGATGTCCAAAAATGAAAAAATCAAAATGTTTTTTTGTTAGCATTTCTTTACAAAAAAGAATGAGCCATTCTTTTTCTTCGCCCAAAAATTGTTCCTCTTCCTTTCCTGTAGCCGCCCTGCTTTTACGGCTGAAATAATCGGCCAATCCGATGCCTGAAGAAGGATGCAACATTCCAAAAAGGCTTTGGGAAATTTTATTTCTGAAAACTTTTTTCATGAATTTGTACTTGTGATCACCGGGGCCTAATCCATCTCCATGGCCAATTAAAAATTTTTTTCCATTGAATTCGAATTCTTTAGGGTCGTGATATACATCTATGTTCAATTCTTTTTCGAAATAACCGTTCATCCACATATCATGGTTGCCCACAAAAAAATGAATAATAATTCCGCTGTCCGTAAGTTCGGCAAGTTTACCCAGAATTCTTACAAATCCCTTTGGAACCACTCTTTTGTATTCGTACCAGAAATCAAAAAGATCGCCGAGAATAAAAATAACGGCTGCATCATTTTTTATGTTATTCAGAAATTGTACTACACGTTTTTCTCTCACAAGGCTCTCAGAATGATTGGGAGCCCCCAAATGAAAATCTGAAATAAAATATATTTTTTTTCCCGGAGGTAATTGCATGATTTCTTGCCCAATTAAAAAATTCCAAACTTATTTACTTAAACAATAGAAATTTTATTTCTGTTACGTTGACAACTTTAAACTATTTTAATGCTTAGAGTTCGTTAAAGCAAGCAAATGTAAAACAAAATTAATCCGGTTGTCTTTTGGTAAATTGGGATGTACTCAATTTGGATTGAGCAGGTTTAAATTTAAAAGTTATAATGAAAAATTTACATGGTTATAGATTTTTATAGCTCAATAAGTAGCAGACATTAAAAAACCTGGCAATACCAGGCTTCTCTTTTTTTATTATTGTTTTAAATCTTTTATATCTTATTGTACATTTCTTATCTCAACT
Source organism: Hanamia sp. (assembly GCA_035532615.1). Classification (GTDB taxonomy): domain Bacteria; phylum Bacteroidota; class Bacteroidia; order Chitinophagales; family Chitinophagaceae; genus Ginsengibacter. The sequence continues at coordinate 23,525 of DATKQQ010000187.1, forward strand.
TATGTAAATAATCATTGTTGGCAAATTGCTTTTTCACGTCGAGAAGGTTTCTTAAAATACTGTTGTCAATGAGTTTTCCTTCCATTTGTAAAATAAAACCGCCAATAATTTTATCATCCACTACACTCTCCAATTCTACATTATCGTAGGAGGTGGAGGCCTTTATTTTTGAAATAAATGTATCTATAAGTTCTTTACTTATAGGAGCAGCAGTTGTAAGTTTGGCATTATGCAAGCCTCTAAGAGTATTGTACTGCTCAATAAAAGAGATTATTATACCAGGTAGATTAGGTTCCCTGTTTTTAGTACAAAGTAATTTTAAAAAAGTATCAGTAATTTTTGAAATTCTCCCTTTAGCTATTGCGTTTATAATCTTATATTTTTTATCCGGATTGATAATAGGACTATCGAGCATTACAACAAATTCACGACTTGCCTTTACCACTGAGTTTAGAAATAAAATATCAGCATGTACCCCATCAAGCTGATTCATATCTGTAGAAATATCAATCAGGCTTTTGGCATACCGCTGTGCTAAACGTGGATTGTTCATTTTCTTTTGAATTAATTCAACTCGATATTTTGAGTAAATTGTTGAATATATTTTTCCTGATCTTCTTTATTTTTTAATTCCCTGCGTAGTACTTTTTCACTTACTTCAATAACAAGATTCCCTACCTGATTTTTCAGATCAGTAATAGCAGCCATTTTTTGCTGGTTGATGACATTTTGTGCATCCGCTACTATCTTCCCGGTTTCTTTCCTGGCCTGCTCTCTGGCTTCCTGGATTATTTTATCACGGGTTTCTTTTGCTTCCCTCATCATTTGTGACCTTTCTTCGCGTGCCTTTGCAAGTAAAGCTTCATTTTCGCTTTTCAAAGTAGCCATTTCTTTCCTTGCATTATCTGCCGAAAGAATTGAATCATTAATATTTTTTTCTCTTTCGTCTAATGATTTTAAAATGGGTTTCCAGGCATATTTACCTAATAAATAAAGGACAATGATAAATGCAACGAGCGTCCAGAGAATCAGGCCCAACTTTGGAAGTAAAAGTTCCATACTTTATCGTTTAAATTAATTAGAATTATTTAAAAAAAATTAAAAAATACTGTATCCTCCGCCCTGTGCTTTGGATACAGTAATAAATTCGTTGTTTACGCTGGTCTTAATACACCTTTCGTAAACACACATGCGATAACATCCGGTAGTTTATGCTCCCGATGCCTTAGTCAACACAGCCAGCAATCCGGCAATAACTGCGAAAAGGGCAACCCCTTCTACTAATGCAGCTGCAAGGATCATATTAGCGCGAATTTCATTAGCTGCTTCGGGTTGGCGGGCAATTCCTTCAACTGCTCCTTTACCTATCAGGCCAATGCCGATACCTGCTCCAATAGCAGCTAAACCGGCGCCAATAGCTCCACCCATGTTTGAGAGTCCAGCTTCAAATAAAAAAGTCATTAGTGACATAATTCTTGGTTTTGAAATGAATAAAAAATTTAAGCAAATGCGTGGTCATTTTGTGGTACATCATGATCACTTCCTTCAAAGCCCTGACCGATGAATATAGCGGTAAGAACTGTGAAAATAAATGCCTGGATGAAGGCCACTAAAATTTCTATAAAATAATCGAATACTACAAACAATACCGAGAATGGCGAAAATCCGACACCTGCCGTAGTACTCATCGCGCCAAAAATAAAAATAAGAGAAATGAAAGCTAATACTACAATATGTCCTGATACCATGTTGGCAAAAAGACGAATGATTAATGCACCTGGTTTGATAACGAACAAACCAAAAAGCTCAACCGGAACTAAGATTACCTTAACCAAGAAAGGAACGTCCGGAGGCCATAAGATATGTTTCCAAAAATGAGTGGTAGTACTACAAAGAATCACAACTAACGAAATAAGCCCGAGTATTAATGTAAAAGCAATATTACCGGCAACGTTGGCCGCGCCCGGTATCATTCCAAAAAGTGCATTGATCAAAATAAAGAAAAATACAGTAAGGAGATAAGGCATATATCTTTCCCACCTATTCCCTAAATTGTTTTTACCCACGTTATCTCTGATAAAAATAATAATAGGTTCCATAAACCCTTGAGCTCCCGATGGCGCTGAAACAACGCCGTCTCCTTTTTTATATTTATTGCCAATTTTTATCATTACTATGGTAAACAGCGCCAGCGCAATAAACATTTGTATGACATTCCTGGTTAATGAAAAATCATATACTGTTACTCCTCCATCTACCGGAACGATGGCATTTTCACCCTGCATTTTGTAGCCGTCATATTCTTGATCGTGATCAGGGCCAAATCTTTTGGAAGAGAAGGTAGAAAATCCTTTTTGTGACGAATATAATATCACGGGCAAATAAACAGAAGCGTGAAAATCTCCTAAAGAAAAGAAGTGGAATTCATAAGCATCCTGCACATGATTAAGGATAGCAGTGGTAGGATCAAATTTTTCTTCAGTGGTTTTATGTTCAGCAGGTTTTTCCTGTGGAAAAGCACTAGAAGGAAATAGAAGCAAAAAAAGGCTGAAAACCGCTACCAATAAAGATTTCATGCTTTTAAAACTCATACCTTTCCTAAATTTTGCGCAAAGATAAGGGGTTTGACTGATGATATGAAAGAGTAGAATAAAATTTTTAGCAGTTTTCAGAAAACTTTTTATCCAGGTTTTTATTGATAATTGTGATACAGGATACCTCTTTCTTTCTGGCATAAAACCATGAAGGAAAGTATTGATCAATAATAATCATTTATCTTTCGGTTATATTTTAAATATTTGCCGGATATTTTTTGATTAAATAAAGAAAACATGAAAAATCTTATTTCTACCAGGCTTGCTATTATTATTTTCTCCGTCATTATCGCTTTTTTTGGTGCTAATAATATTCTCCATGCAAAAAATATGGCGGCGAATGTGCCTTCATTTTTACCTGCTTCAAGAGTAATGGTATATATCTCCGGTGTCGGATTTTTGCTGGCTGCGGTTGCGTTTATTATTGACCGTTATGCAAAGCTCGCCGGTTATCTTTTAGCTATATTATTATTGATAGTTGTATTTTCTGTAGATGTGCCTGAAATTGTACGTGTATCTAATGTTAGCATAAAAATGATATTTATTACCAACATGCTAAAAGATGCCGCACTTGCAATGGCCGCAATTCTTATAGCTGATATTTCAAGAGAAGGATAATCTAAAGGTAACTGCCAAATTCAGTTTACTTTTTATTTAAACTGTGAATAGAATTAACTTTACATTCCTGTATGAAAACAGCAAAGTATATAATATCCCTTCCGTTTATTGGGTTAATAAAAATATATCAATTAATAATTTCTCCCTGGATGGGACCGTCCTGCCGTTACACACCCACCTGCTCCCAATATGGATTAGAAGCCATAAAAAAATATGGTCCGATAAAAGGAGGTTGGCTAACTTTAAAAAGAGTTCTACGTTGTAATCCCTGGGGTGGACATGGTCATGATCCGGTTCCTTAATCACTGATATATCCTTTACCTGGAAGCTATTTTGATTTTAACCGGTATTTTTTAGCCACTTTAGGATTGTTAAAATAATCGTCCAGTGATTTGGAGTCAGTGGTATTATCTGCTACCGGCACATCAATAAGCTGAAGTTGTACTTGTTGTAGTTCATCTTTTAATTTACCGGTCTTTTTCATAATGTCAGGGTCTTTATTCCCGACAAGTGAATTATCAGTGAGCAGATATTCCAGTCTTTTAGCATCGTTTCTAACCAAAGATGCCGAATTCAACTCATCTGATTTGGTTGGCGCAACAGCTTCTTTAACCGGCACAAGTGCTACCCCTACGCTTGGTAATATTTGCCCGGTAGTTTTTTCACTTTCAGTAGGAAGTGACGAGAAAACAGTGCCCCCAAGAGAGGCGGTGGCGGAGGTAAGATCAAATTTGGTTCTTGTAGTATTAGTTCTTTTAATTTTTTTATCCAGGTCACGAAAAGTAGTTTTTAATTGAACTATATAGGATTCAATACTATTGTATATTTTATTATATTCTATTAATTGCATTGGGAAGTTAATACTTTGATTTACTTTGACAGTGACCGTTGCGGTATCCCTGTTAAAGAATTTATCTATTCCAATAAATTTAATTATTAATGATTTATGTTTTTCATCATCGTTCTCTTTTATAAAATCATAAGGAGCTACCCAGGTAAATACATCTCCACACTTGTTTACAGGAGTAGTAGATCGTACAGGATAATTACAATAATAAGTAATGGATTCCAGAGGAAAACTTCCATTCTCACATTGTAAATTAAAGGTTAGTGTATCACCCTCCGAAATAGTAATATTATCACCAACTGTAGGTTTTATTTTAGATGGAATAATATCGGTATTATAAAAAAGTAATGTAAAAGTAGTATCCACATGATCCTTTGGATCATCCAGATTTTGTACTCCGAGTTTTACTTTATAGTCATTATCATATTTTAATTTACCAGATAAAAAGTAAGATTTATCGGCTTTGAAATGCAAAATACCATTGTTATTAATTTTTAAACCAACTGGTGAATTTTTTAAATACCAGTAATATTCATTAGGGTCTTTATTGATTTCAAACCGGTAATCCAGAGTGGAATCAACATGTAGTGTAAAATATGGGCTAAAGTTTTTAATCCTCAAAACAGTATCAACAGGTTTTATATAAATGGTGTCTTCTGGTTTTAAATAAACAGTATCATTATTTTGTTTAAAACTACTATCAATGACCTGGGCTTTTGCAAAAATTGAAAATAACAGACAGAATTGAATAAAACAGAATCCCTTGAAGAGTGCGTTTTTAACCATGTTTGCAAAAGTATAAAACTATTTGTGTTGTTTTCCCAAAGAAAAATAAAAATTACATATAATATAACTGATAAAATAAAAAGAAACTTAATTTTTCATTTATAGATTCAATTTATGTTGAGGAACATTTCTAAACATATAGTTTAAAAATATTTATATCCCACCTTTCTTTTGTTTTAGATTAAATGTTTATTGTTCAACTACCCTTAAAATTAGCATTTCTCTTTTCTATAAAAGCAGCAACACCCTCTTTAAAATCATTCGAGGCAGCGGCTTTCTGCTGAAAGGTATCTTCTGTCTTCAACTGTTCCTCGAAATTTTGTTCCAATGATTTGTTGAGAGCCTGTTTTGTATAAGCAATTCCTTTAGTAGGTAATTCCGAAAGTCTGATTGCCAATTTTTCAGCTTCTTCAAGAAATATTTCTTTGGGGAAATATTTGTAAATCATTCCCATTTTTTCTGCATCAATCGATGAGATTCTATCACCAAGAATCATCAAAGCTGATGCTTTTTGAAAACCAATAAGTCTAGGTAAAAAATAAGTGCCGCAACTATCAGGTATCAATCCAATTTTACTAAATGCTTGTATGAATGAAGCAGATTCTGTTGCTATTACCAAATCACAACACAAAGCAATATTGGCTCCGGCTCCGGCAGCAACACCATTTACTACAGCCAGCACAGGTTTACTCAGATTCCTGATTCTTCTAACAATAGGATTGTAATGTTCTGATAAAATTTTCCCCATCCCTGGCCCATTAGGATCAACCACTTCTTCCAGATCCTGACCAGCGCAAAAAGCCTTTCCTGCACCGGTGATACAAACACAACGAACAGAAATATTTTTTTCACATTCATCCAATTTTCCCTGAAAAGCCAGTGCCATTTCACGATTGAAGGCATTGAATTTTTCAGGACGATTCAATGTGATAAATGCAATAGAGTTTTTTATTTCAAAAAGAACGGAAGACATAATATAATTTAAGAGTGCAATAGGAATGTTTTAAAAATAATTTTTTAATGGCATTTAAAATAATCAAAAGGCTCACCACAATCTTCGCATTGATAAAGCGCTTTGCAGGCAGTAGAACCAAATTGGCTAATGAGTTTTGTGTTCATTGAATGACAGTGAGGGCATTCAATCGGCAAATTTTTTAAGTAATCTGTATGAAAAGTTTTTGAAGTTGGCGGCGCTATTCCATAAGATTTCAATTTTGCATTTCCTTGTTCTGACATCCAGTCTGTTGTCCATGCAGGAGAAAGTTGATAAGAGATTTTTATTTTTTCAAAACCTTTTTTCAAGAACGCTTTTCTGATGTTCATTCCTATCATATCCATTGCCGGACAACCGCTGTATGTAGGTGTGATAATGACTTCTACAATTTCGTTATCAATTTTTATATCTCTTACAATTCCCAAATCAATTACCGATAATACCGGAATTTCAGGATCGTTTACAGTATTTAAAATATCCCATACCTTTTTTATTGTTTTTTCCTTTGAAGAAGTAGAGATAATATTTTGAGATGTTTGATTCATACTTCAAAAAGTTTTATTACCATTCCAATCCCGGATAAGCTCTTTGCATAAACTGCATTTCTGCAAGAATATAACCTAAATGTTCTGTATGTATTCCTTTTTTTTCGCCGCTGTGCATCCAGGTATCTTCTGGTAATAATAGTGTCGCTTCGTCTAAAACAGTTTTTACTTTTTGAATCCAGTCATTTTTAATGAGGGTAAAGTCAATGTACGTACGATCTTTATTTTTCGATTCAAATGCGATTCCTTTAGTATCGTTAAGCAAAAACATTTCGCCGGTATAAGGCCACAAATCATGAATTGCCATTTCCATTCTTTTTTTACTTTCTTCGGTTCCATCTCCAAGTCTTATCACCCATTCTTTACTCCATCTTACATGATAGGTAACTTCTTTTAAAGATTTTTCTGCAATTGCAGCCATTTGCTTATCATCAGAATCCATCAATTTTTGGTAGTAATAAAATTGCCAGGTACTGAAAAAAAATATTTTTCCAATTGTTTTTGCCCAATCACCATTGGGGAGTTCGGTTATTAATAAGTTTTTAAAATTATTGACATCTCTTAAATAAGCAAGGTTATCCTCAGTAATATTTTTCTCCTCTTTATTATTTCGATTAATTATATCTGCTGCATATTGATAAAAGTTTCTTGCCTGTCCTATCAAATCTAAAGCAATATTAGTGATGGCGATATCCTGTTCCAGCATTGGTCCGTGACCGGTCCACTCACTCAGTCGATGCCCCATAATTAATGAACTATCCGCTAAATGAAGGACATAATTAAATAAATCGTTTTTACCATTATTTGGTGACATACTTTGTTGTTAATCTTCTTATCAAAAATTGGCAGACTCACATATATTTTAGTTCATCCGGTAAATTATAAAAAGTGGGATGACGATAAATTTTATCATTGGCTGGATCGAAAAGACTTTCAGCATCATCGGGATTTGTAGCGTGAATATATTTTGATTCGACAACCCAAATGCTCACACCTTCCATGCGACGGGTATAAACATCACGTGCGTTCTCAATCGCCATTTTCGCATCAGCGGCGTGCAAACTTCCAGCATGTTTGTGTTCAAGCCCTTGCTTGCTGCGGATAAAAACTTCCCAAAGAGGCTCTGCTTGATTGTTCATTTTGTATTGTTTTCTAAAAAGTAAATTTTGCAAATTTTATTTAGAATTATCTACTGCTTTATCCTTTCTAAAACCTATGCGTTCTCTTTTTGCAAAATCTTCCTGTTGTTGTTTGTCGGTTAATAGTAAATTTTAAGCATTAAAAATCTCTTTGAAATTGCTATTATATTTCTTTTCTAATTTACTTATTTTTTGACGTAAATCTTTATATGTTAATGCAAATTCACGAATTAACACAAAAGTCCTGATGATAATTATATTTACCTCAATCGCTTTTTCGCTGTTTAGTACACTTGAAAGCATGGCCACGCCCTGTTCCGTAAAGGCAGATGGAAGATATCTTGTTCCACCTCTGTTTGAGGTCACAGATTGTGACCTCAAACTCTGAAACTCTTTCTGAGTAAGGATAAACATGAAATCCTTAGGGAAGCGATTCGCGTTTCTTTTGACAGCTTGATTAAGAACTTTCGTTTCTACTTCATACATTTCATCGAGGTCAAAATCAAGCATTACCTTTTGACCACGAATTTCATATATTTTATTTTGGATAACAGTTAGTTGCATAGCAGGCTCAGAATTTTTTCTTTGAAAGAAAGGGATTTTTGATTTTGATTAAGATTTATACAACAAACAAACAAATAACAGCAATTTCTATTTTTTAGACTTAAAAAAGAATCAGGTTTTCTAAGGTCACAGTTTGTGATCTTAAAAAAATAAAACTCTCATTGCCCTGTTTTGTTTGAGGTCGCAAATTGCGACCTCAAGCAATCGCAAACTTCTAAAGTTCATTCAAAGCCTCTTTCTGAGTTTTGAGTTTTTTCTTCTTAGCATGAGCTATTGAGGCCTCTCTTACCCAGGCACCATCTCTATGTGCCTTAATTCTTGCATCTAATCGTTCTTTATTACAAGGGCCGTTTCCTTTTACCACATTCCAAAATTCGTCCCAATTTATTTCACCAAAGTCGTAGTGCGCTCTTTCTTTATTCCATTTCAAATCAGGATCCGGAATGGTAATACCTAAAATGTCCGCCTGTTCTTTGCAGATGTCAACAAATTTTTGTCTTAATTCATCATTGGTAAATCTTTTAATTTTCCACTTCATGCTTTGCGCCGTATGTGGCGAATCATCATCATTGGGACCAAACATCATAAGGCTGGGCCACCACCAGCGATTGAGCGCATCCTGTGCCATAGCTTTTTGCTCTTTACTACCGCGGCAAAGCGTTAGTAATATTTCGTAGCCCTGTCGCTGATGAAAACTTTCTTCTTTGCAAATACGTACCATTCCTCTTGCATAAGGTGCGAAAGAAGCGCGGCAAAGTGGAACCTGGTTCATAATGGCAGCGCCATCTACCAGCCATCCGATAGCTCCCATATCTGCCCACGAAAGAGTGGGATAATTAAAAATGGAAGAATATTTGGCTTTACCGGTTAGTAATTGTTCAGTCATTTCATCGCGCGAAATGTTTAAAGTTTCTGCGGCACAATATAGATACAAGCCATGTCCCGCTTCATCCTGCACTTTGGCTAGCAAAATAGCTTTTCTTCTTAACGATGGTGCCCTGGTGATCCAGTTGGCTTCGGGCAACATGCCTACGATTTCGCTATGGGCGTGCTGGCTTATTTGCCTTATCAAAGTTTTGCGATAATCATCAGGCATCCAGTCTTTAGGCTCTATCTTTAATTCCTGCTCTATTTTATCGTCAAAAATTTCTAATAATTTTTGGTTGTCCATATTCTGAAATCTTTATTCTCAAAGTTACTCATTCAGTTAGATAATACGCTACTATTGTAGTTAAATATGAGATAGGGCAAGAACGCTTTTGTAAAATTGAAAATAAAAAAGAGAATAGCTTTTAAGTAGCATCATAATCCACCACTACTTTTTTGCTTCGGGGGTGGGATTGGCAGGTTAATATGAATCCTGCTTTTACCTCGCTTTTTTCCAGGCCATAATTGGCTTCCATTTCTACTTCGCCTTCAAGCAATTTGGCTTTGCAAGTGCAGCAAACGCCTCCTTTACAAGCAAAAGGGAGATCAGCTCCCTCTGCCAAAGCCGCATCTAAAATAACATCACCATCAAAGCGCAGTTTAAAATCAAAACTACGACCATCAATTTTTACGGTAATATCGCTTCCGTCTTCTTTAACCAATTTGGTCTTAGGTGGTGGGGTTGTAATTTTTCTAACAGGAGTTGTGAATAATTCGAAATGAATATTTTTGGGTTCGGTTCCCCATCCTTCCAAAAAATCTTTAATGGTAAAGATCATTTGTTCAGGCCCGCAAATGAAGAAATCGTCAATAATATCAAAATTGATTAGTTTGGAAAGATGGTTACATTTTGAAACATCTATCCTTCCATAATTAAAATCTGTTTCGGTTTTTTCTCTGCTTAAAATATGAAAGACCCTGAATCTTTTCAGGAACCTGTCTTTCAGAGCTTCAATTACTTCCCTAAAAATAATTGATTGTACATTTTTATTGCCATAAACGAGGGTAATACTGCTGTGAGGTTCAGTAAGTAAAATGGTTTTTATAATTGAAATTACCGGTGTGATTCCACTTCCAGCGGCGAAAAAAACATAATCCTTTCTATTTGCAGGGTTCACTTCGGTGAAAAATGTGCCGGTAGGAGGCAATACTTCCATCATATCTCCCGGCTTCAATTTTTCATTAGCATAAGTTGAAAATAAACCATTGGCTACTTTTTTTACAGCAATCCTTAATTCGTTTTCTAAAGGGGAACTGCAAATAGAATAAGACCTTCTGAACTCCTCACCCTCTGAGACGAATTTTACGGTAATATTTTGACCCTGTGTAAAATGAAAATCATTTTTTAATTCGATCGGAATATCAAATGCGATAGATACACAATCAGGGGTTTCATTTTTTATATCTTTTACTATGAGTTTATGAAAATGTAACGCCAATTGTTTAATTTTTAAAATGGCTGTGAAGGTACGTCAACAATGAGTTTTCATTATTACGTTTTTGGAATATTATTTACAACTTTATCTTGCTATTAAGAATTTTCAACCGTTCAAAAATTGAATAATGCCTAATTTCGCAGCGCAAAATATTTGTATATGCAATTACATCCGATAGATACTGTAGAGAATATTTCACCTGCCGATTTTAAAAATAAATATTATATCCCTGAAAAGCCATTGGTGATAACGGAATTGGCAAAGGAATGGCCCGCCTATAAAAAATGGAACTGGAATTATTTTAAAGAAATCGTTGGCGATACAAAAGTGGGACTTTATAACAATGTAAAAAGTGATGCTTATACGCCCATAAATACTGCCGATGATTATAAGACTTTTGGAGAATATGTAGATATGATACAGAAAGGGCCGGCTGCATGGAGAATTTTTCTTTTTAATATTTTTGATCACGCCCCTCAACTTATTAATGATTTTACGTGGCCTGAGCATTTAATGAAAGGGTTTGTAAAAAAGTATCCTATGCTCTTTACAGGAGGAGCATCTTCGATTACTCACATGCATTTTGATATAGACCTTTCACATATTTTGCATACCCAGTTTGCAGGGCGTAAAAGAGTTTTATTGTTCCGACATGAAGAACAGCATAAATTATACAGGAAACCATTTGAAGTTCTGAGCCTGGCAGATTTTTCTAATTATAGTAGAAATAATGGTACTCCCGATTATGAAAAATTCCCTGCTTTAAAATATGCTGAAGGATATGACCTGATTTTAAATCCTGGTGATACATTGTTTATGCCTGCCGGATATTGGCATCACATGGAGTATATTGATAGTGGTTTTGCAATGAGCCTGAGAGCAATGCAAAGTTCTCTTTCCGGGAAAGCCCATGGCGTATGGAATCTATTTGGTATGAGAAGTATAGATACCCTCTTGAAAAAAACAGCTCCAAAGTGGTGGTATGATTATAAAATAAAAAAAATTGACCAGTTAGCATTTAAAGAATTAAAAAAAATTTCAAATTAACAGTCAGAAAAATTGTTTATATTAATAATTATTTGCTAATTTAGCAGTCCATCTTTTCTTTCCTTTTCCTATTTTAATAAAGACCTACATCACCAATAACTATTATTATTTTATTAGTATTATATTTTATTATATAAATTTTCAATGTAATACCCCTTTATGTTTTTCTCAAGAAAAGTATTATAAATTTTTCTTGTGGTTTCAGAGGTAAGCAAGGCCGGTGATTTTTATCACTGGCCATTTTTTTGGGACAGAAAATACTTTGTTTTTTAAAAGATACCCGTTCTAAAAATGTATCCTGTTTCTATTTTCAATTATAGGAATATACGCTTAGGCCGCCCAAGAGGAAAAAAAGAGCTAATTTAGCTCAATGGATAAAAAGTTTAGGTTTGTAGGTGTGAATTCTATAAAATTTAACCGGCACTTTAAAGACGACGCAAGTTGTTATGAATATTTAGCTTCAATAAAATGGACTGATGAAACCTTTG
>DATKQQ010000188.1:0-5056 GCA_035532615.1 Hanamia sp.
TTATAAAAATAATATTGCAGGTATGATTATAAGGAAAATACATTTCGTGTTTTCCAAAATATTTTAAAGGATATAAATCATGCCCGAAACAGAAATCTACAACCAGGTTGAATTTCAAAAAATACTTCTTCGTGAAATTTCGGAGAAGATATTTGACTTTATTGCAGTAGTTAGCGTTAAAGCCAGAAAGATATTATTCGTAAATGAAATGGGGGCTAAATTATTCGGGTATGATAATTCTGATGATCTGCTTGATAAGGATACTTCGGATTTAAGAAAAAGAATTCCGGACCAGAAAATGCTGCAAATGATTGATAAGAATATTAATTCAAAAGGATATTTTACTGATGAAATTGAATTTGTTACCAGAAAGGGTAAATCATTCTGGGGATACATGCAGCTGACTTCTTTTTCTTCAAAAGGTGAGGATTACCGCCTGTTGCAGATTGAAAAAAATGATATCACAAAGTCGGATACAGCAAGTCTCATGAAAGAGAAGCAACGTTTTGGTGCTTTAATGGACTATGCATCAATTGGGGTAATAATCTTAAATCGCGAATTCAGGATAGTTTTGATGAACAATTCTACTTTACATTTATTCGGTTATAAAAAGAAAGAGTTGTTGGGCACTAATATTGAGGCATTAATACCTTCTTCTTCCCAGGAAAAATACAAATTGCATCTTGCAAATTATTTTGCCGATCCTGAAAATCTTTCCACAGATTTCAGGATGGAACTGTGTGCCGTTACAAAAGAAGGAACCGAATTCCCTGCGGAGGTCAGTATAGGCAAGTTTAGAAATGCCAGTGAAAATTTTGCAATTTTATTTATCAATGATATTACAATTCGAAAAAAAGGTGAAGATGAAATAAGAAATCTCAATGTTCAGTTGGAATTAAAAGTAAAGGAAAGAACTGATGAATTGGATATTACCATTGCGAGGCTGGAAGAACAAATAATGGAAACTGAAAAGGCCAAAGCCGAACTTGAAAAGGTGATGCAGTATCAAAAAGCAGTGCTTGATTCTTCGGGAGCTATCATCATTGCTACCGATCAAAATGGTCTTATCACATTATTTAACCAGGCTGCAGAAGACCAATTGGGTTATAAGGCTGATGAAGTTATTGGAAAATGTAGTCCTTTAATTTTTCATGATGAAGAGGAAACCCGAAAAGGCGCTTTGAAATATTCAAAAGAATTGGGAAAAAATATTTCTCCGGGGTTTGAAGTCTATGTCGCAAAATCCAAAGAAAACCTAATCAATAAAAATGAATGGATCTATGTAAAGAAAGATGGCACCCGGTTTCCGGTATCACTTTCCATTACCGCTTTGAGAAATAACCAAAATAAAATTACCGGATTTTTAGGAGTTGCAGTAGATGTTTCTGAAACAAAAAAAACGGAAGAGGAATTAAAAAAAGCGCTTGCCAGGGAAATAGAATTAAATGAAATGAAGTCACGATTTGTTTCTATTGCTTCACATGAGTTTAGAACGCCACTTAGCACCGTATTATCTTCTACCTATCTACTTCAGAAATACACTCAAACCGACGAACAGCCCAATAGAGAAAAACATATTAACCGGATCGTTTCATCTGTAAATCTGCTTACTGATATGCTGGACGATCTGCTGAATGTAGGAAAAATCGAAGAAGGAAAAGTATCTCCAAAATTTAATCTTTTTAATATAAAAGAACACATAGAAAATAATATCGAAGAAATAAAAAGCATTCTGAAAAAGGGTCAGCGAATTATTTATAATCATTTTGGAAAAGATCGGGTAGGGCTAGATCCTTCCATGTTGACACACATCGTGATGAATCTTTTATCAAATGCCATTAAATTTTCACCGGAAAATATTGCCATCCTGATAGAATCAAAAATATCAGATTCGGAACTGGAAATAATTGTTAAAGACCAGGGAATGGGAATATCCAAAGAAGATCAGCAACATTTGTTTGAACGTTTTTACAGAAGTAAATATGCTGCCGATATCCAGGGAACAGGACTTGGACTGTATATAGTGCAGAAATACACAGGATTGATGAATGGTAAAGTAGAATGTAAAAGTGAGCCTGGAAAAGGAACTGAGTTTTTAATAAAGATTCAAATGAGGAGTCTGTAAATAATTTTTTTAGTAAGAAGTTTTTACAAAAAAAATATTTGATGAACCGGCTGTGATAGTAAGCAATCCAAAGAGGGGTGACTAAATAAAATATCATCCAGGAGTTTCCGGATTATGGTCAAGGGTAACAGGCCAATTACAAACAAAAAATAATTTCAAATGAAAAAGATATTACTAATTGATGATAGTGATGACCTCCGTGAAAATACAGCCGAAATACTTGAATTGGCTAACTACAAAGTTTTTACCGCCGAAAACGGGAAAGTTGGTGTGGAAATGGCTTTGCAGGAAGATCCCGATTTAATAATATGCGACGTAATGATGCCCGATTTGGATGGGTATGGCGTATTGTATTTGCTTCAAAAAAATCCTTCTACAAGAAACAAACCCTTTATTTTTCTTACCGCTAAAACCGAATATAAAGATTTGCGCAAAGGAATGGAATCCGGTGCTGACGATTATATTACCAAACCATTTACCGGTATTGAATTATTAAGCGCTGTAGAAAGCAGACTTAAAAAAATTGAATTAATAGAAAAACAATTTAAAGGAGATTTACAGGAATTGCAGGAATTGATAAGAGTAAGCAGCGGAGATGCTTTAAAGGATTTAACTGATAATTGCAGCATCAATTATTACAAGAAAAAACAAAGGGTTTACTCTGAGGGAAACCGTCCCACTGCATTATATTATGTGCAAAAAGGGAAAATAAAAACATTTAAAACTAATGATAATGGCAAAGAACTTGTTGTAGGATTATATAATGAAAATGATTTCCTGGGGCATACCGCTTTACTGGAACAAACCAATTACCAGGAAACAGCAATTGCGATGGAAGATACTCAACTGGCAATAATTCCAAAAGAAGATTTCGAACTATTGATCAACAACAACAGGGAAGTTAGCCGCAAATTTATTCAGCTTTTAGCAAAGAATATTTCTGAAAAAGAAGAACAATTATTAGGAATGGCTTATAACTCACTAAGAAAAAAAGTAGCCGAAGCATTAGTTACTTTAAATAAAAAATACAATTCTGCTAATACTGAACGCTTTCAGATAGATATCACCAGGGAAAGCCTGGCTTCCATTGCAGGAACTGCAACTGAATCACTCATAAGGACTTTGGGTGATTTTAAAAATGAGAATCTGATTGGCATCAAAGAAAGCGTAATTACTATTTTAAACGCAAAAAAATTAGAAAATCTTATCAATTAAAAATTAATAAGAAATTCTTAAAAAATTCCCAAATAGGTTTTGAAATACGAAGGTCATTTCATTTCCGGAGTACCCTTCTTAATGCTGCTCTTTTTAGAATTCATTTTGAAAAATGCCAGGAATGTAATCATTGAAATCAAATTTTAGTTCCAGAAAATCCAACTCTGCCTTTTCAATTTCTTTTCTTAATTTACTTTGAAGGTTAATTATACTATTTAAAAAATAGGCCTCAAAATAAAAATCCCGATTCAATTTTATTCCCGTATCATTCACAGCTGTTCGTAGCAACCTGACCGTGTCGTTCTCTTTTATTAAACGATTGTGGAAATGCTCCAACCTCTTCAATATGTCTTCATCAGTTTGAGTCATATTTTTTAAAATCTCAGAGATCCCGGCTTTCAAAATAATATCTTCTTCAATTAAAAATGCGAGCGCTAGTTTCCAGCTTTCATTTTCACGCCGGAATTGATTAATTAATAAATTAACTTTTGGATTCGGTATAGGTATCGCTGTATCTGAATGCACAATTATTTCTTTTATTGGTTGAATTAAAAATTTTAAAGTGTTAGGCGCCTCTTTCCTCTGGTAAGAATAATTAAAAATGCCATCTGCTATAAAGAGTTCCTTTTTTAAAAGTTCACAATAATTATTTCAGGCTCAAAACTATTTTGAATTGCTCTCTCAAAAAAGGATAATGGTCAGCATGAGAGATGAGATTGGTCCGTGTTTTGATGAGTGAGGTAGCGTTTCTGAAAAATAGGATTTATCCTTATTAAATATTTTCCAGAGATATTTTGATTTTGTTTTTATGAAAAAGCTACTTTGACTGAACTAATGGAGATAAAAAGAAATGAGACAGGATGTTGAAAAACAAATGAACCAACTTAAAAATGATTTTTGGGGAAAAACAAAAAACAAAATAAGCATCAAAAATGAAGTCAGGACAGGTACGTTTATTGTTGAATTAAAAGCAGTTTGCGAATTCATTAAGACATATACTGTAATTATGAGAAGCCAGGGTAAAAAAAGCTTCCGAGCCGTTCTTTTTTGGTAGTAATTCCATTCAAGCTATTAAAAACCTGGAGTGGCCATTAATTACAGTACCTGTTTACACAAAGTTTTCTTCTCTGAAAAAAATTGGGTTGGCCTGGGATTTGGATGAAGCTCCTGACCAAAGGCATGTAAAACAAAGAAGAAAAATAGCGAATGATTTTAACCCCGAACTGGACATAATTAATATTGGTAAGCCTCATGCTTATCAAACAGACAATGTTGTGGAATCAATAAAAATTGAAAAATTACTGAAGCTGGTAAAACCAACTTTTCATTTTATTGCTGATAAAAATACTAATGAAGAAATCATTCGTTTTGCAGAAAAAAATAATTTGGATTTGCTGATGGTATTGGCAAAGCAGCGTAACTTTTTTGAAAGCCTCATTCATAATAGCCATACCAAACAATTGGTATTACAAAGCGATTACCCTGTAATGGCACTGCATTAATAACTAAAGTTTCGGTGTTGATAAAATGTTGGTAAACAGATAAATATATTTTAAAATAAAGTTGCATAAGTATAGATAAATTGTTAATTTTGAGTGAGTTATAAACAAAAAACAACAACTCATACTTATGCAACAGTCCAAAAGTATTCAAAAGTTATCAGAAATAGATTGGGAATTTAAAAAAGATGACAGGTTAGGTGAATCGTTGATCAGA
>DATKQQ010000189.1:0-4231 GCA_035532615.1 Hanamia sp.
TTCTTACACTCAAAGGTTTCATCAGTCCATTTTATTGAAGCTAAATATTCATAACAACTTGCGTCGTCTTTAAAGTGCCGGTTAAATTTTATAGAATTCACACCTACAAACCTAAACTTTTTATCCATTGAGCTAAATTAGCTCTTTTTTCCCTCTTGGGCGGCCTAAGCGTATATACCTATATCATAAATTATTCTGCAAAACATAAATTCGTTTGTTTATAAAGATATAAAGAAAATAAATTTGGATTTAATTCAATTTTCTTACATTTAACATCACTGAATTCCTTTTAATGCAAGTAATTTGTTTAGAAGATGAGGCTTTTTATGCTCTTGTTGAACAAGTCGTTCAACGCATAAATGAAAAAAAGGTATAAAAGAAGACAAGTGGATTTCGGGAGAAGAAGCTATGCGGATGCTTTGCATTACCAGCAAGACCACCTTACAAAAATTACGAGATGAAGGAAAAATTCGATTTTCCCAACCTGAAAAAAAGCTAATTCTTTACGATTTAGATTCTATCTATGAATATTTGGAAAAACATTCAAGAGAAACATTTTAATTTAAAACGATGAATAAAGAAATAAAATTTATAAAAGGGTTTAATCACGGATATACTTTGGCTAAATATGAACCAGGCTTATTATCCAAAATCGTAAAAGATATTAATTCAAAAAATGATTATGTTCAAGGTATTGTTTCAGGGAAAGAGGAATTTGAATTGGAAAAATCACGAACTCATTTAGATGATTTAACTCGTCTCAGAACCAAATCTAAAGACCAGGATAGGGATCTTGAAAGAGAATAATCGTCTACCCGCCTCAGGAAAATTTCCCGAACTTCTAAAATATGAGCGCAGCATTTTTTTCTTGACATACCCGCTTATAAACCAATGTGGGTGTGGCAAGAAAAAAAATGATCAAGGGTGGCAAAAAGTGGTAGGCGTATCGCTGCCAATAACAAAACCGTTTGAGTCATGCAACAACTTTTCTTCCTGCTGTTTGCGCCTTTCGGGAGCTACGTTTTTTTCGCTGTTCTTTCCGCAACTCGATAAATGCACTGAACTCTTTTCGTTCTTTGTCAGTCCATGGTTTGTCCAGAACATAGAAGTCAACATTTTTTGGTTCTCTGATAAGTCCCATTGTTTTATTTTTTAAAATACTGATTAATTAATCTATTTGCTGCCGGAGTTTCAATCATCATTTTTGTTCCTTTGAAATGAGTGGCAAAAAGGCTCTCTTGATAATGTTTAATCAAAGCGGTCTTGGCATCAAAAGCAAGATAGCCGTCATAACCTTTCTCAAAGGAAAGTTTGCAAGCAAAAGCAACTAAGTTTCCCGGAATTCCAGCGTAAAGTTTATGCGTCCCTTTGTTGAACTTTGCACTTTCAATTAGATGCATATAAATGTGGTCGCCTTGGTCGCTTAAACTAATTAGTCACTGAATAATTTTAGGATTGTCCTTGATTACAAGCTTGTATGTTTCCCGGCTGGCGAGTTTAATTTGTTCTTGCCAGTTGAATAACCAATCTGCTTTATTTATTTGTTTGTTGTCTTTGGTAAATAGTTGAATAATCTCAGTGTCAAAAATATCACCCGAAACTGTATTTTCAATCGAGTTTGTTAGCTTGTCAATCTCAATGTCGACTAATATTTTCTGCTGTTTTTCCACTCATCGAAGATACGAAATTCAGGTCAAAAAATTGATCATGGAGTGGCAATAATAATTGACACATATTTGTAAAAACAAATACAAGAAACCCGAAATTTAGATAAGAAAATACAGAATTAAGACAGTTTACAAGATTGCATCTCGCCATGGCGATTTATCAATCTGCCTTTCATGGCGAGATGCAATCTTGCGGGGAAGCTTGCCCCGTACCCCTCTTAGAAAATTGGAATGTAAATACGATTTATTGTCTTACGCTAAATCGTCATTATCGTCTGTTATTTGTTCGTTGTCCTCTTCCATTTGATTTTCCTTCTCTATATCATCACCCGGAATTCGTTCAACTCCTTCATCCTTTTCTTCAATATCTTTTTCAGAACTTATTGATTCCCGTGAATCACTTTGTTCCCGTCCTGAAGTACGGCTCTCGCGAAGGTCTCTAAGTTCTGATAATGTTTTTTCTTCTTTAATTTGCTTTGCAGAAAGTTGTGCAACTTTCTCCTGGTATCCAATGGTAGTTAACCGGAATTTTCGGTCTCCCTCAAATTTAATTCCCTGTAATCTTTTATCTTTTCCTCTGTAATAGGGCTCATGTCCGTGTGATCTCAATTTGCTAAGAAAGTCATCTAATGATTTTGATTTTGCATAAACTGATTCAATGGTTTTCATCAGGGTTTCTTTTTGAGACAAACGACAACCAGCCCTATTTATTTGTATATTTTTTTCTGTCATTTTTTCTTTTGATCTTCCATGTCTTGGAAGACTATTAATAAGTTCGGGGAATTTTTTTCGCTGGTACTCGTCCATCGAAAGTTTTAGTTGATGAAAAGAAGCCCTCGACTGTCTATTACTTTCACCGGTCAAGTATTTTGTACCCGACATTACCAAATGTATATGAATATGCTCCTTATCAAAATGCGCTGTTCCGACAAAAAGATTTTTATCCTCCCTGAGTTTCATGTATTGCTTTGCAATATCCTTAATCATCTTTTCGGTAATAAGTTCTTTGTCCTTATTACTGAATGAAAGTATAGTGTGGTAGACCTTTACATTGTCAATCCGTTTTCTTAAACGATACGTTTCATTCTTATCAAATTCCTTTGCCATTTTATCTATTGTCCGGGTACGCACATTATGCCGTATCACAATTGGCTTTTGTTTATTTGTAAAAAGTTTTTCTTCTTTTTTAAAAAGATAATTTAATAACTGGCGGGTACCCGATCTTCTTGTAAGGCTTTTGATTATCATTTAAGGAAGAGTTTCAAGTAAATGATATAATTGGTTTTTTGTTTGTGGATTTTTATTTATGGTTTCGGTAATCAATTGCTCAATTGTTTCGGGATTATGCAATGAAATAAGCACTTGTCTTTCCAGCATGAAGCATACCCAGCGCTATGTAAAACCATCTCAGGAAATGAAAGAAGCTGCAACGGATAAACTGAATTTTGATCTATAATTATTCAGGTTTGCAAATTGAAAACTTATTATTACCTTTGCTTATGAATATTATTAACCGGAAAACGGTTGTTTATTATACTGAAAAATACCCTAACGCAAAAAACCAGTTACTTACATGGTACAATGAATTGCTAAAACATGAGTTTACCAATTTCAATGAATTGAAAGGAGTATATGGTAATGCAAGTATAGTGAACAATCAAAGAGTGGTTTTTAATATAAAAGGGAATGAATACAGGCTTATTGTTTCGGTCAATTTCAGAAGAAAGGCTTCTTATATCATTTGGTTTGGAACACACAAAGAATATGATAAAATAAACGTGGCAACAATACCCTATAATCTTAATTTATAAAACATACAGCAATGAACTGGAAAGTAATAAAAACAGAAAGAGAACATAAAAAAGCAGTAAAGTGGGCAATGGAAATTTTCCACGCTGAACCAAATACCCCAGAAGATGACGAACTGGGAGTATTGCTGCTATTGATAAAAGATTATGAGGACAGGACTGTAAAAATGCCTGAAATAGATGTATTGGAAGTTATAAAAGAAAAAATGACAGAAAGAGGCATGAAGGCCAAAGACCTTGAACCTATTATTGGTAGCAAAGGGCATGTTTCATCTATTCTATCCGGGCGAAGGGA
The DNA here is from genome assembly GCA_035532615.1 of Hanamia sp. Taxonomy (GTDB): domain Bacteria; phylum Bacteroidota; class Bacteroidia; order Chitinophagales; family Chitinophagaceae; genus Ginsengibacter. The sequence goes on from DATKQQ010000189.1 coordinate 3,771, forward strand.
AATAACCTTAAAAATGGCACAACGTTTAAAAGATTATTTTCATTTACCGGCCGAAATATTTTTGCATACCGCATAAAGACAAAGCATAAAAGACAATGAACTATTTAGAAATTGTATTAAAAGGTTATTTAAAAGAGAATATAAAGGAACACTTGGATAATTATTTTTTCAGGGAATTTAAGAAAGCCGAAAAAGAAAATTATGAATTAAATGAATTTTTTGAAGGATGCTTAAATGTAGTTCAAGGATTTGAAAAAGAATTGCAGGAAAAAGTAAATGAAATAAAATAAAATATCAATTAGAGCTTACAATTATGGGGAATAGGGCAACTTAAAAGTGTTTGCGAGCACTGGATTAGAAGTTGTCTGTGGTTTGGGATAGATTACGATGAACAGGAAAAAACCCATCTGAACTACCAGTATTCAATCTACCAGGTGGAATACAGCCGCAATCTTTTATTT
>DATKQQ010000190.1:0-3905 GCA_035532615.1 Hanamia sp.
ACTGTTGCATAAGTATGAGTTGTTGTTTTTTGTTTATAACTCACTCAAAATTAACAATTTATCTCTACTTATGCAACTTTATTTTAAAATATATTTATCTGTTTACCAACATTTTATCAACACCGAAACTTTAGTTATATAATACTGAATCAATCCTTGCGTAGTATGGATCGAAGGCAAAGTAGTTGGCTTGCGCGATTACATTGTCAAACAATACTTCTTCATTGAACCTGGTAAATGGATAATCGTCATTTACTGATAAAGTATTGTAATCCATAAGATCACTTTTAATTTGTAAAGACAGGTTCGCATATTTCAAGCAACTATCATAAGAACTCATTGACAAATAAGTACGCGCCAACAATGCATAAGCAGATGCCTTTGAAGGCCTGAAATCATATATTGGCAAATCGGGCAACAATACGATTGCGCCTTTTAAATCTTCAACTATTCTATTATAGGTATCATTTAAATTTGAGCGTGTTGAAGGCAAATTAAAATCGGAAGTAAGCCTGAGCGCCATTCCATAATCCTGACCGGCAGTCCTTTCATCATATGCTTTACAGAATATAAATGCGCCCTGAAGAAAAGAATACGCTCTAAAGAAAAGGGCTGATCCTTTTGCATTGTTCCAGGCTGATTGGTTTTGAGCATTTGCCTGAATGGTATTGGTATTGTCTAATACTACATTAGCAACATTCACGACATTATAAAGATAAGCCCAGTCATTAGGGAAGTTGCTATAATTTTTATTATTCCAGATATAAGTATCCCTGTTTTGCTGATCCAATTGACCATATGAATCATCCTGCAAATAGTAATTATCAGCAGAAGCCTCACCAAAAGAAACACCATTCTGGCCATTCATATAAAACTCATCATCCAATAAAGCCTGAAGGTCGCTTACAGAAGAAGGAATTTCCAAAGATTTATTTGGTTTTGCATCGAGGTACTTTTTGCAAGAGCATAAAGTAAAGGAATAAATAATAATGCAAACCCAAATGGTTATATTTTTCATTTTGATATATTTTTTGTTTTAAAAATTTGTTCTTAGCCCTATTGTATAAGTTTTTGAAGGTGGAATGGATGAGGGATATTCAGGATCGAGTCCATCCTTATTGGCCCGCCATAATATGCCAAGGTTGCTGGCATTGATATAAACCTGCAATGATTTAAAAAAAGCTGCTGAAGTCAAAATCTTACTGAAATCATAACTTAGGTTTACAAATTGCAAACGCACATTATCTGCCTTGTCAACCGTATTTTGTGATAATAAATAAAAATTATCACGCGAAGAGATGTCCGGATAAATCATAGAAGGAACATTGGTAAATTTTTCATCACCCGGTTTTTGCCACCGCTTTGCAAAATCAGCGTTACCCACCCCATTACTGAAAAGAGTATTATAGTTAATAGAAGGCTTCCTGAAGAAATATCCCATTTTGAACATTATATTGATGCCGAGGGATACTCCCTTCCAGGTAAATGTATTTCCTACAGCGCCATAATACCTCGGAGTTGCAGGCCCGTTATATACAAGGCTATCAACATTGGTCGCAGAATTGATGATAGAATTGTAATCTTCACTTATTTGTTTATTGAGATAGCCCTGTGGATCACCGGTTTCAGGATTGAGGCCAGCCATTTTATAGCTGAGAATAGAATAGAGCGGCTTTCCAACGATCGGAGATATCCCGGTACCGTAGCCGGGGCTATAAATAAATCCCTGAGGCATATTATACCTCGTGGTTTTATCGGCATAATAACTGATATAAAAATTAGTCTTCCATTGTAATGCCTTATTGACATTTATTGTCTGAAGGTTTAGGTCAATCCCATTTGCCTGCATATCAGCTACATTTTTTATTATGGAAATATCATTTAAGCCTGCGGTATAATCCAAAGGAGAAGGTCCAAAAAGGTTGGTGGCTTTTTTAATATAATACTCAAGGCTTCCTGAAATAAATTGATTTTTCCCACCAAAATCAAACCCTATATTGAAGATGTGCACTTTTTCCCATGTCAGATTTGGGTTGGCATATTGTGTTATAAAAGCAAATGGCAAATTGGAATAAGGATCAGCACCCAGGTATTGAAGCACAGTTGCAGCAGATTTGGTTTGATCTACGTTACCGCTAATTCCATAGGATACTCTTAATTTTAAGTATGGTAACGAAGAAACATTATAGAACTTTTCTTTTGAAATATTCCACCCAAAACCGGTTGACCAAAAAGGTTTCCATTTATCATTTGCATTTACACCAAAAAGATTTGATGCATCTTTTCTTGCACTTGCCGAAATTGTATATTTCTCTTTGTAGGTATAAGCAGCGTTACCGTAAAATGAAACAAAACGATTTAATGTTTGTGAAAGGGAAAGACCATTATTCACAAAAGAAGTGTATCCATTTACATAATTTGGATAGGCATTTAAGAAATCCACATTTGATGTAGTAAGAAGGTCGTCATTATATCCGTAAATTGTATTTGCATTGGTAGTATTTTTTACCTGTCTGGTTTCTGAACCAAAAATAGCTGAAACGGAATGTTTATCCCAGGTTTTATTAAAACTAAGCTGGCCCCTGATATTGTTAGATTCTATATAAGAATCGGATAAATTAAGGATGCTACCTAATGGAACAATATAATTTACGATGCCCGGTGATCCTTCAATCTGGCTAAAGGAATTGATCTGGTTTCTTGCTTCATAACTGGCAGTATCCTGTAAATTCCTGGTGTTGGATTCCTGTTTTTCGTACTGATATTTTATGTCAGCAGTTAACCCGGGTAAAATTTGATATTGTATTCCTATGTCGGCCAGTAGTTCCTGTAACCCGGTATTGGTCGTGTTGTGTTTATAATCTTCCCACGGATAAAATTTCCAGTTTAATAACTGTCCCGCTCCAGCGGTATCTGTATATTCATCCCGATAACTCTGTGCTACTGAAAGCGGGTTGCCCTGGCTATCAGCAAATTTTAAATAAGGCACTGACCTGTTGGCCGATAGTATGCTATTGTAAGCAGGCCTGCCACTGGTTGATCTACTGTCAGTATAGGTTAGACCTATTGTAAGTTGTAAATTCTTAACCGGCTTATACGTATTTTCAGCCCGCACATTCAGGCGGTTGTAACCTGCATTCAGATCACTGATATTTTTATCCAATCCTGCAGAAACGATATAAGAAATATTTTGGTTGCCTCCGTATAAATTGAGAGAGTACTGTTGATTTACCCCGTTGCGATAAAAATATTTATCATAGTCGTTACGAACATCCTGTGTCCGAAGGGTATTGATCATTGCTGTTGCTTCATCTGCGGTTAATAATCCATTATCGCGCCTGTAAAGAATATCTACCACTGGTGTGAGGGCAGCGTAACCGGTATTAATTGCGCTGTTAAAATATCCATTATTGTAAAGCATTTCCTCCACGTTTATATAATCACTGGACGACATCTGGGACAGTGAAAACAAATCAGGCTTTTGAACTACCTGCACATTGGAATTAAAATCCACCCTTACCGGTTGATTAAAGTGCCCGCGTTTTGTTGTTATCACAATTACTCCATTTCCGGCCCGTGTACCCCAGATGGAGGCAGCAGCTGCATCCTTAAGGACGGTGATACTTTCTATCATATTAGGATTGATGTTGGAAATGTCGCCGTCGTAAGGAAAATTATCCAAAACAATAAGCGGGTCTTGCGGGCCATTGATAGTGCTTAATCCCCGTACACTCAGGTTAAGATTTTTCTGAGGTGGTGTGGTGAATTTTGAATAGTCAAACAGAATACCACTGGCAACTCCATTCAATCTATCCAGGATATTTGTTCCCACCTGCTGATTCAAAGTTTTGTTATCAATAAAATCAAAGGAACCTGTTGATCTTTCTTTTGGAATGTACTGAAAG
>DATKQQ010000191.1:0-3702 GCA_035532615.1 Hanamia sp.
CTCAGGTTCAGGTATATAAAAACACTAAAGGAGCAACTGCCACGCTGCTATAAGTTACCTTTTTTGCAGTTGTAAATTCGCCCTTTTACGTGTCATTTTCAAAGAACTTTTTTGGGATACGCAAAAATTAACCACTCAGGATGACAGCTCCCAAATGACGTTCCCAGGCGGAGCATTCTGCCAAAGAAGCCTTTTGAATAGTTCAGGGATGGCCGTTACCCCATTTTCCGGGAGTTTCAAATAAATTTTACATTTGAGGAATTTTTGTAATGATGTTTGACTCAGAATCGCTGATACGGTATGGAGGACTGCTCCTGGTTTTTCTCTGCGTGTTCTGCCAAACGGAATTATTTTTTTGTTTTTTTATTCCAGGTGGCGGATTGTTATTTACCGCAGGTGTATTTATAGCAACAGGCAATTTACCCGGGAATATTTTTATCATATGTGTTGTACTCACCATGGCTTCATTTTTGGGAAATATTACCGGTTATGGATTGGGACTAAAAGCCGGCCCCATAATTTATAAGCAGAAAGAGTCCTGGTATTTTAAAAGAAAACATCTTTACGCTGCCGAAACGTTTTACAAAAAATATGGAAATATAGCCCTCGCAGCAGGATTATTTTTCCCCCTCATCCGCACATTTGCACCGGTAGTGGCAGGAATGATACAACTCAATTTTCGCCGTTTCATGCTTTTTACCTTTATAGATTCTGTACTTTGGATAATAAGTTTTGTAATGGCAGGTTACCTTATAGGTACCATGCCTTTTTTAAAGCCTTATTTAAAATATATTGTTATTGGAATCATTCTTTCCGTAACAACATCTATCATCATTGGAATCGTAAGGACTCTCAATAAGACAGGAAAGCGGCCCCGTCTTTAGTTTGAAAATAGTACCCGCTGATGTCGTCTGTGCCAATAGCATATATAAATTTTCTGTTGTAGGGACAGGTCGCGACCTGCCCCTACATTCTGCTTTCCGGCAAAGACACTATCTTTAAAAAACAGATTACAAAATTAGCTTTTGACACTTTACCTGATAGTTCTTTAAAAAAATATGCTACTCTGTTGTATCCAAATTTCTGTATTAAAAATGACAGCCTGGAAATTGACTACAGTATTTCAATTCCTGTCACTGACATCGTGATAGTTGTAGATATTAGGTTTGGCAAAATGGTAATTATGTAAAACGAAAATTCAATTTTAGATACGCTCACTTATATGTTAAGTTCAGACTCTATTCTAATTAAAAATTTTAGCTCTGGATATGAAGGAAAGTGTCTGTTTAAATCACCTTCAACTCACCACATTGCAATTAGCTCAGGATATTTTTCTTTCTACGGGGGAGAAATATTTGGAAGGACAGTTTATTTGTATAGGTAAGCATTTCCGTTTTGGCGCAAGAAAAGAGCGAAGGTTGTGTGTGTGTAACAGTGGCCGCATCATCACCGTTATAAAATCAACTTTGTAATCATTTGTTTTCCCGCAGAAAAAAACCCTTCGTGTCTTGGTGCCTTTGTGGCTATAAATAAAAAATGCCGAAGGCGTTTTAATTGGCTACGCAAAAGTTATCTGTCACCAATGCGCAAAGACAACAAGAGAAAACATTTACTTACTTCACTCTACCATAAAAAAACCTTCTTCTTTGTAATTGAAAAAAAGAAAGCAGTACCCCATTTTAAAATACACTCATATAACTTTGGCATTATAAGAATGAATGAATATATTTGATTTTGCGCTTTCGAAAAAAGCCCGCTAACCGTTTTGAAAAATTACAAACAATATAGTCTCACTAAACCCAACTATATATGAGTAACGAACAAAACGATCAACAGAAACCAAGTGGTCCCCATGTAGAAAACATACTCTACACCGATAAGACACTAGCCAAACTTCTTGGCTTAAGTGTAAGCACTATAAGACGGTATCGCAGAAATTGGCTTATCGGCTACATAAAGCCTGCCGGAAAAGTGTTTTACACCAAAGAGATCATAGAAGAATTTCTAAGGCGATTCAGAAAATTATTAGCCTTCGTGGGATTGATTCAATTAGTGGATACCGATATATGGTGCCGCATGCTTGAAGCGATGTAACACTTGCTGGCATTAAGTTCCACGGCCCCTCTCCTTTGGGGGGTTGGGAGTGAGGTCAATACCAGTGCGGTTTTCATTGAGTTAGTCGGACAATAATAATATTTTATATCACAATACACCACGGTTTGGCAATAAACAAGCCTGCCGTCACGCAATGAAATAATTAAGATCGGTTGTGTTTAATCTTGGTTTTCATTCTCCCGCCCTTTGTGGGAAAGCGTGAAACCCCGATGTATAAAAAAATCAGGCTGAGGAAAAATCAATTCATGATAAATTAGCATCAGAGTTCCCGGAAAGTTATTTTTAATTCGATGTTCGCATACCGGAAAACCCCGCCGGCACACTAAACTTCATATCCACCGCTACATAGATTTCCGTAACCACCCTTCTGCCAAGCACCCTGGGCACATTGATTTTATAATCCGCAGGTTTTGCTGTGAATTGAGACTTTGCAATTAGTTCATCTTTAGTAACTATTAAGGTAGCCGGATGCGAAACCCATTGGGGCACATTACGAATAGTAAGATAGCCCTCGACCATGATTGGATAGGTTCCGGGCTTATTGAGATTAATAGCAGCCATGTTTAGAATTTTCCCTACAAAACTTGCGTTCGGATATTTGTCTGATTCCATATATTTTTCATTGAAGGGCTGCTCCATTGATTTTTTTCTGAAATGAAAAGATTTTACGAGCGCTTTGAATTCAACGTTTCCTGTCTTTGTATCTATGGTACCATCCACATCATGGTTATCAGCCCTGATGCTTTCAAAAGGTTTCTTCCCGAATAATGACACCAATCCATCGTGACCAACAAGAACCTGTGCCCACAGGCAAATGCCTGAAAGCAAAAACAGCGTGGACAGCAATAATCGTTTCAATGTATTATTTTAAAAATAGAATTTATCAGTATCAAATTACAAAAAGGAAAGTGTACCGCTACAACTTCCGTGATCATTTTTGATTTAGCCCCCATGCGGCTCTGTATTGCAGGTCAGTCTCACCCCAGCGCCAACCGGGAGACGAATTTTCAGAAACTAATTGTTTTTATTTTCCGTTTGTCTTTCAAAATTAAAGTATTTCTTTAGTCCCCTTTTATTTTCGTAGGTCCCAATTGTCCGTCATTGCGGGGAACAATGGCCTGAACGATTTTGGCCTCACCCCCGACCTCAAAGCTGATAGCCCGCACCCCAGTTTCATCTCGCAGTTAAAAATTCAGCAGGAATTGCATCCAAAGATTCAATCATAATATCCTTATAATAAATTTCATCGCCTTCTGATTGTATTTGTATTTTTCCTTTTACTAACGGTGTCACCTTGCCGTTATCCCATTGGCTTGAATGATACAATACCATCATCACTTTTCCATTTATCATCTGCACACTCGTATCTCCATGGCAATAAAGATCCAGGGTATTCCATTCTCCTGTGGGGTTTTCAGCATCTCCCTGTTTTATACAATGCCTGCCAACATTATGCGTATTGAAGAAAGCCCCCCAATTTCAGACTGGTTTGAAAAAAAATAAAAGAGCCCTGAATCCTTTAAGACCGGGGCTTTTTGCAATACGATGTTCAGCGACACCGGTTAGAAGAGAGTTAGCTACTCCTGT
>DATKQQ010000192.1:0-9120 GCA_035532615.1 Hanamia sp.
CTCAGGTTCAGGTATATAAAAACACTAAAGGAGCAACTGCCACGCTGCTATAAGTTACCTTTTTTGCAGTTGTAAATTCGCCCTTTTACGTGTCATTTTCAAAGAACTTTTTTGGGATACGCAAAAATTAACCACTCAGGAGGACAATTCCGATGGAGAGGGAGTCCAGGTATAAAACTTTTAAAAAAATAATTCGTATTAATTAGTGTAATTAGTGGCTAAAATCAAAAATGCAATTATTTGTTCGTTTGCTGACAACAAATCTTAATGATCATTTCAGAATCGGCTATCTGCTTCATGCTTTCTGATAAATTAAAATCATCAATTTTAGAAAGAAAAAAATTAGATTGATCATCAAACATTTGATTTCTATCAAAATTTTCTACACGTATTGTTTGATGTTCACCTGCATTAAAAATATTCATTCCATTTTTAAAATAGTCTATTTCCACAGATGTATTTTCAAAAATAAACCGGTAATTTCTTTTGGGCGATTTTTCAAAAAAATTCAAATGACTATGACCGGTAATTCCATTTTCAAATTGGAAATTTATATCCACAGCGGATTCTACGTTTACTTCTAATAACGAGCGATAATTTTTTATAGTATTGTATTGTCTGATTTCATTATTAGTCAGCCACATTACCAGGTCTATATCGTGGCTCAAAGTAAGCGCTGCGCCGCCACCCAATTCTCGTCTCGCAGCGTAGGATTTTCGATAGTTTTCCCATGGATGCCAGTCGGGTAAATATTCTCCCCAATAAGTTTGAAAATTCAATAAATTTCCATAGATATTACTGGCAACATATTCTTTCATTTTTTGCATCAAAGGATGAAAGCGCAACATATAGGCCACCTGTAAATAAACCTTGTTTTCAACAACGACCTTTTTTAGTTCCTTTAATCCCGAAATATTTTCAGCCAGAGGCTTTTCTACCAGCAAATGAATTCCCATACCTGCGCAATCAATAGCCTGTGCAAGATGTTTTGATGTAGGCGTACAAATGAAAGCAGCTAAAGGTCTGATAGTTTTTATTTCGTTCCAATCTGTAAAAATGTGAACAGTATCCTCGGTAATATTTCTCAAAGGAAGATTACGTTGTCTAAAAACATGGATATTTTTATAACCCATTTTTTTTAAAATTCCGATATGCCTTTCGCCAATAGAACCGGCCCCAACCACCAGGAGCGGAATATTTTTATTCTGAATCAAATTTTACGCAATCATTTTTTGAAATAACTTCAGCAGCTTTTGTAAAACTATGAATATCGTCTATATCAACGGAAAGTTCATTGGCGACAATATGTGATAATATTTTATCACCACTCAAAGATTTTTTATCTAAAATAGTGCTTGTTTTTATTACATCCAGGATACCCACCTGCCAATAAACTTTTGGCAATCTTTGCCTCGGCTCATTATAAGGCTCCTTTATATCCTTGAGAGTGAGCAAGGGTTGCATTAATTCAGTATCGGCATTCACCGCCCACATTTTATATGGCGTGCAGGGAGCCGGAGTTACAATGCGCAGGCTGTCAGCATCAGATGAAACCAATTTATCAATACACAAATCAATTTCTTTTGAAGAACGAACGGGAGACGTTGGCCGTAGTTGTACAATGATATCAGGGACATAATTTTCATTTTTTTTTAGCCAGTCAAAGACATGAATAAATACTTCCATGTCGGTGCTCATATCCTGCGCAAATTCAGCAGGTCTCATGAAAGGAACCTCCGCGCCATAATTCTTAGCCACATTAGCAATCTCTTCAGAATCGGTAGAAACAATTACCCTGTTAATTCTTTCGGAATCAAGGCCTGCTTTGATGCTGTAAGCAATTAAAGGATGCCCCAGCAGTGGAAGAATATTTTTATTCTTTAACCCTTTGCTGCGGCCTCTTGCAGGTATAATGGCTAAAATTTTCAGAATAATTATTTTTTAAAGTAGCAGGGAATTAGCGCAATTATCCGCACCCTGTATGTTATTGTGGGGAGCCATTCCCGTACGTCATTGCGAGGAGCCTTATTAATTTTTATCTTTTAGAAAGAAGTTTTTAGCGACGTGGCAATCTCCTAAGTTGAAAATGCAGGCATCATCATAAAAAGAAAATCTTTCTTCCAATTGAAGAAATTGCTTCGGCGCGCGAAGTTTATTATAATTTGAAGTTTGCACATGCGCCTCGCAATGACGATGAGAAGGGCCCATTCTCCCGTACGTCATTGCGAGGAGCCTTATTAATTTTTATCTTTTAAAAAGAGGTTTTTAGCGACGTGGCAATCTCATGAGTTGAAAATGCAGGCATCATCATAAAAAGAAAACCTCTTTCCAATTGATGAGATTGCTTCTGCGTGCGAAGTTTTTCATAATTTGAAGTTTGCAAATGCGCCTCGCAATGATGATGAGAAGGGATTCATTCTCAGTTTCAACATTGTGAAAAGTCCAGTACGTCATTGCGAGGAGCCTTATTAATTTTTATCTTTTAGAAAGATGTAGTTAGCGACGTGGCAATCTCATGAGTTTGAAAATGCAGGCATCATGATAAAAAGAAAATCTCTTTCCCAATTTGTAAGATTGCTTCGGCGCGTGAAGTTCGTTATTATTTAAAATCTGAATGTGCGCCTCGCAATGACGGTTAACAATTGATGAGATTGCTTCGGAAATGAACTACCTTTTTAAATATAAGGTTTGTTTTTAAATATAAGGTTTGTTCCTACGCCTTATAATGACGATGAAAAGGGACTACTTTTTACGAAACTCCAATTTATCCCACTGCATTTTTTCAATATCCAATATCTCACTCTTTTTGTAAGACAAGGCCTCAAAAGTGTGTTGAAGGTCTCTCACTAATTTTTGTAATCCCGGCACCTCCAAAGAAGCCGCATGGTCGGTTCCTTTCCACAACCTGTCTTTGGTAAAATGCCTCTCAATTCACACAGCTCCCAATGTATAAGCGGCAATATCTACGACAATTCCAAGGTGGTGCCCCTAAAAACCGATGCTTCTAACCCTCGATCCATAATGATCTTTTAAATTATTAATTTCCAAAAGACAAACATCAGGAAACGGAACAGGATACCCAGAGGTGCAGCTATATACTACTAATCTATCCTTTGCCTGATAAGTCTCTTCAAAGAAATTGACAATTTTCTCAATTTCATCTTTAGTAGTCATGCCAGTAGAAACATGTACTTCACCCTTATAATCATCTCTTAATAATTTCAGCATTTCGAAATGATTATTGCAGGCAGAAGGAACTTTTATCAGCACTGGATTTAAAGAAATAATTTCATTTGCTGAGGTACAATCCCACACAGAAGTCGAATATTCAATATATATACTTTCAGCATATTTTTTTTAATTCACCATGTTGAGCGGCGTCAAACTCAAGAAATTCCCTGTGCGCTCCATGAGTGGCTCCATAAGAATTCCAGGCATTGGGATGTGGCGCATTATATTGTTCAGGAGTGAGCAATTCTTTATTATTTCTTTTTTGAAACTTAGCTACATCAGCGCCACATTCTTTGGCAAGTTTAATAAGTTCTTTGGCAATCTCAAATTGTCCCATGTGATTACAACCAATTTCTGCAATCACTATTGGTTTTGTGTAATTCATAATTAAATTTTAAAGGATTCGGGATTATAAGTCTATAAATATTTATTTACCAAAATTTCCACCAGTGTTTTGATTTTTCATCATCTGAATATCCATATCCATAAGTATGTCCATACCCATACCTATATCCATATCCATAAGAAGTGCCATAAATATAACCAGGGATTGATTTTACCTTTATTCCGTTAAAAACAATATTGAAATTCGGGAGAATTTTTTTCTTATTGATTTCCTCAATCAACATAAGGAATGAACTGTGTGTATAATTTTGTCTGACAATATACAGTGTGGCATCAGCAACGCCGGCAAGTATTTTGGCATCTGTAACTGCCCCTATGGGAGGTGAATCAATTATGATATAATCATAATGCATTCTTAAATAATCAAAAAGTTCAGTTAAACGATCGGAACTAATTAATTCAGAAGGATTAGGAGGAATAGGCCCCGAAGGAACAATGCTAAAATTGGGAATATGGGGGATTTGCTGAACAATTTCATTTCCGGTTGCTTTACCTATTAGAAAAGTACTCAATCCAGGATTTCTTTCAATGTTAAGTTCTTTGCTAATCTTTGGCTTGCGAAGGTCAAATTCCAACAAAACGACTTTGCTTCCGGTAAGGCATAAACTAATGGAAGTATTTATGGCTACAAAGCTTTTTCCTTCATTAGGTATAGAAGAAGTTATCAATATGACTTTACTTTTATTCTTAGAATTGAAGGTGATATAATTTAAATTTGTTCTTAATTCTCTGAATTCTTCAGCAATCAAAGTACGCTTACCTTCTTCTACAACTATGGGTGTATTTTTTTTGTTGGGTTGATATGCGACTTCTGCAATGATAGGAACTTGTGTACGGCTCTCAATTTGTGATTTAAATTTCAATTTAGTGCTGGAAAATTCCTTTAAATAAACAAAGAATGATATCAGAACAAGAGCAATTAAAATATACCAGATATATATTCTTACAGCTTCAGGTTCTACTAATCCGGCCAATTCGGGTTTATCTAAAATACGATAGTTTGCTACTATTCCTGCCGCAGTGATTGCCGCCTCTTCCCTCTTTTGCAAAAGAAAAGTATAAATTCCACTTTTTATTTCCTGCTGACGGCTGATATCCAACATCTGCCTTTCTTTTACAGGTATTTTATTAAAAACCCCATTTAGTTTATCATTATTAGATTGCAGGCTCTGTTTACTTACCTGGATCCCAGCCTTTAAATTTTTTATACTCGCCAGGATACTTGGCTTTAATTTATCAATAGTAGCTTGCAGAACATCAATATTCGGATTCTTGCTTCCGGATGTTTGCTGCAGTTTCTGTAACTCAAATTCTGCCTGGAAAAGCTGGTTTAAAAGGCCGGTTAAAACAGGATCAACTAATCCTAAAGTGGCCGGTATCTGGTCATTCGAATTATTGCGGCGTATAACATATTTTTCAATATTATTGAGTACATCCATTTGCATATCCAGGTCGCTTATCTTTGAATCTGTTTGCTGAAGTTGACCTAATAATGCAGTGCCTTGTGCACTAATATCAACGATATCATTTTTTGTTTTGTAATCCGAAAGATTTTTTTCAATTCCACCTAAATCGCCTGATATTAGTTTTATTCTTTCATCTAAAAACCGTAAAGTATTGGCAGAAACCTGGCTTTTGTAATCTACTGTAGTGGTACCATACAATGATAGCAGGTTCGTAAGGATTTTTATACCTCTTTCAGGTAATGGGTCATCATAGGTCAGCGCCAGGATGGAAGATTGTTTCGAAATAGGTTCTATATCGAGCGAACCCTGCAATTGATTCACTGTTTGTGGAATGGGTTGAATGCTTACATATAATTCTGCATTTTTTAACTTGTTAATATTTTCGTGATTGATGTGCCATTTGATGATCCCAAAATCACTTTGAACAAAAGTATCGCAGGGATATAAGACACCATTAAATTTAATTTTATCATTTACTATGTCAACTTCGCCGGAAATATTTCGGGTAATAGAATCAGGGTTTTGTAATTCAAGTTTAAAAGGCATGTCATCAAAATTCGGAAAGGATTTTATATACCCTTTATAACCATAGTGCACGTTTAATTGCATTTTTGATGCAAGCTTGCCCAACAAATCCCTCGAGCCTAATATCTCCATTTCCTTTTCCGTTTCAGTGGACATATTCCTCGTATCCAACTGCATAATATCCACCAGGTTAGCCGTTTTTTGTTGAGAATCATCATTTACAATTACCCTTGCTTTGATCGCATAAATTTTAGTAGCATACCTCAAATAAATTCTACTTCCTAAAAATCCCAATAAAATAGTCAAAATGATCAATGGCCAATAAGGGAATATCCTGAATACCAGACGTTGCATCTGCTGATTTTGATCTAAGGAATCTTCCTGGATATTAAACTCTTTAGCGATATTCTGCATTTTTCTTTTTGGAATTATAGTTTAGAAAGAGTCAAAATGGCAAGTACCAGGCCGATAGCCGCTGCAGCTATACTTATATATTGAGGCGCACCTGCTCTTGATAAAAATTTGGAATTCACAGGTTCCACATATACTACATCATTGGTTTTTAGATAAAAAAATGGCGATTTAAAAATATTTTTAGATAGCAGATTAACTCTGCCAAATTCTCTTTTGCCATTTACCTCCCTTATAACCAAAATATCATTTCGTTTTCCATATATGGTCAGATCATTTGCCATGGCAATCGCATCCAAAATAGTAGTCCGTTCATTATTCATTTCAAAAAAACCGGGATGGTTTACTTCTCCCAATACCGAATATCCATAATTTAAAAATTTTATATTTACTACGGGATTTTTTGTGTAAGCACTCAGTTTACTTGTAAGAGTATCCTCCAGTTCTAAACGTGTTAACCCTTGTGCCTGAACGCGCCCGAGAAAAGGCAATTGTATCTTACCGTCAGCTTCTACAAGATAACCAATACTTTTAGCAGAAGTGCTCGTGGTGGAACCTGGAACCGAACCGTTAGCAGAGTTTAACGTCGCCAAGTCTTCGGGATTACTACCGCCAATCGCAATAGAAAGGAGATCATTTTTTTGGATAGTATCTGCAAAATCAGTACGGGCTCTTCGCAACAGGCCATTGCTTGTATCACTAATATCATTAAGATATATCACTTTTTTGGAAGAAACACAGGAACTCATAAAGACAGAAAAAAAGATAATGACTGCCAACCCAAAAAAATTACGATACATAATTTGTAAAGATAAAAGTGTGTAAATTTAATACCTAAAAGGGATAATCTGTTTGAAGAAGTAGAATTTTTAATTTAAACCTTTTGGTTTACTTTAACTTAAATAATCCATTTTATTTCATTTCTGATGCGTTATTCACGGCTTCGCCTTTTCTCGCCTACATTCCAGGGAAAAATAATTATAAGATATTCTAAAAGAACCGGCTTTATAATTTTAAATATTTTACCGGTTTACTTTTCTCAATTTGGGCGCGAAATTAAATCATTCTTTCTTAAAGAATAGAAATGTAAATAGGTGAATCCCCATTTTTAAACAATAAATTAATAGAATTCGTTTACTCTAAAAGGGGTGTTATTTCAAAATCTATTCCAGAATAAATAAAGTGGTTCTCAAAAAGCCAATAGTTCAAAATATAAAATCTTTTTTTCATTAATTGAATTTCTCTACTTTTACACCCATTTAATACTGATTGATACCATTTTATTCCATTCAAAACCCTAATTATGAATCCCAACCCAACAAAAAAAGTTTTCTTTTTTACATTATTATTTATTATTTGTTCTTCTGCTTTTGCTCAAACTACTTCAAAGGATTCCAGTAATATCAAAGCATTTTCAGGAAGCGGTCCTTTCAGAAAACTATCCATAGGTGTAAATGTAGGCTTGTTAAATCCATCCTTAATTATCGGGGGTTCCAATGATTTTGAACATCCCTTATATACGTTTGGTTTTGGAGCAAATATTCATTACCAATTGAATCATTACATTGGCTTCCAGGCTGATTATCTGGGAGGTTCTTTAAAAGGTAACCAGGACAAATCATCCGGAAATGGCGGCATACCTCCTCAACCCAAACCAGTATCGGCTTTTAAAACTAATTTTGATTATGCAGGTAGTGTTAGCGCTGTTTTTACTTTTGGCAACATTAACTGGCTGCATGCCAAAAACACTGTTGTTCCTTATGTAAGCGTAGGAGCGGGATATATGGGTTTTAATGTAAAAATCATCCCAACCGGTGCAACTCAATACATTACTTATAGCGCACATCAGCCCATTACACAATTTTTTGTACCGGTAGCAGCAGGTCTTAAGATTGATCTTTCCACTCGCTTAAATTTAGATCTCGGCTACCGGATGCATTTTATAGATGGCGACAACTTAGATGGTTCACCATGGTATAGGACTACTCCTAATATCAGCAGTACAGTACATAAAGACAAATTTGGTTATGCTTTTGTAGGAATAGATATTTCCCTGGGAAAGAAAAATAAGCCAAAAATGATATTTGATAATCCTGTCGCCAGGTTAAATAATGCTTTACAAAATGAGATTGATACACTACAAGCCAACCAGAAAAAAATCTTTACGGATAGTGACGGTGACGGGGTACCGGATTATCTTGATAAAGAACCTAATACGCCAAAAGGTTGCCCGGTGGACGTTCATGGGGTTTCACTTGATACAGATGGCGATGGAGTGCCTGATTGCAGAGATAAAGAATTAATTACGCCTACTATATGCCAACCTGTTGATGCCAATGGAGTAGGTAAATGCCCTGAACCTGATTGTTGTAAAGCTATCAGAGATTCTATGACAATGATACCGGCCTGCAGCCTGATGAATCTACCAAGCATTTCTTTCCGGAAAAACAGGAGCAATTTAAGCGACGTCGCAAAGGCTTTGCTGTCAACAGTTGCATCTAATTTAAAAAACAGCGCTTCCTGCTCTATTATTATAACAGGATACCCTGCCGCTTCAAAAGCTTCCCAGGCAATCTGCAATAAAAGAAACGAAGAGATTAAAAATTATTTGGTTGAAACACAAGGTATCAGTGCAGATCGTATAGATGTTAATTGTGAAGTAGCCGGTGGAGATATTAATACAGTTGATATTAAAACAAAATAAATTACCGGGGTAATTTTTAAGATAAAGCCTCCCATTAATTTCGGGAGGCTTTTTTGTCTGGTTACTAAATAGATACCTCCATAGCAAAAGCATCGATAAAGCGTAGATAGTGCCATGAAACAATAAGGGAATCTCCTTTTACCTATCATTTCCATTCAAATGCTTTATAAAACTAATATTCATTATTCCGGTAAGGAATAAATAACAGGAATTTCTAATCTCTGATTTTATAATAAAATTTATAGAATAAAGCGGATAGGTCGTGATGAATTAAATAATATTTGTTTTAAGCTAATATTTTTAGTATATTTGAGCTAAAACTATTAGTTATGTTTACAGGAATGAGTTTAATAGAATTTACAAAAAAGTTTCAGAGTG
>DATKQQ010000193.1:0-5458 GCA_035532615.1 Hanamia sp.
ATACCTTCAAATGGTGGTAAAAACTTTCCAGACCTACACATCCACATTATGAATTTAAAAGGATGGTTGAGGGGAATTCACCATCATTGTAGCGGTGAAAGGCTACAAGGATATTTAGATGAATACCATTTTCGCTATAACTGAAGAAATAGGTTAGATACAATTTTTGATGTGATTATTAGAAAAATGGTAAACACCAATACGGCCAGGTTAGGAAGGAAAAGAAAACGTGCGACCTAAGCGATTATACCTTTTGTTTAATCTTGTGGCCATTTTATAAGCCCATACTGAGTCGGGCAGTGGGGTTAGGGAATCTAATAAAATATTGTAAGTTCCCTTTTCTGATAACTCGTCAGCAACTTTCTTTATTAAAGATAAAGTAGCTTTCATCAAACTTGAACCAAGACTAACTCGTGAAACACCTAAATCTTGCAGTTCACTTACAGAGGGGGTTATTCCAGCTCCAATTGTAGGGTTTGAAAGGATATTAATTGGTGCATTAATTTCCTTAACAAGTGTTGAAATAGCTTCTTTTTCCCATACAGGCTGAATAAATATGCAGTCTGCACCTGCTTCCCGATATTTATTGCCACGCTTTATTGATTCGGATAATTTTTGTTGTGCCGGGCTTGATGAAGTATAGAATGAGTCAGTCCTTGCGTTAATTACTAAATGAAAACCCAGAGAATCTGACAATGAACGAATGGCTGATATTCTTTCACAAAATTCCTTCTCGTCCATTAATACCGGATTTAAATCAATACTGTCTTCAATGTTTATTCCAACAATTCCTGTTTCAATTATCCTTTTAACCGAATCAATTATTTCATTTAAATTTTTCCCATATCCAGCTTCTATGTCTACAGTTACCGGCACTTGCACGCTTTTTACGATTCCCGTTATTGCTTCAATCATTTCTGACAATGTTATTATCTGGCAGTCGGGATAACCCAATGCGGCAGCTATTCCCATGCTTGTTGTTGCGATTGCTTTATAGCCACTTGCTTCTATTAATTTAGAACTTCCGATGTCCCATGAGTTTAACAGCACTAAGATTTCTTTGTCTTGATGAAATTTCAAGAACAATTCTGCTTTTTCCTTTTGAATATTTGAAACCATAAGATTGCTTTAAAGTGTTTAATATAAATAATCTTCTCTCAATGTATTGCCACTAATGGTACGGCTTTGCGCAGGCGGGAAAATAGTATTCCTTCAGCCCCAACCGTTGCCAAATTTATAATAAAAAGCTCATTGTTTATTCCATCGCTCAATAGCGTTTTTTTTAGCCAGGACTACTGCTCAATAATGTTACAAAAGCTCATTGTTATTCCTTCAGCCCCACTTGCTGCAACCGATGTAAGCGGCAGGCATGTTTGTTTTATATGAATGTTTTTGCAATTTTTTCTTTGATTGGTTTTAGGTCTAAATGAAAAAGAGATGTATCACTTTTTGTGTCATTCATATCGACAATTTCCTCTGTATTTATATCATTATAGTCTTCTGTTGAAAGTGAGGTTGGTGCTGAGAAACCCTTGTCATGTCTGTGAATAAACTTTTCTGGGATTTTTACTTTGCGGATTTTATCAATTGTAAAACTATAAAACAAATTAGGTGCGTCCTCGTAATTGCAAAAGTGTTCAGACCAAATATAATAGTCAATTAGCAATTGTCCTTTTCCGAAAACAAACTGCCCCTCAAAAGTATTTTTATTGGTGTCGGCTATTTCAATGTAAAAAAGGTATTCGTTAGTGTCCACTACAATTAAATGTGTATCAGCATTTTGAAAGTCTTTTATAACTTTTCCACCGAATTCGTATTCAGAGTTTTTTGATTGCTTGAAGAAATATGTCTCTTTTTCTGTAAAATGTTTCTCGTAAGGTTGAATGTAAAATGCCAAGTTTACGTTTTGGCTTTGTCTTAGTGGCGGATAAGTCCCGTCACCGATGTACCATTCTTCAAAAGTTACGCATAAGTCTTTCATTTTGTTTTTTCAGTCTGTCAGTTTTGCTTACAGCTTACGGCTACGCATTGGCGATGGCTGGGCATTCAATGATTTTTCTGTTGGCTGCTGTTGTGGTCTGTCCGACTTTATAAACTACCAGAGTCAAGCCAATTTTTCCAATGAGTGTTTGCCTCAAATGTCGGTTTATAAAAAGATGTATCGCCTGTTACAATAACCTTTGCAATTAATTGCCATGTTTCATACGAACTTGGTCTATTGTCTTGCCATTGGCTTTGATTCCACTCTTCAGTTCTTGCTTCTTGTTGTCGAAACATAGCGGCGAATGCTTCTTCGCTCATTCCTAATTGCTCTTTCAGCAATTTTGATTTAGATGATTGCGATAAAATTTTACGAGTGGAGGGGAAAGATATTTGAAATGAAAAAATTATTGCACTTATAAACTCATACGGTTTTCAATGCGTGGCTTTTGAATGAGACAAAAATATTCAACACACAGGAAACAGTCGTATAGTTCGGGACTGAAAAGGCACTGTAGGTTTACACAGCGTGACAGACAAAAAGGGTATCCCTACAACATTCGCATCCTAACAGACACCTGGATAATGTTACTTTAAATAGTTGGCCATGATTGCAGGGTTAGGTTTTTGATGCACATTCCTGACGAACATATCGTTTAAAAGTATGCCTAAGTTCCGGCTGGATTTATGAATATCGATAACAGCAAAAACTGTTTGTCCTTCGAAATTTGAATTAATTTTGTTCATGACCGTTGGGGGTTTGATAGTGATAATTATCATGTGTGCTAAGCTCGGCATTATGCACCAGCCATATATTTTAAGTCCTTTCTTTTCCTTGCAGGACTTCCAGGAACCTAAAACTATTTGCATGTACTCTTCTCTTACAAAAACACCTGTCTACCGGCAGGTCTATCCAGTTAACTGAAGCAAACGAGATAAAATACAACTTATCATTTTCGCGAAATTTATACATGCGGCTCATAAAGTAAATGTACAATTCTCTTCTTAACAATAACAAAAGGGACGGTAACAAATTATGACAGTATCTCGCGCCAAGTGGGGGTATTTCAAAAGAAACGAAGCAATTTATTAAGCAATAAAAAAAGCGCTCAGAAAATTTATTTTTTCTTTTTAGGGAATCTTCGAAATGAATTTTGATTAGAAGAAAGATATTGGTTCGTGGATGAAACGATCTGCAATAGTGAAAAAAAAGAAAATCAAATTGTCTTCCAACCTGGAGTAAAATGGAATATTTATAAATAAAGATCCGAAGCTGAAAACCGGATTAAAGAACTCAAGTATAACTTTTGTATTTTACCATTTTGAATATATATTATTGAACGGTAAACCAAAGCGTATGGCTAATCCCTGTGCTTTCAATGGTGTATTATTTAAATATACAGGTTGAAATGATTGTTGCCAGGAAACTTCAAATAGAAATGTATTGAAGTTAAATTCCAACCCACCAACGCCACCTATATCGCCGTATAAATAGCCAACTAAGGCTTTATTTGAAAAATTATTAGCATAATCAGAACTTTTACTATAAATGTATTCGTATTGAGGTCCTGCAAACAGGTATAGTGTAAATTTCTTCTTTTGATGGAACACGGGAGTATATTCATTATTTTCTTTATCAAAATAAAGGCTATAATAATTTCCCTGGCTGAATAATTTTATTTTAAATAAAATTGGAAACGTAAAGTAATTGGCATAATAAATATGGCTGCTATTAGCATTATAAGCAACTGTTTGCAAATTCAATTTAAATTTTACTCCCCAGGTGGGAACATCACGGGAAGCTGTTTCTTTTGTTCTGATAAAATCAAAAAAAATACTTCCGGTTAATCCCGGTGAGGTTTTACTTCCTGTTGGTAATGTTGGTGGCACCTGATTAAATTGGAATAAACTCCCTCCGATATCTAATCCTACATGATTATTCCAATAGCCATCCTGTGCCTTAGTTACATTACTAAGAGTAAAAACAATAATTAAGGTGAAAATGAATTTATTTTTTATCATGCTTAAAGTTTCTTTTAAATAATTTTATAACCCTCCCCATCCAGTTGAATTAATTTGGCGTAATTGGTCATAAGCTTTGGAATTAAATTGATGTTGCTGACTATTATAATTGCTATTACCATTTAATGCTGCTCTTTGAGCCATAGCCTGGGCCCGTTGTTGTTTTTTCTGTTTTACAAAATCTCTCCTTGCTTTGTCAAGAAAATTCATAGCGGTTTTCTTGGTTTGTTTAATCCAATTTTTCCACTCTTTCTGGGTAGCACTTTTTTTGGCATCATTTGCTATTAATGCAAATACACGAGCATTATTATTTGATAGATTATTCAAATTAACTGATACAGTTGAATTTAATTCCTTACTGTTATAAGAAACAACATGCGAATTGTTGATATCTGTAGTTTTGCTTATTTCAATGTTAGCATTTCCGGAACAATGAATTATGCCCGAAACATTTTCGGAACCTTTTCGAACAAAAACGTAAGACTCTTCCTGAATTACTTTATTGCCGTCTCGCACCGTATAATAAACTCTTAAATCATTATCGCAATTATTTCGGAATTTAATGGCATAGCTATCACCGGCTATGTTCTCTAACCAACTTTGAACACAATTTTGAGAATATATTTTACTAAAAGGCAAAAGCAACAGGATAATAAAAAATAGTTTTTGGTTCATAATTTAAATTTAATTAAATAGAATTTTGTTTTTAAACAATATGAGCAATCATTAGCGTTTTGATGCTATAAATAAAAATTCTTTAAAAATATTGCCTGTATATAAGTAATGCATGGTTTCGGTTGATTTTTTATTGGTAGTTTTTTATGTAACCTTATTATGTAAGACTGAAAAAATGATGAAAGGCTTGGCTGTGGGTGTAATTTCTGCGAGTCCTTGTTAAGGACACCTAAATTGATCGTCTTGTCAAAGCAAAACCCTTCCATAAAGACCGGAAATCCGTTTTTGAATTTGTTTTCTCCTTTTCGACTAATACTCCTTATCATTCAAGCCAAATTCTGAAACGAAATATCGGGATATATTATTGCTTTATAATGTATATATGAAGTAATTCTGCCCATGTTGGCACAAATTACTGTCATAAAAAACAAAAGAAATCTGTTAATTTTTAATAAATTTGTTTTAAGCGAAAGGAGGCATACGACGATGCTTCGACGGATGCTTATCTTGGTGCGACAGGCTTGTATATCAGCTATAGGGTGTAAGTCCCGAATACGCTTTACAGTAAGGAGTATTAGCTAAAGGCAAGGGAGTCCACTGTGAAGTGGAATCTGAAGGAAGGCAGCGGCAAAAGTTTGCACCTACGAACAGAAACTGTATATAGGCGGTATAATGTGGGTGATGTAGCCATAGATACAAAAGCCCGATTACTGTACGGAACATTATGCTGTAAATGCAGAGGCGACATGAACTGAAAGCGGATATACTTACCCTGTGAGGT
>DATKQQ010000194.1:0-2223 GCA_035532615.1 Hanamia sp.
CATAACATTCACTAAAATTATGAATATTATGACCTTACAATATTTGCAGGATAATAAAGGCGCTACCACTGCCGTAGTTGTTCCCATTGAGGATTGGAACCGGATTACAGAAAAATACAGCGACCTGGAAGAAATACCACATTGGCAAAAAAAATTGATAGACAGCAGATTAGCACATTTGAAAAGTCACCCTCAACAGGTAACTTCCCTAGAGGATTTTTTATCCGAACTTGATAGAGAAGATGGCGAAGTATAAAATATTTGTTCTCGATCTTGCTAAAGAAGACTTTGAAGCTGGAAAGAAATACTACAAACAAATTCCTGTAAAAGGTCTGAGTAACCGATTTAAAAGTGCTGTTAAAAGTAAATTGATCAAAATTTCTAAACAGCCTACCGCATACGCTGTCAGATATAAAAATGTCAGGATTGCTTACACAGAAAAATTTCCTTATGCAATACATTTTTTTATAGAAAACAATACCATTTTTATAACTGCTATAATCTTCGACAAGAGAGATCCTCAAATAACAATCAACAGAGTCTAATAATGATTTTTATGACCCAATAGTATTCATTACGTCAATTGAATAGCTGATACAATCATACGTCTACTGATAACCGTTATAACTATCTAGTTAATACCGATAATGAATCCAGGGATAATTAAATTCTTCCCATTTTTATTTCACTTCAAGCTTACATTTTTAATCCCTTAAACAAAACTTGGCTTTTCTTCAAGTCTTCGTTGAAATCCTTTAATAACGGCACCTCAACAATTAATCTTTCCTCAAAAAAAACTTTAAATTTCTCAGTATATTTCCTACCTGCATCATCATTATCTACAGCGGAAATAAATTTAAATTCAGGGATTATATTCGCTTTTTTAATAATTGCTTTAAGGGTGGTGATCTGATCATCTCCGACCGCACCACCAAAGGAAACGTATAATGAATTGTTCTTTCCCTTTAATTGATGATAAGATAAAGCATCTATTGGGCTTTCAGTGAGTATTATATTTTCAAGAGTGGAAGGTAAATTAGAATGCCAAATACATACTGATCTGTCTGTTCCCTCAATGACGTGCTTGAATTGCTTATTACGTATTTCAAATCCTACAGTATCACCGGAAGCATTGTAATAAGGAAAACCAATATTATTAAAGCCGTTCCTTTTTGCATTAAATATTTTTCCGTTGAAAAGCGATTTATTAATTGTCTGAGATTGGATTCCTCTATAATACAGGTAAGTGGGATCTTTCAATTCCGAAAGCCCGTCAGGCAAACAAAATTCTTTTTCGGAATATTCTTGCACTAAATTATTTACCTCTTTTTTAAACAGATTCTTTTCAGGCAATGGCAAACTTTGGTAATTGTAAAGCACTGCATTAATGTTACCGGCTTCCGATTTACCATTGAGATATGGAAAAACGGAGCCTAACCTGTTCTTTACAAAATTGATTAAAGTTCCTTTATCTTTTGTATCCTGGGGATTAAAATAACCCTGGTTAGATGTAGACTGAGGATTTACAATTATGATTTTATCCCCTGAAATCTCATCTTTTAATACGGGCCATTTAATTCCATCCCTTTTCCTGATTTTATACCCGACTGAAAGAGCCAGCTCTATGATTGAAATTTCATTTCGGAAATCCTGGAAAGATTTTAACTGATTCATTTTAATAAGGGTTTAATTGACGGGTACTTTGTAATCAAAATCCTTAGGAGTGGTATAAGTTCCACCTGATAATTGGTCATACGAAAATGTTTGATTGTCCTTTAATATTCCATCAAAATATATTTTTATTGTCATTGAGAAGTTCTGATCCTGTGTGGTAGCATATACTTTGGGAGAAATAGCAAGCATTATACTCACGGAATTAACCTTCGTTGTGGAGCGGAAAGAGATTAGGTTATGATCCGCAAAATCTGAATTTTGTAAAAAAGGCCCTGCGGTAATAATTCCGGTAGTGTCATTGACAATGCTTATTAATTCTCCCGAAGCGTTCACTGCAAGAAAAGTTAATACTGCAACCTGGGATTGAATATCCCCTTTACAGGAAACCTCCATATTCAGAACACCTGACCTCGGCTTTTTCTAAAAAATTTAAAAAAACGCTACACTTCTTTACCATCAAAAGGTTAAGAATAATTATGTTTGGGGAGAAACATTTTTATTACGTATTTTAAAATGATACCAAAATGGAGGAAAACACTCAAGCGGCTC
>DATKQQ010000195.1:0-29338 GCA_035532615.1 Hanamia sp.
ATTGTTGATTTTGTTGAGCGATTGCAATTCATTATATCGCTTATCTGCAAGTTGATGAAATTCTTCTCGTGTCATGATAGTATGGGTTTAGTTTCCCAAATTTATTCTTTTTTTTAATGCGACATTTTGAAATGCACCCACATTCAGTTTGTCTTTCAAATAAAAAATATTATTTAAATATTAAATTAATAAAAATGTTGAAAAAAAATGTTGCTCTATAGAAAAATGAGTATTTTTATTTTTTTTACAATTCTTCCCAATACTGAAAAACTGCTCAAGCAATTTTTCGTTGTAAAGCGAAAGTTCTGAAAATAAAACTGCTAACCAAAGATACCTTATCAATTTTTATAAAACATAAAATATAGAAATGAAAAAAGTTTTAATTACTATTCTTATTATCGTAATCGTAGCAATCGCAGCGTTGTTATCTTATGTGAAATTTGCATTACCAAATGTTGGCGCAGCGCCGGATTTACATATAGCTCTAACTCCCGAAAGAATTCAACATGGAGAATATCTTGCCAATCATGTATCGCTTTGTATGGATTGCCATTCCACACGAGACTGGAGCAAATATTCGGGCCCAATGATACCCTGCACCAATGGCAAGGGCGGTGAACTTTTTGATGAAAAAGTGGGTTTCCCCGGAACATTTTATTCAAAAAATATAACTCCTGCCAATATAAAGGATTGGACCGATGGCGAAATTTTTCGCACTATAACAACGGGCGAAGATAAATTCGGGAATGCTCTTTTTCCGGTAATGCCTTACCATTATTATGGCAAAATGGATAAAGAAGATATTTATGATATTATCGCATATATAAGAAGCCTGCCTCCTATAGAAAATAAAGTTCCTGACCGCTCGATAGATTTTCCAATGAATTTTATTGTAAATACAATTCCAGTTAAAGCTTCATTTACGGTGAAGCCTCCCAAATCAGATACTATCAAATACGGTGCATATTTGGTTAACGCGGCTGCGTGTATGGAATGCCATACACCCGTGAAAAAAGGGCAAGTAATTCCAGAACTCGCTTTTAGCGGCGGTCGCGATTTTCATATGCCTAATGGTGTAGTAAACTCAGCTAATATAACTCCCGATAAAACCACTGGAATTGGAGGGTGGAGTGTGGAACAATTTGTTGCAAGATTTAAAGCTTATGAAAATCCTGCAAACCTTCCAGCCATGGCTGCTAACGAGGTAAATACTATAATGCCGTGGTCGATGCTTGGGGGTATGGATACTTCCGATTTAAGATCTATTTATGCTTATTTACAAACGTTGAAACCAATTAAACACGAAGTGGTTCATTTTGTATCAGATAAGGATGATAAAAAGTAGAATGAATTAAAAAGGCATTCAAATAATATATAAATGATGGTACTACTTTAAATTATCCTAAAAGCAATTACTTTCTTTAGGAAAATTTTAAAGCAGCCACGAATAAGAAATATTTTAAAATATTATGATCGCTTTTAAAATGGCTCACTTTTTTTGCACAAATAAATTCTATCGAAATAAATTATAATTCCTTAGGTTAGAATCCAGGATAATATTATCAAAAACTAAATCGCAGGAAAGCCATAGAACATACATTGGATCGAATAAAATCTCCACTAAATCTATTGATTAATAGGTTAATAATAACTTTATAGTTTAATTGCTTACTCCTTGATAAAGTTATATAAGCAAAAAAAGAAAAAATATTTTTAAATCAAATTATCTGGTAGTGTCGCGTACAAGTGTTGTATGAACTGTGTCGTAACCAAAATCAACATTTAAGCCACAGGAATCATCATAAACTCTCCCGAAATGCGGATAAACGGTACCATCTACTGTAACTTGAAAAGTAAAATTATTACCAATCACTTTTCCACTATCTATGGTTACCACACCTTCCGGGGATTGCGCAGTTCCGGTAAGTGTATCACCATTAACTTTAAAATTATATACTACTGATATTGCGTTACCATCTGGAGTGTTTAACGTTCCTGACCATTTGCCATTCAAATTCCCAGCCAGGAAAACGAAAAAGAAACAAATTGATAATCCAACAGGCTTTAAGCATTTTACTTTCATTTTATAAAAATTTAATTTAAAAATAATTTTTTCTTTTGGAATAAAATAATTTTTCTAAATTAGAATCATATTCTTTATTCCTGAGTTCTTTCCTCTGTTATAACTTTTTAGGATGAAAAGTTTTACCTGAATTAATTCCAATTCCTTTCTGGGTCATCAAAATAAAGCTCAGGAATCCCGATACTTAAATAATTGTTTAGTTTACTTATGAAAAAAGTTGGTTCATTTCATTATTCAGCATTAGTGTATATCTTCATCTTCGTTTTCAAAACTTCCGTAATTAATACTGTTCTTCAACATTTAGAAATGAAATATTCAAAATTTGCAAAGGCCGGAGTAATTATAATTTTGCTTTTTAGTAATCTGTCTTTTCGTACAATATCAAATGAGGACAGTTTTATTGAAGTTTATTTTACAGATAAACTTGACATCAGTAATTTGGCGCCCATACAATCTCAACTTTCAGAAAAGAATATTAGACTCAACTACGATTATCTGAAATTTAATAGTAATGGAAAATTAAGGGAAATAGGATATCATGTAACTTATAAAAAAGCGAGTGGTAGCTATGAGACAACTGATACACATACGGAAATAGGATTTATAATTGATATAACCCCTAATCCCAAATATGGAATTTTAATTGGAACAAAAGAAGACATTCAAAAACGCAGGCTGGTTTATGAAAGACTAAAATGATGAGATTGCTTTCTGACTGAACCAGTCTGGATAAGCTATTTTATTTTTTCATATAAGTGGAATTGCTATGAAAAAAAATTCTGATTAAAAAGAACGAATAAGTCTAAAGTTATCCCCGTTATTTACCGCTTCGTAACTCTCACTGCCACTTCTAAAACCTTTTCCAATTGCCTCGCAACCGGAGTTAGGAGCAGATGTATAAAAACCAATCCTGCCATAAACATCCGGAAAGGCGTTAAGGTTTAGTCCAGGAACATTCTGTCGGGCGTTGTACAAAAGTCTTAATTCTTTAATAGTCGGAAGCCGCCAGTCTGTAAATCCTCCTGGCTTGTAAGTTGCTAATTCAGTTTGTAATTGTTTGCAAAAATCCAGACCACTTGATGTATCCTTAACATTATAATCTTCGGGTGCAGCAATAAGCCCATGGTGGCCAGCACTATCAATAAAAAAAATAATCCCTCCCTGTAATTTTTCTCCTATTTCCAAAACTTCATTATCAGGCACTTGATTTACCGGAATCTTATTCATCATTGAGTCTTTAGCCTCGACTGAATCTGATTTTGCAATTGAGTTCGACACCGGGGGATTAGGACTATTATGCATTAGAAACAAAATTATTATTACTGCAACCACCAAAATTGCACCTCCAATAATATATTTTCGTGACGACTTTTTGTCTTGAGTTTTGTTGGCGTTTCTCCCGATTTCATTTACTCCACGCAATGGATGGTTATTATTTTCTCTCACTTTTTCTTCGGAAACATTTTGCGGAGTAGCTGTTTGATCCCGTTTTGGTAATGTTGCAGTAGCGTTTGTCCTTTCATGGCCAAGAACTTCCAGCAGGTGATCCATTCCCTGTTGATAGTCAGTAGTAAAATCTATGCGTTGCAATCTTCTCAGTCTGAAAGAAGTTTCACATTCGCTCAACAATATAGGTATGATCGTTTTCCCATTTTCCAATGCAAATGATACCTCGTCCATTACATTATTCGATTTTACTGACTCCGGCGAGAGTACCACAATCATTCTTGGCGCAGAAACCAATGCATTTTCTATTGCAGAATCCCAATGCGAGCCAGGCACAATATCCAACTGGTCAAGCCATATAGTAACTCCGGCTTCCCTGAGATCTTTTGCAAGCTTTAATACAAAAGCGCTATCTGCTCTTGAATAGCTGAAAAATGTTATTGCTGTATCCATGTCTGTTAATTGTTTTTGTGGGCATCTTGCCAGGTAGGGCGGCTTTAGTTTTTGGATATTTGGATCGTCCTGAATTCATATCAAATGTATATCTTTTACACGTAGAATGTATATCTCATTGCAAACGATGCCATAAAATTATATTAAAAGCATTTGGCTTCACCGTTAAGCCTCCTTCAAAATAAATTGGAGTAATTTATTTGTAAAATAATCCCTGTGTATAACGGGGATTTTTTTTAGTAACTAATAGCTCCTATTGAATTTATTTCTTTTCTCTTACGACCTTTTCCTATAATTTAAAATTGCCCAACCATTGAAGAAAATTGCAAATCCAATTATAGCAAATATTTGATTTTTTATATCTGCGAGTCCGCTTCCTTTTAGGATCGCCATTCGCATTACTTCTATAAAATAAGAAACAGGGTTAAACCAGGTAATTACCTGCGCCCAATGCGGCATACTTTCAATCGGCGTAAATAAACCACTCATCAAATTAAAAATCATTATTACAAAAAAGGCAACGAGGAATGACTGCTGCTGCGTTTGAGCGTAAGTCGACATAAGTAATCCCAGGCCAAGTATCGCCAATAAATAGATAGCGGAAAAAATATAAATAGTTATGTAATGACCAACCGGAATAATATTATAAACAAGGCGTGCAATGATAAGTCCCGCCGTTAATACAACCAATGCCAATATCCAGAAAGGAATTAATTTGCCGAGGATAAAATATGTTTTTTTAATCGGGCTTACATTGATCTGTTCAATTGTTCCCAACTCTTTTTCCTTCACAATATTAAGCGCGGCAAAATTTGAACCGATAATAGTGATCAGCATTACCAGGATTCCCGGCACCATAAAGAATGGATAATTCATATTTGGATTATACCAGTCAGAATATTCTACATCAATGGTTGGTTGCGGACTGAATCGCGGAAATTGGATCCATTTCATGCGAACCGTTTGATTATAATTCTGTATGATCTGTTGAATATAAGCTGCGCCAAGTCCTGCTTTTATTCCATTGATTGCATTGGCGGCAACAAATAGATTTGCCTTATTATCTTTCACAAGATCTTTTTGAAAATGCTCAGGAATCTCCAATATAAGATCTGATTTATCCAGTTCTACAGATTGCAAAGCCAGGGGAAATGTTGCACTGTAATCTGTTAACCTAAAATATCCGGAAGAGACAATCTTATTGATCAATATTTGCGAATATTGGGAATGGTCATGATCAACGACAGCCAGGTTAATATTTTTTATTTGATAATTTGCCGCCAATGGCAATATGAGTAATTGTACAATAGGTGCAATAAACAATACCCTGAAAATAGATGGATCACGGAATATTTGCCGGAACTCTTTTTGTAATAAGAATTTGAGTACTCTCATGCCAGCCTGATTTTAAAATTTCTGATACTGATACCCAATAAAACCAAAGTCATCACTACCAAAATCAATGTTTCTTTCCAAACCGCCCAAAATCCAAGGCCTTTTATCATAACAGATTCCACGATGATATAATACCATTTAGCCGGAACAATATTGGAAATTAACTGTAAAGGCCATGGCATGCTTTCGATAGGAAATAAAAATCCGCTGAACAATAATGTTGGCAGAAACAAACTCAACAACGATGTAAACATAGCAGACTGCTGTGTTTTAGCCCCATTGGAAATTAATATGCCGATTGCAAGTGCCGTGATAGTAAACAAAATACTTTCCGAAACCAACAATACGAGGCTACCGTTGATAGGCACATTAAGAACATAAACACTCAGTAAAAGAATACAGGCAATATTAAATATGGAAACAGCGAGATACGGAATTGTTTTTGCAATAATGATTCGAAATGGTTTTAATGGAGATACAAGGATGACTTCCATGGTACCTAATTCTTTTTCCCTTACAATAGCGATAGATGTCATCATTGCGCAAACCAGCATGAGCACTAAAGCCATTACACCAGGAACAAAACTATAAGAGGATTTCAGTTCCGGATTATAAAGCATGCGCAGGTTTGTTGTTATAGTGTAAGGCAAGTCTTTATTTTGATTTAATGATTGCTGGTAATCGTGTATAATAGCTGTTGCATAATTAGTCAATGTATTAGCAGTGTTCGGGTCGGAAGCATCCGCAATCAATTGTATTTGCGCATAATTTTTCTGCAGGAGATTATCCTGGAAGTTGGGAGGGAAAACAACCGCCAGCCTTATTTTCCCTTGCCTGAATGTGGCTCCTATTTCCTTGTAAGAATGAAGGTTTTTGATAACTTTAAAATACCGGCTTGCATTAATCTCATTAATAATAGTGGTTGTTGCCACATCATTTGATTGATCAAAAACTGCAATTTCAGCATTCTTCACTTCATTGGTCAATGCAAATCCGTACAAAATAATCTGCACTATTGGCATCCATATTAAGATAAATAAAGTGCGCCTGTCTCTCCAGATGTGGAGCCATTCTTTCTTTACAAAAATGAAAAATTGGTTCATGATAGAGTTTTTAGCTATTGTTTTTAGCGAAGTTTTTTATAAATGAATAATCATTTTAATTATTTTTTTTAATGCAATAAAATTCTCTCTTCAGTTTAATGAATTCTTTTTAATTTTTATTTCTTCGGTTTTATAAGTGGAAGGGAATGTGTATTGAATCTGTAACCGGTTTTAAAACCTTAGTAGAAAATAAACCGTCAAAATATTCCACCTTATTACCTTATTATTCCGTCATAAGAAAATAAGGTAATAAGGTTGGTGAAATTTTATTTTGCGTATTCTACTAAGGTTTAAAAAACAAAATCTACATTCCACTTTTTATAACCAAGAATCTAGTGTTTCATAAAATTGTTTTTTTAATTTGTTATCTTTCTTTATTTCATTGGGCGTTCCCCAATGCTAACATATATCGCCTCTTCAGGGCTGTAAATACTAAATAGAAATATTAATTAATTAATTGTTTATTTATTGTTTGATTAACTTCTTCTTTCACTTGATTATTGATTATTGATTATTGAACATTGATAACTCATAACCCATAACTCATAACCACCACCTTTCTCACTCACTCCTCACCGCTTTTCTCGCCAAATGCAAAAACACTTCATCCATTGATTTTGCTGAATAATTTTTCTGCAGGTTTGCAGGAGAATCCAGTGCATCAATTCTACCATCAACCATGATGGATACACGATTACAATATTCTGCTTCATCCATGTAATGCGTTGTTACAAAAATGGTGATTCCTCTTGCTGAGGCTTCATAGATCAGGTTCCAAAATTCCCGCCTCGTTATCGGATCAACACCGCCTGTTGGTTCATCCAAAAAAACAATTGCCGGATCGTGAACAACAGCAATAGAAAACGCGAGCTTCTGTTTCCAGCCAAGAGGTAACGATCTTACCAAAGTTTTTTCTTCTCCTTCCAAATGAAGTTGCTTCACCAATAACGGAATTTTCTCTTTTATTTCTTTATCTCTTAATCCATAAATACCTGCATAAAAACGGATGTTTTCCTTTATCGTCAAATCTTCATACAAAGAAAATTTCTGGCTCATGTAACCGATACTTTTTTTAATCAGCTCGTTTTGTTTATATACATCATAACCCGCCACAGTAGCCTCGCCTGAAGTAGGCAGTGACAATCCACACAGCATCCGCATGGCGGTCGTCTTACCCGCGCCGTTAGCGCCAAGAAATCCGAAAATTTCTCCCCCGGTCACTTCAAAAGATATTTTATCAACGGCAGTAAAATCACCAAACTTTTTAGTGAGTTCATGAGCTGTTATCACTTTGTCGTCTTTCATAATTTTCATTAACCGATTTTATTGCACAGGTTTTACCAATTAACTAATCAACCAATAAACTAATAAACCAATAACTTATTCTTTCATCAATGCCATAAAACAATCTTCAATGCCCGGCTTGATGGTATGTATTTCCACATTAGAAAAATTCCCTTTAGCTGAAATATCTTCAAGCTCCTCTTTATTATTTTCATCCGATTTAAAAACAACATGATGGTATTGCCCAAATGAATAACAACTTTCTACTAATGGATCAGCAACGATTGCTTTCATCAATGGAAACATTTCACTTGCTTTTATTGCCCACAGAGGTTTTTTAAATTCCCGGGTAACTCCTTCAGGAGTATTAATGGAAAGAATTTTCCCTTTCTGAATTAATGCAACTCTGTCACATAAATTGGCTTCATCCATGTATGCTGTTGAAACCAAAATAGTAATGCCCTGCTCTTTGAGGCGATGCAACATTTCCCAAAATTCTTTTCTTGAAACAGCATCTACACCTGTAGTTGGTTCATCGAGAAACAGAACTGAGGGTTTATGTATTAATGCACAACTAAGCGCGAGCTTCTGTTTCATACCTCCGGATAACTGGCCCGCTTTCCTGTTTTTGAATGGCTCTATCTGCTGGTAAATGTCTCTTATCAGATAATAATTTTCTTTAATAGTAGTAGCAAAAATAGTAGCAAAGAATTCCAGATTTTCCTGCACAGATAAATCCTGGTAGAGTGAAAATTTTCCCGGCATATAACCCACCCTGTTGCGAATCTGTTTGTATTCTTTCACTACATCAAATCCGTCCACCGAAGCTTTGCCGCTATCGGCCAATAATAAAGTTGTGAGAATCCTGAACAGGGACGTCTTGCCTGCACCGTCGGGCCCTATGATACCAAATATTTCGCCTTTGTCCACAGAAAAAGAAACGCCTTTTAATGCCTCAACGACTACTTTTTTTGAGCCATAGGTTTTTACAATATTTTCAACAAATACAGAGGGCATATTTTTTAGTTGAACTTTACTTCACCATACATTCCAATCTTAAGCAATCCATCGTTTTTTACATGAATTTTTACAGCATACACCAGGTTGGCCCTTTCATCTTTTGTCTGAATCGTTTTTGGAGTGAACTCTGCTTTATCCGAAATCCATGTAATCACACCCGGATATTCTTTATAAGTATCTGCCGTACTGTCAACAAATACTTTTACAGCTTGATTTAATTTTATATGAGCAAACTGGGTACCCGTTACATACACCCTTAACGTAATCACCGAAAGATTACCAATTGAATACAATGCCTTGCCAGGTGTTGTGTATTCTCCCGCCATTGCATATTTTATAAGAACTGTTCCACCTATTGGATTTTTAATTTTTGTACGTTTCAACTGGTCTTCAATTTGGGCAACTGATTTCTTTAATGG
Source organism: Hanamia sp. (assembly GCA_035532615.1). Classification (GTDB taxonomy): domain Bacteria; phylum Bacteroidota; class Bacteroidia; order Chitinophagales; family Chitinophagaceae; genus Ginsengibacter. The sequence continues at coordinate 9,204 of DATKQQ010000195.1, forward strand.
TTTATACTCACTGAGAATAGTACTATTTTGAGTTCCGGTACTTGATTCCTGTACTTTTATCTGTTGTTGATTTACCGCAATTTGCTTTTGATAAACGGCGATTTGTGTGTTCAGGTCATCCAGTTGTTTTTGAGTGGCAGCATCTGCTTTAATCAATCTTTCTGTTCTCTCTTTCTCATGGATGGCATCATTTAGTTGCACCTTTAAGACGCCTATCTGGTCATTTAAAAGCTTTACCTGTGGCGCTACATTTACAGTTTTTTCCTGCAAGGCATTCAGGGTTGCTTCTGCCTGTGCCTTCTGCAATTCAAGCGGCACAGAATCAATATATCCCACGATACTGTCTTTTGCCAAAACAGAACCTTCCCTGATAGTAAAGGCTTCTATTTGCCCGGAAACCTCAGAAGAAACGACTACTTCATCTACTTCAAAAGTTCCTGAAGCATCAAAATTCTGCTTGTTGTTGTTGCACGCAAAAAGCACCAGGCTCATGATGGTAACGTACATGGTTATCCGAATTTTCATTTTGTATTATTTTAAAATTTGCGTTATTTGTAATTAATATTCCCGACAATATTTTGGTAACTATACTGTGCCTGCAATAATTGCATTTCATGAAGAATTTTAGTTTGCCGCGCCTGGTCTTCGGCGTTTACCTGGTTAATGTAATCGTGTGCACTGAGCACTCCATTTTCAAGTTGCGCATAAGCAGCCTTCTTTACCGATGCCCGCAGGTTAATGATGGCATCATCCTTATCAAGGAGACTGTCATATTTTTGAACATTTTCATTCTGTTGCCGCTGTGAAATCTTTGTATTAAAGAGGAAAGTTTCTTTTTGTATTTCCAGCGAATTCTTATTTATATTTAGCAGGCGTTTTTGATTTTTTATAGTATAAAGGCTTCCGAAATTCCAGTTCAATCTTAATCCGCCTAAATAATACCATTCAAAATTGTTACTCAAAAAATTCAGCCCCGGCCGGCCATATCCTCCCTGTGCAAAAAAGCTGATTTTTGGTCTTAACTGGTCACTTAGCAATTTATCCTGCAGGTCAAAAATTTTCTTCTGTGAATCATACCCCAATAATTCCGGCCTGGTAATACTGTCAGTTAACGTAGGGGCAGCGGGCTTTTCAAGAATTGTGCTGTCGCCAGGTTTAGCATCAATGAAAAGGTCAAGCATATCTAAATAAGATTTCCTGGTAGCGATAAGATCAATTCGTGATTGCTGTGTTTGTAAAAGTTGTGCCGACAATTCATCAACGCTGCTTCTATAGGCAATTCCATTTGCGACCTGTGCCTTTGCTTTGTCAATTCCGTTTTGTATATCCTGTTGAAGTAAATCGTTTTCTTTTAATTGTTCATCCTCTAATAAGGCGCCGAAAAAAAGTTGATTTACCCGGTCATATAGAGCATACAATTGAACTTCGAGGTTTTGTTGCTGAACCACTTCATTTGCTACTGCAGTTTCTTGTTGATTTTTGATGACACCTCCATCATAAATCACCTGGTCCCCTTCAGCATAAAATTTATATTGGTCTCTGCTGAATTGAGGAATCGTAATGCCAGGAACATGAAATGGAAAAGTAGTCACTGCAGATTGATACGTTGCCTGGCCATTCACAGAAAAAACGGGTAAATAGCCTTTTGCTGCATTCGATACCGAATAGTCTTTTGTTTTTGCGATCAAATCTCTCTGTTTAATCAGGGGATAATTTTTTCTTGCCAGTTGATACACTTCTTCGATGGAAAGTGTTCTAGTTTGCTGTGCATACAATCTTAAACTTGAAGATGTGATTAAAATGATTATAAAAATCAATGAGAGCATCCATCTTAACCAGGTGGTTAATTTATTCATATAAATGTCATTTTTTTATGGAATCAATAATAAATTGTGGGATCTCCTTTTTTCGTTGTTGCATTATATTTCTAAACTGCAATTCATCAATCCCCATTACAAACTGTATCATTGGCTTACCTACAAAAGGAAAAATTGACATGGAAATCAGGTTGATGAGCAAATGAAGCGGACTGATTTTCTTAATCGTTCCTTTCTTAATTTCCCTTTCTACCTGCTCCAGGAATTTCTGGGGATGTGGGAATTGTTGTTTATTCCAGAATTTCCCAAGAAACATTTCAGAATCTTTGCTGATTTCGTTTAATACAAACAATGGCAGGTAAGGGTTTTCAGACATAACAGTGATGTACTCCCCGCAGAAATTTTCAATCTTTTCAAATAAAGGCGCATCCGACTCAAAAATGGAATTGATCTTTGGAAACAATTTCTGTGCAGCCTCTACGAAGATTACTTCAAATAACTTTTCCTTGCTTCTGAAATAATAATGTAATAAAGCTTTATTGATCCCAGCCTCATCCGCTATATCCTGCATGCGGGCGCCAGCCATTCCTTTTGAAAGGAAAACCTTTTTTGCAGCAGCATGAATTTTTTCTTCTGTAGATTTTTCTATTTTCTTCTTAACCATAACGTTTAACCAAACGGTTAACAAAAATAGAATAAAAATTGATAACTCCAAAAAAAATTGTTTGAGTGGAAATATAGAAATGCTATAATTGCCTGGTAAAAGATCTACCGTTACTTAAAACTTCAACAAATACTTTGTAAATTGAGATACCAATTGATAGAAATTAAAAACCTTGCAAATTTGATCAATTAAGGAAACAATTGAAAGAGAAGAACCTTTTGACGAAGTTAAAATGACGCGTGAGGTTTGGAAAAAAATTAGTTTTGAAACATAGAAATTCAATAGTATAAACCTTTTTCAATATCGAATAAATAGTTGTTTTAAATGACGCCACCCGCCAACATACAACTTATAAAAGGAGAGATAGCTGATTACTGGTATGCGCCTGACGGCATCTTATATTCTTATTCTAAAAATCCAACACGAACGATAAAGAATATTACGGAAAATATCGCGTTAGTGAAACGCATCACAGACAATAAGATAGTTCCGTTGTTGATTTATTTATCTAACTCTCACGTTCCGGACAAAGCGACAAGAATATTTGCTGCAGAACAATTACCTAAGGTTTATTCTGCAATGGTGATGGTTTCCAAACCAGGGCTTTCAAAATTCATAATGAATATTTTTTTCCGGCTAAAGCCCCCTGCAATTCCAATGAAATCTTTTACAGACGATCAACAGGCAAAAGAATGGATAAAACAATTTGTATGATACATCACATAACAGCACCCGGCAATAATTTTAAAACGACAAACTAAATATGGAACCAAACAAAAAGATATCACAACCGGATAATACCGCGGTGAGAACGGCCTTATGGGGAGCATTGCACATTGAGATTGATGCAAAACCTCATATTCTTGAAGATGAAACAGGATTACAATTGATAGCGCCTGATAAAGATTGGCATCAACGCCCTGATATGGATCTGGAGTTTACTAAACGCCTTCGGGCATCTATGGTGGCACGTGCCCGTTTTATTGAGGATCTAATTATTGAACAAAGCAAAAAAGGAATTAGACAGTATGTCATTCTTGGTGCGGGATTGGATACATTTGCCCAACGCAGGCCGGATATTGCTTCCCGACTTCATGTATATGAAATTGACCAACCTGGAACGCAAACCTGGAAACAACAACGATTAATTGAACTCGGTTTCGGAGTTCCAAAGTGGTTGCATTTTGCCCCTGTGAATTTTGAAATTTCTCCCTGGTGGGATCAGTTATTAACAGCAGGATTTGATATCCACAAACCTGCTGTTGTTGCCTGCACTGGAGTTACTCTATGCCTTACAAAACAAGCGATTTCTGATACGCTACATCAAATGGCGAAACTCGCGCCAGGTTCAAAGTTGGCTATGACATTTTATTTGCCAATAGATTTGATTGATGAAGAAGACAAACCCTTGCAACAAATATCAGAGAAAGGTGCCCGTAATGCAGGAACTCCAATGATAAGTTTTTTTACTCCGGATGAAATATTAGCTTTAGCAAATGAAGCAGGTTTTAAAGAATCAAGAATAATTTCATCAAAAGACCTGGAACAATATTATTTTACAAATAGAACCGATAATCTTATTCCAGCAATTGGAGAGATATTTCTGTTGGCAACCATGTAAATAGCTGTTGCACAATTCATCATCTTTTGTTATATCATCGGTAGTTCAGAAAGAAATGTTTATTCCGATAAATATTTGGAGTGGCTTTTTCTTCCAGTTTTAATAATCAGAACACAAATTCTCATTGGCTTTTTCGGCAGTTTCAATTGCAGTAAATGAAGAAAGAATATCAGCTTTTCCTTTTTTTACACAAACCGTGTGTTCATAATGTGCTGCTGGTTTTCCATCGGCTGTCCGCACTGTCCAGCCATCTTTATCTGTAAAAACTTCCTTAGCACCAAGATTGATCATAGGTTCTATTGCAATCACAAGACCATCTTTCAATTTGGTTCCTTTACCTCTTTTCCCGTAATTGGGCACCTGCGGATCTTCGTGCAAACTTTTTCCAATTCCATGTCCAACCAATTCCCGCACCACACCGTAGCCGTAACCTTCGGTATATTCCTGCACAGCAAAAGAAATATCACCTATACGGTTTCCTACTATCGCTTTTTCAATTCCTTTATAAAGTGATTCTTTGGTAACGCGCATTAGTTGTTTTACTTCATCTTTTATATCCCCTATTGCAAATGTATAAGCGCTATCGCCATGGTATCCTTTTTTAACGGCACCACAGTCAATTGAAATAACATCTCCGTCTTTCAATTCGTCTTTTGTTGGAAAGCCATGTACGACAGCGTCATTCACTGAAATGCAACAGGCAAAAGGAAATCCATGATAATGTTTGAAATTTGGTATTGCGCCATGGTCCATAATATATTCATCAGTTTTATCATTGATATGCAAAGTGGAAATACCTGGTTTCAATAAAGAGGCGGCATAAGCGATGGCATCGTTTACGAGAATACAGCTTTGCCTTATTAATTCTACTTCCGCATTTGATTTATAATTAATCATCTTTTTAAAATTTGAAAACCCCGGCATACGAAAGCCAGGGTTTGAAAAGTATTTTTATTCGGGTTATTAATTAAATCCCCCCTGTAATGCCCGGTGCTGAAGTAGTTTGCCTTCCTTGTATCCGGCCGCTGCTCATTAATCCATCATACTGACGCATAAGTAATTGAGTTTCTATTTGCTGCAAAGTGTCTAATACTACCGCTACCATGATCAATAATGAAGTGCCTCCATAAAATGTAGCAAATCCCTGGGTAACTCCTAATATTTGCATGATGCCCGGCAAGATTCCAACAATCGCCAGTAATACAGATCCTGGCAAAGTAATCCTATCCATAATAGTGCCTATATAATCAGTAGTAGGTTGTCCTGGTTTTATACCCGGAATAAATCCATTATTTCGCTTCAAATCATCCGACATTTGTTTGGGATTAAAAATAAGGGATGTATAAACGAATGTAAAACCTATAGTCATAATTCCATAGACAAGCATATAAACTCCATTCGTTGGGTCCGTAAAATAGGAGGCCCAATTTTTGCCTGTAGTCTGGAAACCAGCGAAGATAGTGGGTAAGAACATGATTGCCTGTGCAAAAATGATTGGCATTACACCAGCAGCGTTTACTTTTAATGGAAGAAATTGTCTGGCTCCTCCAAATTGCCTGTTGCCCACAATTTGTTTTGCATAATTTACCGGTACTTTTCTTACTCCCTGTACAAGTACCACCAAACCTAAAATAACGGCAATAAAAGCGGCAATTTCAATAAGGAATATTAATAGACCACCACCACCATGCGTTTGCTTTGCCGTAAATTCCTGCATAAAAGATTGCGGAAGACGTGCCAAAATACCGATCATGATTATTAATGAAGTACCATTTCCTAATCCTTTATCCGTAATTTTTTCACCAAGCCACATTACAAACATAGTACCTGAGGTAAGAAGGAAAACGGTAGATACCCAAAAGTAAGGTTTGTATGCTTCAAGTAAAGCGCCGCCGCTTGAAGATTCTAAGAATCCAATATAAGCGGCTGCCTGAAACGCAGTAACGATAACGGTAAGATAGCGGGTCCATTGTTCAATTTTTCTTTGTCCGCTATCGCCTTCTTTCTGAATTTTAGAGATCTGCGGCACCAGTACAGTTACTAACTGCATAAAAATTTGTGCGGAAATATAAGGCATGATACCCAAAGCAAATATAGATGCCTTGGCAAAAGCACCACCCACAAAAGCGTCCAGAAGCCCAAGCATACCACCCTGCGCGCTATTTGCCAGATTAGAAAGTTTGTTGGGATCAATTCCGGGAAGAACAATAAAAGAGCCTACCCTGTAAACTAAAATGAGGGATAAAGTAACTATGATTTTATCTCTTAGTTCCTTTATCGTCCAGATATTTTTTAGTGTTGAGATGAATTTCTTCACAGAATTAGTAAGATTTAATTATTTGAAATCAAAATATAGATTGCAAATATCAATTAATTATTTTATTATTTCTACAGAACCTCCTGCAGCTTCAATGGCACCTTTTGCTTTTTGGCTTATTGCATTTACTTTAAAAGCAATATTAGCTTTCAATACGCCATTTCCCAAAACCTTTACCCGATCATTCTGGCTGATTAAATTATTAATATAAAGATTTTCAGGATTAAATTCTTTGATCTCATGCTTTTCCAGCAATTGGTCAATTTGTCCCAGGTTAAATACTTTATATTCTATCCGATTAATATTTTTAAACCCACGTTTAGGAATTCTTCTTTGAATAGGCATCTGCCCGCCTTCGTGAGCCATTTTTATTTTATAACCAGCACGGCTTTGTCCACCTTTATTACCTTTTGTAGAAGTTCCGCCTTTCCCTGATGCTTCTCCGCGGCCTAATCTTTTTATCTTGTGTGTTGCGCCCTTTGCAGGCCTTAAATTTTGTAATTGCATTGTACTTTTTTTTGAACTTAACGCCCCAGGTACCCGGAGCTCGCTTTTATATATTTATTAATAGAAAAAGAGTTATGCCAATTCTTCTACTTTCACCAAATGGGTTACTTTTCTTACCATACCCAAAATTTGCGGTGTTGCTTCCACTTCTTTTGAAGCATTCATTTTATTAAGCCCCAAAGCTTTTAAAGTCAGCTTCTGACGCTCCGGACGGTCAATACCACTTTTAACTTGTGTAATTTTAATTTTTTTCATAATTCTTAATTGAGATATTATCCGTTAAACACTTTTTTTAAAGAAAGGTTTCTTGTTTTAGCTACTGAGGCAGGCTCTCTCAGCATTGAAAGTGCTTTTACCGTTGCTTTTACCACATTATGAGGGTTGGCTGAACCGAGAGATTTTGCCAACACATCTGTAATTCCCGCGCTTTCCAAAACAGCCCTCATGCTTCCTCCTGCTATTACACCGGTACCCGCGGCTGCGGGTTTGATAAGAATTTTTGCAGCTCCATCTTTGCACCATTGTTCATGAGGAATAGTTCCATGCAAAAGCGGAATCCTGATGAGATTCTTTTTCGCATCATCAATTCCTTTTAAAATCGCTTCCTGTACTTCCTTTGCTTTACCTAAGCCGTGTCCAACTACCCCGTTTTCATTTCCTACTACTACTATTGCCGAAAAGCTAAATGCCCTTCCACCTTTGGTAGTTTTTACAACACGGTTTATAGATACCACTTTCTCCTTTAATTCAAGATCAGCGCCTTTTATTCTTTGTGTATTTGATTTCAACATTATAACTGTTTGTAATTTTTATTTTTGGAACCTAAATTTTAATTAAGGCTTATTATTAAAATACTAACCCACCTTCCCGCGCTCCTTCTGCCACTGCTTTTATACGTCCATGGTATAAATAGCCACTACGATCAAAAACAACATCTTTAATTCCCAATTCCTGAGATTTTTTCGCAATCGCCTCACCTACTAATTTGCTGGTCGATACTTTATCTCCTTTTTGTGTAGCAATATCTTTTTGCCTTGATGAAGCAGATGCAATAGTAGTTTGACTGGCATCATCAATCAATTGTACATAAATATCTTTGTTGCTTCTGAATATACTAAGGCGTGGTTTTGAAGCCGATCCGCTTATCTTTTTACGGATGCGATATCTTATCTTTTGACGGGCTTTTACTTTCGAGTTCATTTTGTTCTGTTTTATATTCCGATACTGCCGGAAAAATTTATTTAATTATTTATCAGGAAACCCCGATTAGAAATCTTTATTTGCCTGCTGCTTTACCTGCTTTTCTACGCAATACCTCTCCTTCAAATTTGACACCTTTCCCTTTGTAAGGTTCAGGTTTACGCAAGCTTCTGATCTTGGCAGCTACCTGGCCAAGCAATTGTTTATCTGCGCTGGTCAATACCACTTTTGGGTTTTTCCCTTTCTCCTGTCCTGTAGAAACTTTCAGTTCTTTTGGAATTTCAACAATAATGTTGTGAGAATACCCTAATGAAAGATCCAAAAGATTTCCCTGGTTTGAGGCTTTAAATCCCACACCCACCAGTTCCAAAGTTTTCGTATAACCTTCAGTAACACCCACCACCATATTATGTACCAATGAGCGATATAAACCATGCAGAGCCTTGTGTCGTATTTGGTCAGTAGGACGGGCAAAAATTACTTTATCATCCTTTATTTCTACTTTAATATCAGGATCTATGGCCTGTTTCAATTCGCCTTTAGGTCCTTTTACTGTAATCACATTATCTGATCCCACACTTACATTTACACCTTTAGTAATTGTTACGGGACTTTTTCCTATTCTTGACATAGCCGGTTTATATTTTTAAGTTTTTATCCGGGAGTGTTCAGCCACGACTAAGGCTTAATTATCTTACCCTGATTTTTTAATTTTTTTTATTCGAACTTTTCAAAACAAATCTTATTGCAAAGAATAAAACCAAAAAAGTTATGATTATTCCAACAATAGAATTCATAATGAATCAATAAATATTACACAATACTTCTCCGCCGATCTTTTGAGCTTTCGCTTCTTTATCTGTCATTACACCTTTTGAAGTAGAAATTATTGAAATTCCCAAACCATTTTTAACTCTTCTAAATTCATTAGGTTTTGAATAAGTACGCAAACCCGGGCGACTCACTCTTTCAAGGCTTTGAATTGCCGGAATTTTTGATTGTGCGTCATACTTCAAGGCAATTTTGATAACACCCTGTTTGGTATCATCTTCAAATTTGTATTTTAAAATATACCCCTGGGTGTATAGAATTTCAGTAATACGTTTTTTTAAATTACTTGCCGGAATTTCTACAATTCTGTGGCCAGCCATCTGCGCGTTGCGAATTCTTGTAAGATAATCTGCTATAGGATCAGTAACCATTGTTTATTTTTCTTAATTTTTTTTTGTTACAATGCGATATCCAATTGATACCATTCTTTGAAATGTGAGCTTTTACCAGCTCGCTTTTTTTACGCCCGGAATTTTACCTTCCAGTGCCATATCACGAAAAATATTTCTTGAAATTCCAAAATGCCTGATATAACCTCTCGGACGGCCGGTAAGCTGGCAACGATTTTTTAAACGAACCGGAGAAGCATTCTTTGGCAACAGATCCAGACCTTTATAGTCGCCCGCCTTTTTCAGGGCTTTTCTCTTTTCTGCATATTTTGCCACCATCTTTACACGTTTACTTTGACGTGCTTTTACTGACTCTTTTGCCATAATTTATTTTTGTTTTAAACCAGGTATCCAATACCTACGCTTCTTTTTTTACATTTTTAAAAGGCATCCCCAATTCTTTCAACAATTCAAATGCTTCTTCATTGGTCTTGGCCGTTGTTACAAAAGTGATGTCCAATCCGGTAATTTTATTTACTTTATCAATATCTATTTCAGGAAAAATGATTTGTTCGGTTATTCCCAATGTGTAATTTCCGCGCCCATCAAAAGATTTATCGCTAATACCTTTAAAATCGCGTACACGTGGCAGTGATACAGAGACTAACCTATCCAAAAACTCATACATATTTACACCGCGCAAAGTAACTTTAGCTCCTATCGGCATATTTTTACGCAGCTTAAAATTAGAAATGTCTTTCTTAGACATGGTAGCTACTGCTTTCTGACCGGTAATGGTAGTTAGCTCTTCAATAGAAATATCTATTAACTTTTTATCTGCAACGGCTCCGTTAACGCCGCGGTTAATACAAACTTTGGTAAGTCTGGGCGCCTGCATTATCGTTTTGTAAGCAAACTTTTTCATTAGCGCAGGTACCACTTCTTTATGATACTTACTGGCAAGTCTCGGAGTATATTTTTCGGTGCTCATTATTTAATTACCTCCCCTGATTTTTTTGCTATTCTTATTAATTTTCCGTCTTCTCTTGTTTTGCTTATCTTAGAATGAGAATGAGAATGTGAATCCCATAGCATTACATTTGAAATGGCAATTGGCGCTTCTACTTTCATAATTCCACCCTTGGTATTTTGTGCAGAAGGTTTAGTGTGTTTGGTCACAAAATTCACACCTTCTATCAGCACTCGGTTTTTTTCTGTGATTATTTCCAACACTTTACGCGGTTTCTTAAAGTCTTTGTCATCGCCGGAAATAACTACCACCGAATCGCCTTTTTTTATGTTGAACTTTGGTTTAAATCTTGTCTTCATTTTTGACAAATATTTGTCTTGATTAATTACTTATTAAATACCCTGTTTTTTTAGGGGTGCAAAGATACAATTTATAATTATAATACTTCGGGTGCCAGAGAAATGATTTTCATATATCCCTTATCGCGCAATTCGCGGGCTACCGGCCCAAATATTCTGGTTCCTCTTGGTTCATCTGCCGCATTTAAAAGCACAACAGCATTATCATCAAAGCGGATATAGGAACCATCCTTACGACGAAGCTTATTTTTGGTACGAACAATTACTGCTTTGCTGACCGTACCTTTTTTTATTCCGCCGGCAGGAATGGCATCTTTTACAGTTACCACTATTTTATCACCTACATGGGCATAATCCTGTCCGGAATTTCCCAGAACTCTGATGCACAGAACCTCTTTTGCCCCGCTATTATCCGCTACATTTAGCCTGCTTTCTTGCTGTATCATTTTTATTTGGCTTTTTGCCTTTAGCTTTTAGCTTTTGGCTGATTAAACTTATATTTTAATTTCTCACGCTAATAGCTTACAGCTAATAGCCAATGGCTTTTTATTTTACCTTTTCAACAATCTCTACCAGTCTCCAGCGCTTTGTTTTGCTCAATGGTTTTGTTTCCATGATCTTCACAAGATCGCCGATGTTACATTCATTCTTTTCATCATGGGCATGAAATCCGGTTGTTTTTTTCACAAACTTCCCATAGAGAGGATGCTTTACTTTCCTTTCTACTTTTACAGTAATAGATTTATCCATCTTGTTGCTGGATACCACACCAACCCTTACTTTTCTTAAATTTCTTTCGGACATTTTTTTATTTTTAGGATTTAGTACCTAATTGTTTTTTTCTTAATTCTGTTTTTGTTCGGGCTATGTCTTTTCTTACATCGCGAATATTCATAGGATTCTCCAGGGGAGAAACCGAATGAGCAAATTTTAATTTCTTTTTCCGTAATTCATCTTCCTCAATCCTTGACTTAAGATCCTGTTCAGTCATACTTCTCAGGCTGTTTACGAAATCGTTTCTGTTTGACATTGTTTTAATTTATTTAATTAGCTAATTATGCTACATAATCCCTGCTCACCACAAATTTTGTATGAATAGGAAGTTTTTGCGCAGCCAGCTCAAAGGCTTCTTTGGCAACCTGGAGCGGAACTCCGTCTGCTTCGAAAAGAATTCTTCCCGGTTGAATGACTGCTGCCCAATATTCCGGGTTCCCTTTACCCTTACCCATCCTCACTTCTGCAGGTTTCTTAGTAATAGGCTTATCAGGAAAAATTCGAATCCACACATTTCCTTCACGCTTCATGTGGCGGGTTAAAGCCTGCCTCGCAGATTCTAACTGGCGATTAGTTAACCATACAGAGTCAAGGGATTTTAACCCGAATGTTCCAAAAGCAATAGTATCACCACGCTTGGTATTCCCCTTCATACGGCCCTTCTGCATCTTTCTGTGCTTTGATCTTTTTGGCTGTAACATAATTGTTTTATTTTTCTGTTTGTAGTAGCTTACTACTCTAAACTTTTTGCTTAAAAATTATTTAAAAATCCTTTTGATTATCTTCTTCCGCCTCTTCTTTCACCACCGCCTCTTCTATCTCCTCTGTCACCTCTTTCTCCGGCTCCTCTTCTATCGCCAAATCCGCCGCCCCTTCTATTACCCTGCATTTCATGATCACTCTTTCCTCCACCGGCAATTATGTTTGGATTCAAATCTCTTTTTGCCAGAACCTCACCTTTGCATATCCATACTTTAATTCCAATTTTTCCATAAACTGTTTGCGCAAAAATGCTGGCATAATCTATATCCATCCTCAAAGTATGTAATGGTGTACGGCCTTGTTTTATTTCTTCGCTTCGTGCAATTTCCGCTCCACCCAAACGACCGCCTACTCTCACTTTTATCCCTTCTGCACCCATTCTTAATGCAGAAGCTATCGACATTTTGATTGCTCTCTTATAATTGATACGGTTTTCAATTTGCTTTGCTATCGTATCAGCTACTATAGCTGCATCCAACTCAGGACGACGTATTTCAAGAATATTGATCTGTACATCATCTTTGCCGGTAAGCTTCTTCAATTCTTCTTTGATACGGTCCACTTCGCCACCGCCTTTTCCGATTATAATTCCAGGTTTGGAAGTATGAATAGTTACGATCAATTTATTCAAAGTGCGCTCGATGACAATTTTTGCTATTCCACCTTTATTGATACGTGCATTCAGATAATTTCTGATCTTATCATCTTCAATCAATTTTTTACCATAATCTTTTGGACTTGCAAACCAGTTGCTGTCCCATCCACGGATGATTCCCAACCTCATTCCAATCGGATTTGTTTTTTGACCCATTATTCGGTTTTTATTTTGTTGATTTTTTTTCTTTTGATTTTTTTTCTACCTTTTCTGCCTTTTCTTTAGCAGGTTTTGTCGCTTTTGTTTCTCCCTTTGCAGTTACTTTCTTTGTAGCCGCTTTCTTTGGTTTTTCTACAACCACTGATTCTTCAACGGGCACTGCTTCTTTTTTAACATCTGTTTTTTTAGCGATTATTTTTTCATCATTATAAATACTATCCACAATAATGGTAACATGATTACTGCGTTTACGTACCCGGTACCCACGGCCTTGCGGAGCAGGTCGCATTCTTTTAATTACTCTGCCACAATCAACCATGATGGTTTTTACAACCAGGCCGGCATCTTCTACTTTTTCGTCTGCATTTTTCTGTTCCCAGTTATTGATGGCGCTTTTTAATAATTTATACATCGGTACGGCAGGATGTTTGGGATTGAATTGTAAAATACCCAAAGCTTTTTCTACTTCAAGCCCACGAATCAAATCGGCCAGCAATCGCATCTTGCGCGGCGATGTTGGATAATTATTAAGTTTTGCTACTGCTTCCATATTATTTTTATTTCCCGATACCATGTAGCTTTTACCTGGTAACTGGTTTGGTTTATACAATCTTTTTACTAGAGTGTCCTTTAAAATTTCTTGTTGGTGCAAATTCACCCAATTTATGACCCACCATAAATTCAGTTATATATACCGGAATAAATTTATTTCCGTTATGCACAGCGAAAGTGTGCCCAACAAAGTCGGGGGTAATTGTTGACCTGCGCGACCATGTTTTAATAACACTTTTCTTTGATTTTCCTTCATTGATGCCAAGCACTTTATCTTCCAGCTTAGCTTCTACGTAAGGGCCTTTTTTAATTGAACGAGCCATAATTTATGTTCGATGTTTGATGTACTATGTACAATTTAAAAACTTTATTTGTTAGGTAATTTCTTACCATTCCTTCTTTGAATGATCATTTTATCAGAGCCCTTACCGCGTGTGCGGGTGATTTCACCTTTCGCATATTTTCCTGTTCTGCTGCGTGGGTGGCCCCCGGATGCTTTTCCTTCGCCTCCGCCCATCGGATGGTCAACCGGGTTCATAGCAACGCCTCGTGTTCTTGGCCTGATTCCTTTCCATCTGTTTCTGCCGGCTTTCCCTTTGCTTTCAAGGCTGTGGTCGCTGTTGGAAACTACGCCAACAGTAGCATAACAATTAATTAATATTTTCCTCAACTCCCCACTTGGCATTTTTAATACTGCATATTTATCTTCTTTATTCGTCAATTGTGCAGAAGATCCTGCGCTTCTGGCCAATTTTCCACCCTGGCCTGGTTGCATTTCAATATTGTGAACCACAGTACCCAACGGCATGTTTTTCAGTTGTAAAGAATTCCCGGGTTCAGGAGCTACATCATCTCCACTAATAATTGTTGCTCCCACCTGTAAACCCTGTGGCGCTAAAATGTATCTTTTTTCACCATCCGCAAAAACTGTCAAAGCGATAAATGCACTTCGGTTAGGATCATACTCAATAGTTTTCACAGTTGCAGGTATCTCTTTTTTATTTCTTTTAAAATCAACTATACGATACATCTTTTTGTGGCCACCGCCGAGATAGCGCATACTTCTGTGTCCCTGCACATTTCTTCCGGCAGTATGATGTACTTTCTCCACAAGGCTTTTTTCAGGAACGTTGGTAGTTACTTCGGCATAAGCATTGCCTATCCTCCAGCGGGTTCCTGCGGTTGTTGGTTTGTATTTTTTTAAAGCCATGATTTTCTATTTTTAATCCAGTGTTATTCCGGATATAATTGTTTGTTTTTATTTTATCAACTCAGTCTCGCCTTCTGTTCCGACTGCTACTTTCTTAAACATTTCCATACAAATCAATAGTATCGCCCTTCACCAATGTTACGATTGCCTTCTTTTTTGCAGGTTTGCGTCCTGTAAGTAAACCCGCCTTTGTATTACGTTGTTTTACTTTGGAGGGCATTACCAATGTATTCACATCTTCTACTCCTACACCATAAAATTGTTCAACAGCTTTTTTTATTTCCAATTTATTAGCCTTCCTGTTTACGATGAAAGTAAAACGGTTAAATTTTTCTGAGAGGCGATTTACCTTCTCTGATAAGACCGGTCTTATTAAAACTTCTGACGATTTCATATCTATTGTTTTTTAAGATTCAGCAGATTCTTTATCGTCTGTTGAACTTTTATCTTTTGATTTTTTTTCCTCTGTTTTAGCTTTGGATACCTTTACTTTTTTCTCTTTTGTTTCGGTTTTCTTTTCGGCGGCAGCTTCTTTTACTTTTGCTTTCTTTTCTTCTGTTTTCTTTGGCTCTTCCACAGCATTATTATCTTCATCGGTTTCTTCTACAAATATTTTTGCAGCGCTTTCCGTAAAAATTACAGAATCAGCATTTACAATATCATAAGTATTGATATCGCTTAACAATGCACCACAGATCGAAGGCACATTACGAAAACTCTTATAAACATTTTCGTCGTATTCCGGCATTATAAATAATGACTTCCTGCTTCCTCCATTGATATTCATAAACATCCGGTTGAATTCTTTGGTATTTGGAGATTCAATTTCTACTGATGCGTCTTCAACAATAACTATTTTATTATCCTTAGCTTTTGCACTTAAAGCACCTATCTTGGCAAGGTCTTTTACCTTTCGGTTTAGCTTAATATCATAACCATGTGGTTTAGGTCCAAACACAGTACCACCTCCTTTGTACAAAGGATTTCGGAGGTTACCTTTTCTACTTCCGCCGGTTCCTTTTTGCTTATGAAGTTTTTTGGACGAACCCTGTGCTTCGGCACGGGTTTTCACTTTATGAGTACCCTGTCGTTGAGCTGCGAGGTATTGTTTTACCGCGAGCCAGATCACGTGGCTGTTTGGGTCCGCATTAAAAATTTCTTCCGGCATATTGATCGTTCTACCGGTCTTTTGCCCTTCTATATTTACGATATCTAATTGCATATTATTTCTGAATTAAAACGATGGAACCATTATGGCCAGGAACCGAACCACTTATTAATAAATAATTTTTTTCTGGAAATATTTTCACAACAGTCAGTCCTTTCATCTGTACTTTATCATTTCCCATACGGCCGCCCATTCTCATTCCTTTGAACACCCTGGATGGATAAGAGGAACCGCCCACGGAACCAGGAGCCCTTGATCTGTCGTGTTGTCCGTGAGTTTGTTCGCCTACACCATGAAAACCATGACGCTTTACCACGCCCTGGAAACCTCTTCCTTTGGTGGTGCCTATAACAGATATTTTATCGCCTTCGGCAAATATGTCAACTTCAATGGTATCGCCAACATTTTTATCTGTTTCGCTATCGCGGATTTCTTTTACGAATTTTTTTGCCGGTGTGTTTGCTTTGGCAAAATGGTTTTTTTCTGAGAGGAGGGTATGCTTTTCTTTTTTGTCTCCGAAAGCAATCTGAACAGCATTGTAGCCATCGGTTTCTACGGTTTTCTTCTGCGTTACTACGCATGGCCCTGCTTCAATAATGGTCACGGCTGTCTGCCTGCCATTACTATCGAAAATGCTGGTCATGCCAACCTTTTTTCCAATAATACTTTTCATTTCTATTTTATTATACCCAGCGCTATCCCGAAATTTCGGGATAGATGAGTGTTACAATTTTTATAAGAACTTTTGAAACCTCATCCCGTCCTTCTCCAGGAGAGAAGGGAAAGAAAGGTTTCCTTTATGCTTTAATCTCAACATCAACACCAGATGGCAAATCCAATTTTGAAAGTGCATCCACAGTTCGCGAACTGCTGGTGTAAATATCCAGTAAACGCTTGTGAGTGCACAATTGGAACTGCTCTCGCGCCTTTTTGTTTACGTGAGGAGAACGCAATACGGTAAATATTTTTTTGTGGGTAGGTAAAGGGATTGGCCCTGTAACTACGGCACCGGTACTACGTACTGTCTTTACAATTTTTTCGGCAGATTTATCTACCAGGTTATGATCGTAAGATTGAAGTTTGATCCTGATTCGTTGAGACATTTTAAAGAACTTTTTTTATCCCATTTTATTTTGGGAGTGCAAAAGTAGGTTGATTCATCTAAATAACAAAAAAATTATCTACTCTTTTCTAAAAAAGTGGCAGAGTCAATAGCAGCGCTATTTTATAAGGTAAGAAATGAAATTCTTTGGTGTAAGAAAATGAATTTTTTGCAGAAGGCACCTTTGTCAGAACAAATGGGTTTTACTAATGAATTCGGGTTAATAATCAAACAAAAAAATGAAGGAGCTAATATTTTCCCTTATATTTTCTGCAAAGAATCCCATGGTTATGGCCAAAAATATCATTACAAATTCCAAAAAATATTCTTTGAAATTTTTCTTTCGATTGTTATCGGGATCTTCTTGTGGGTGATGAGGTACTTCCATTTTGTTTTGAATTGTAAATTATTTTGACACTTTTTGCTCCATTTTTTCCCCTTCACTTAAATGATAATCCTTTTCTAATTCATCAATTAGCAAAATAGCCTGATGCAATAAAGTTTTTGCATCTTTTAATTTCCATTCAATAAACCTGGAACGAATCATCTCAAGGTATTCATTAAACAATGTTTTGTCTTCGGTCAATAATGGTGGATTGGTTTTCATAAACGAATCCAGTAAGGCGCGGTTAGAATCAATTTTGCTTGCCTGGTAAATATTGTTGGCAATTTCATTGTATTTGAATTCAAAAATCCTTGCTCTGGCTTTCCTTACTTCTGTGTAAATTCCAAGATCAGCTTCCGCGCTCTTTTGCCATTTGCGACAAAGCTGATCATAATTAGCCACATTACGGTTAAGTGTGGGATTGGTAAAATAGCGTAGCGTGCCTGAGCTTTCCATTTGATGTATAGTTGCATCATGTGGCACAAAACTTCCAGTTGCGCCACCCCATAAGCCATACCAGTATAATTTACCAGTAGAAATTTGTTTCACCTCTTCGTTTGAAAGCAATTGGGAAAGCGTATCTATATTATTCAATGCTATCGTATAATATGCTATATATGCTTCTAAATCGGTCGAATCGCTTGTAAGATCGCTGATCATAGATTTAGCATATTCTTTTGCATGCTTATGTTCCGATACATATTCGCGCAGGCTCTCTGCAAAAAAACCAAGCGTTACTGCAAGAAATATCATTATAAATTCCGAAAAATATTCCTTGAAATTTTTCTTCCGATGGCTATCGGAATCTACATGTGGTTGATGATGTACTTCCATTGTTTCAATTTTTTTTTAAAATTCATTCATCTTTAAGGTGTAATAAAATCAATGTCAAAATCAGGAAACTAACAATTCTTTCAGCCGCACCCAATCCATTCCATGACTGGCTTTGCCACATTTGAAACCACTCACCTCCTATTACTTCAAAACCAAAGAACCAAACAATTACGCCAATTAAAATTCCTGCGATTGCCCAATTTTTAGAAGCATGAAATATGGCACTATTGCTTTTTATATTTTTAAAGAGAAGCCAGCTTCCTTTTAAACAACAAAACGCCATCAAGGCTTCCATAACGATGATAAAAATATACCCCGAATTAAAAATGATCCTATTATTAATACTCCTGTAATGAATATGGCTTGCAGGAAAAGTGGTGTCCATTTTCATTACATGTTCTACAAAAAGATAGTTGGTATAATAATCTGTTGTATTCCCAATTACAATTAAAGCAGCCATGATGCCGGCCGTTGCAACTAAAATTGCTTTAGCAAGCCGAAATAGAAATGAAGTAGTAAACATAATTTCACTTGTTTTATCATTTAATGAAAAGTCAATTTTTTGAAAAGACTAATTCAAAAAATATTCTTTGAAATTTTTCTCCCTATGGTTATCTGAATCCACGGTTGGGTGATGAAGTATTTCCATAATATTTACACTATTTTAGGTTGTATTCTTTTTGAATGATCTTTATGGTTTCCGCTATTTCTTTACAAAAAATTTCGTAATCATCTCTTATACCTGTTCGCAGGTAGAAACTGTATTTATCAAGCTTATCTGCATATAATATCATTGCATTTTTATTTTGCCATTTTACCAGTGCCGTAGCAGGCACATCTGATAACTTAAGACTGGGAAACAAAGGATTCTCAAAAGCAATTTTTCCTGCATTATAATCTGCCGTTCCATCAAGAAATCCGTACGAAGAAATATCGATATCATTCTGCATAGACTGCATGACATCAATTACCGGTGAAAAAAGTTTATAATTACCTTCCAGCCGGCTTATTGCATCAACTACTTCATTTTTCCTGATTACAGAAAAGCCTCCACTGTGGAGTTGAGATAATGTTCGTTGGTTGAAATGAAAATCATACGACCACGCTGTGCCAAATATCAGTGCCTGGTAAACCATCCTGTCTTTGCCCGTATGGCCAGGTGTTTGCAATAAATTCCTTGTTGAATCCATCCATTTTAAATGATAAGGGATTAGTGTATGAGTACTCAAATTTAAAAATGCAGTATCGCTTTTAAGATCTTCAATTAGGGAAATCATATATTCTTTTTCTTTTGAATTATTGTTTAAATATTCCCTATAGCTCTCCGCAAAAAAGCCAAGCGTTACAGCAAGAAATATCATTAAGAACTCCAAAAAATATTCTTTGAATTTTTTTTCCTTATGATGAAGGTCGGGATGATGATGTAATTCCATTGTTTGTATTTCGGTATAAGAATTTCTGATTTTCAATTTCAGTAAATGAATAAATAACATTGATTCCTGTTTTTTATTGAGGCAGCCTTTTCCAAGAACAGGTTTTGCAACGCAATCAATTGAGTAGGAAGTGAGGGATTATTTCCCTCACTGTCCTCTCACACCACCGTACGTACCTGCGCCGGTATACGGCGGTTTGACTAAAGTGATTTACTTGGTTATATGCTTTCGTTGGCTAAGCTCCTCTTACTTTTTACTTTCGGTTTCTGACCTATCCTCAAATAAGTAGTTCTCTGAGGTGGTTTCGCTTTCAACGCCAACAATCAAACTTTACCCTTTTTTTCCCATCTTAGTCATTCAGTCCTTCGGTATTCGCGAATGCTTCCGATTTTTTTTCCCCGGCTTCTTATCCTACCTACTATGACCTCTGCTGACTTCTGACTTAATACAAGAATGTATGTCAGACCTCACAGGGTAAGTATATCC
>DATKQQ010000196.1:0-5416 GCA_035532615.1 Hanamia sp.
AATAAAATCAGACAAAGGGAAAAACTTTCCGGAGATGCATACTTTGATAATGAATTTGAAATCATGGTTAAGAGGGATATATCATAAGTGTAGCGAAAAGCATATGCAGGCTTATCTCAACGAATTCTTCTATCGGTTCAACCGTAGAGGATTTGGGAAACATAGCTTTCATAAATTAATCGTAACAATGGTTCAAGCAAAACCATTATTTATAAATCAATTCACGACTTAAAAGCCTAATTCTAATAAAGAATTATTGAAAAAGCATTTGATATATCAAGCATGCTGCAGAAAAGAGAATTTGCAGCCTGCTTTAAATCTGAAAATTAAAATTATGATACACATGAGCTACAGTGAATCCTGACTCTTACCGTTTAATAGTAACCAAACCTACCTACCGGCAAAGGCAGGCAAATAAGAGGGATTTTTATTTCGATGCCTCGGCTGTTAACTGAATATAATGGTGCTTTAGTTTTTTATATACTTTGCTCCGTAATGATAAAACAAAGTAGCTTCAGGAAATATTTCTAATGTGTATTTTCCATTTGTAAGAATTGGAGTGGGATATGAATTGGGAGGAATTAAATGCCCGGCTAAAATCTTTTTATTCGATGAATCAGCAGTTGCTGCAGGGCCATCTGGCATTGATTTAAAAAAAACATAAATAGTGGTCTCACCTGAAAGTATTGTACCGAAATCGTAATTAGAGGTGTCGTAAACAAGTTTCACACTGTCGAGGTTAAAGCTGGTAAGATTTTCTACACGGATCATTACACTATTAGATTCCTTCTTTTTGCAACTTACCATTGTAATTACAACTAGTGAAATAAGAATAACTCTCTTCATATCTTGTTTATTAACTTGACAGTCAAACTAAATGAAACGTTGCATGTTGCATAAAGTAGCCTCTGTTAAACTATAACAATATTTTTGTTGAGTGGTGGTATGCTTTGCTAAGAGGAAGCATCTTTTATTTTTATGAAGAACTTTACTATTACTTTCCAGGCATTATATGAGGCCGAACAATTTTGCAGCTATAACTCTAATTTGGTTTTAATAAAATCTTTTACTCCTTTTGGCCCAGTTATTTCCAACAATGCCGTGCTTTTGTCACCACTTATTGAAAGATGGAAAATGAAAAAGCCACAGCAAGTTCTTTCTGCCTTAATGAATTCAGCAAGTTCGTCCAACATTTTATCCGTCCCTATAAACTTGTAAGCGTAACCATTTTTCAATTCTTTCTTTGTGAGTATTTTACTTTTCAAACTTTTAACAACAGTTTCTTTTCGTTCTCTAAGTTTGGGAGTAGTTAATTTGCAGGTTAATACCGCTTTTTTATTTTGCGCACCACCTTCGTTAAAGCTATTAAATATTGACGATTCAGAAGAAGTTGTCTTTTTCCTGATTTGAGCATTTGCAAAAGATGCCATTACCAAAATGATTATTAAAGGTTAATTAATGTCAATCTAATAAAGTTAAGTTATATCCCCTGAATGGTTGCACACAAAAGCTTCCCACAAAAAAAATTGGATTTGGATAATGATAGGATGTAATCAATCCTGTTAATCTCTTCATCCTGTGAATGGTGTTTCCGATATTTTTTGTCTGAAGTAGGATTTTCATTTTGCTAGCTCTCAAAGGTGGTTGCCTCTTTTAGTAACCAACAGTTATCACTCAGCAGATTGACGCCAGTTTCAAGATTGAATTATTCATTTTTGCCAACCAGGCCAATTGTCTTTGAATGAATAACGGCTTCAGCACTGTGTTTGAAATAACAACAATTAACCGAAAGCCGCTCCATTTCTTCAATTTTTGTTTCGATTTCTTTTCGTTTGGTTTTACCAACTTGCCGGAGATAAACCGCGAATATTTTGCCGGGAAAATGCTTTACAACTGACGTATAAATATCGGCATCAATTTGGGAATCGTCTCCCATTAAAACAAATTGTAAATGAGGAAATGCTTCTATGATCCGGACAATACGGGCAAATTTTGTCATCAGGTTATTAGAACCAGATTTCCAAAATTGGGTGATCCTTTTAATCGGGCTCAATAAAAAAATACCTTTTGGTAAATGGTTTATTTGTGAAAATTCTAGGATTAAACTATACAAGTTCCATTCGCTTCCTGAAACATAAAAAAAGGGATTGTTATTTCCATTAACCTGGCCACCCCTGGCCAATAACCTGTAATGGTTTACCACGCCTTCAAAAGGTTTTCGGCTGTGGGCATTTTTAGAAAATAACACATACAATTTTTTCCTGAGTTTTACTGAATGGGAAATTAAAAAGGTATCATCAATATCAGAAATAAAAGCATGCTGCGATGGAAAAGGAATATAAATTTCACCTTCGCTTTCTATTTGCCGGGAAAGAAATTTTTCTTCTTCAAGCTTTACTAAAACCTTTTGCCATCCTTTGATTGCTGGCGTTTCAGTTAAAATTTCGAACCTGAAAAAACCGTCTTCTTCTACTTTTGTAAAATAAAGATTTCCCTGCCATTCAATGGAAATTTTAGCGTTGGAAAAAGGAATCACCATGAACAAGCGGAGCGTAGAAAATAAATTGATAACCCAATTGCTGCGAAAGGTTTTTCGCGGATAAGGGCTGAGTTTCAAAACCTGGCCAATTACGATTATTTTTTTATCATTCCCATATCCGTTATAAACTTTTATTACCGGATGATGGTTTAGCCTTAAGAAAAAAAATAGTTTTCTTTTTATCTTCCTGCTGAGTGAAATTTCCTTTTCTTTATATGCTGATTTTTTTGACATCACTAAAAAATTGTAAATAAAATGGTATCCTCTTCCCCCTTAAATATATTATTTATTATCAACCCTGCATCCGGAGGAAAAAACAGTATTGATTGGGAACCCGAAATTCGTAATTATTTTAAGCAACTTTCTTACCACATTGAGATTTTAATTTTAACCGGAAAAGATGATGCAGACGCGATAAGTAGCCAGATAAAAAAATTGTCACCACAAAAAGTAGTGGCGGTTGGCGGCGATGGAACTATTTGCCTTGTAGCAGGGAAACTGTTGAATACTTCAATTACCATGGGAATTCTTCCCGGAGGTTCGGCAAATGGAATGGCGGAGGAATTGAAGATTCCGAAAGATATTAACGCCGCCCTTGATTTAATTATAAACGGAAAAGAACAAAAGTGCGATGTGCTTAAAATAAATGGCAGCCAAATTTGTATTCATTTAAGCGACCTCGGGTTGAATGCGCGGCTGATAAAATATTTTGACAAAAGCAATATTCGTGGAATGTGGGGCTATGTAAGAATGCTTTTTAAAATTTTGATTGAAGGAAAACCGGTAAATGCCCACATCGTTGCGGACGTCCTTGATAAAAATATTCTGGCCTACATGATAGTAATTGCCAACGCTACCAAATATGGAACAGGTGCGGTTATTAACCCGGAAGGATCTGTTAATGACGGTATCTTTGAATTGGTAGTGGTACGCAAAATTTCAATGATTGAATTCCTGAAATTGTTTTTGAGAAAAGTGCCTTTTAATCCTAAAAAAGTGGAGATTTTTAAAACCACTAAAGCGGTAATTACTGTAAAGAGAAAAACCAATTTCCAGATTGATGGAGAATACATGGGAAAGATAAATAAAGTTACAGTGGAGATTATTCCAGCAGTTTTGAACATGATGGTACCGAAATAGAAAAAGACCTTATTTGTAGGTTTACTATTAAAAATATTCAGGCCCTTTTCTTATTAAGAAAACCAAAATGGATCAAAACTTTATACAGATAAACGGCAACGAAGAAACTGATAAGAAGGGAGCCAAGAATATCACCCGGATAATGTACCCCTAAATCCATCCGTGAATAAGCAATCATTATGGCCCAAAGCCAAGCTGCAAAAATTGCCCATTTGTATTTCGGAAAAAGAAGAGAAACGGATATGGCCAATAAAAAA
Organism: Hanamia sp.; assembly: GCA_035532615.1. GTDB lineage: Bacteria > Bacteroidota > Bacteroidia > Chitinophagales > Chitinophagaceae > Ginsengibacter. The sequence continues at coordinate 3,937 of DATKQQ010000196.1, forward strand.
ACTTCAGCTGCATGGCCAGAAGGAAATGAGGGACTGGAAACAGCGACTAATTTATCAATAAAATGATAAGTGATAAAAGGGCGTGGACGGTTTACAATATATTTAATAGCATCAACAATAGCGGAATTAATGATAAGTAAAATTAATAATAGCCAACTTTTTCTTTGCAATAAAAAAAAGTGCTTTATGTATGCATATATCAATAAAATCACTGGTACAGAATAGGTAACAACAGTAGCGATATTCGTAATAAAAATAAAAAAGTTATCTAAAGATTTTATCCGGTTGTGATTGATCAATTCCAAGATGCGGATATCAATATTTTGCAACCCTGTTAATAAATGACCCAAATCAAAAATAAAGTGAAGCAGAAAAATAAATGCTTGCATGTTTTCAAAATTAACTAAATAACACACGCTTTTATTAAAGTAAAAAAAGAAAAAAAGTTTTTTTTGAATTAGGATTTTCAGGATTAGAGGATGAGCTAATCTTGTTAATTTGTTCATCTTATAAATCCTGGTTCAGATGTTCTTCTTTATACTTAAAATTTTTTTATCCTTAGCCCCGGTTCGGGATTCTTGATCCGTTTTTTAATCCTACCTACTTTTCAAATCCAATACTATTCCTATAATGGAAGTCAAACTAAAAATTATTGACAGAATTATATTGGGGTGAATCTTTTTAAATACTTTCGGGAAACCTTTAGGCGGTTCTATCCCATCGGGCCATGTGCTTGTTCCCGGAAATAATAATGCGGGAATAAACATACCCCAAAAAAATATGGGCGACAAGCCCGCAAACCATGTCACCAGGATTGAATTTTTATCTGCATAATTTCCCCATAGTAAGAATAATGCTATGCATTGGACTACAGTAACAGATAAATATTGAATAGCCCAATGAAATCTTGCATGTGGTTTCCATTGCGGATTGGACATGTGAGTTTTATTCAAGTCCATAACCGATGGAAATATTATTGTAGCAGAACATAAAATCGTGAATATAATTTTTGAAGTTTGCAGCATAAGATTATTTTTTATTTAATTGTTAGAATACCTCGTGTTTCAAGAATGAGATTTTATACTCTTCCAATTTTCTGATTTAAAATTATGAAGCAAAGTTCAAAGCATGCTGTAAATTGTCCATTCACCTATGTTAACTTCGGCGAGCAGCCCTCTTTTTTCTTATCCTTGAAAGAGATTGAGGCTGAATACCAAGGTAAGAGGCTACGATTTTTCTTTTGGAAAAATAACCCTTCGGGGAAACGGATAATCTCAATCCCAGTTAACAGGCAATGACGATAAGAGCTGATTCTTGTTTACCTTTCCTGTAAAGAATAAATTTATGATGAGAGATAAACTGTCACTACATTATGAAGATAAGCTGGAAGGTCAATACGACTGCATTGACCGTATCGTCCTAAACGCCTATATACCGAAATTACAAATGCCCGGAGGATTTCGCAATTGGTACAGAGATT
>DATKQQ010000197.1:0-5282 GCA_035532615.1 Hanamia sp.
AATCTCTGTACCAATTGCGAAATCCTCCGGGCATTTGTAATTTCGGTATATAGGCGTTTAGGACGATACGGTCAATGCAGTCGTATTGACCTTCCAGCTTATCTTCATAATGTAGTGACAGTTTATCTCTCATCATAAATTACCGAAGTGCAAAGTGTTATTCAAAGTTATCCCAAAATAGTACCAGATAGCGATATAGACGATTTTTCTTCTACCCTATTTTCTCTAATTCATTTAAACGGAATAGCATTTCCTAAATCAAATAGCAAAGAATTTTTGTTCGATATTAGTTCTTTTGAACCCGATTTAATTTTTGCAGAATATCTCTCGAACATATATGAAAATTTAGAAAAAAAATCCTATACAAATAATCTCCTAAAATTTGCATGGGAAAATATTAATTCTGATTATTCTTTAAAACAAAATTCTACTCTGGAAAAGATGGCTAAAATTGCAGAACAAACCGAAATCTTAATTATTAATGGGTATTCTTTCCCGATTTTTAATAGACAAATAGATAAAGCAATATTTAGTAAAATGCGGCAACTGAGGAAAATATATATTCAATCGCCCCAGGCATCTGAAATTGAGAATATAATAATGAACGATCTTTTAATTGAAGCCCAGCCACAACCAAAGTTTAGTCAAGTTGGATATTGGAATCAATTTTTTATTCCAACGGAATGGTCTAAAGATATCGGAACTTATTTATAGAATAAATTCCATTAGAGACTACTGTTTCAAGATAAAGAACCGGTTCCTTTTACTATATTTCTTAATTCATCCCGTAGAAATCCTTTCAGGCTTAAATCCTCGTCTAACGATGGCCAGTGAATGCCCGTGCCATCATCAGTTATCTCAAATTCATTCAATGCCTCTTTACCTGCTGTTTTTAAATTAGGATAGGAGGAAATTTTTTGACGAAGTACGGCAGATGTATTCAAGATAATAAGCATCAGGTCCAATTCTTTATACACATCAATAGCTAAAATGCGCAGCCTATCATCAAAGATGATTTTTTCCACTGCATCGTACCTGTTATTGATTGAAGTATTCATTACATTTAAATTTAAAAGCTTGTATTAATGAATTTTCATTCTTGAGATGTGAACATTACATCGCTTCTAAAACAGATATATCTGCCTCATAATTTTCCTCTTTTAAATATTTAATCCAATTGCAAAGTTTTTCAATCTCCGGAGCATTATGTTGCTTTAAGGTTTTAAAGAGTTTTTTGAAACGCTGGTCATACTTACTGCTCACGCTTTTAGATTCCTTTTTTAATAGATTGAAATCTGAGGGTAAATCAAACTCATCTAATGAAACTCCACTTCATTGACGCTTTTTAAAATAAACCGCTCTATAGCAGGGTTGATTTGAATTATATAATGGTGTTTTATTTTATGTTTGTGCAAAATTAAGGAACCGCTTGTGCATATTTCATTAAATTCTTTCAGGTAATCTACTTCATGTTTATCTCTGTCAATTATGCCCAAAGCAAAGCGGTCAGCGAATCTTTGCTTCATTACTTTTGCCACAGTACCACATCCTTTCTGGTGATTGTATTGCCCTGTGGGAGGTACCAGCGTTTCTATCAGGTTCGTATCAACAAAGCATTCGGGAATGATAGACTGGTCCATTAAACAAAACTTTCACTATTCGTAAATAAATCTATTCCATTCTGAAATATATCGTGTAATTCTTCGCCGGAAAGTTGTCTTAATTTTGTTTCATAATTCTCATAATGCACAACGAAAACGGCAAGTTCCTCCCTGGCATTTTCCACCAGGTCATTTAATATAAACGGACTATGCGTTGCTATAAAAAACTGATTATCCTTTTTATAGATCATTTCCTGTGTGATGTGAGACATAAACGGAGGAAAGGAATGAGCTTCCGGTTCTTCAAATAATATAACGCTGTCCGTGTTGGACGTGATTGCAGTTTTGAAGAAAATTATCCTTTGAAGAGTATCCGCAGTTGAATTATAAGGAACAATAAAAATTTCCCGGTTTCCTGTTTGAATAATTTTCATAGACTGGCTGCCTTTTTCGAATACAATGTCCAGCCCGTATTCTTTAAAAAGAGAAGCTACTTCTTTTTTTAAATCGGGATAATTTTTTATAATTGAAAAGAGATTATAGCCGTGTGGTGGAATTAAATATTTTGCATGAGATTTTTGAAAGACCACATTAGTTTTAAAATTGTAGCGCTTAACAGGAGGTTCAAAATATTTGTGATTCAAAATTCCTTTTACATTTAGCTTCTCATCTATTTTAATATCGTTGTATGAGTCACTGAAGAAATCGATTACCGCCTTCAATCCTTCTTTAGGATTATACGCCATTGTACATTTTCCTATATTCGTTTTGATGGTAGCGCCAAGGCTTGTATCTCCGTTGTAAAATAGTTCGCCTTCGTTCTCAAGCCTTATAAGATTAGAAAGTTTTTTGGATGTATTTTCTTTTAAATAAGGAATAGAAAAAATTGAAAGTGCTTCTATTATATTGGTCTTCCCAACATTTGGCCTTCCAATAAAAAGATTTATCCTTCTGCAATTTTCAATTGCACAATCCCTTACTGATTTAAAGTTAGTAATGTGAATATTTTCAATAAAATTTGTCATTGCCTCTTTTTTGAAACTTCAGCGGATTATTTCTTAATTACTCTTCGCCTTTATATTCGCCTTTAGAGCTTGTAATTTTTGCTTGCTTTCTTTTAACTGTTCTTCTAAATTTTTTGCGCCTGCACAACCCTGATACATAATATTAACTCCCTGATTTCCTTCATAATTATTGAAATGATTTGTGAAAGTTGATTTCTCCTTGTAATTCAGGATATATTCAGGCGCAACATCAAAAATATCCGCAAGCTCATACAATCTGGTTAAAGTTATATCTGCTACATTATTTTCAATATTACTATAAGCTTTAGGAGTAATACCTAAAGCCTTAGCGACATCTTCTTGTTTTAATTTTTTCTCTTTTTCCCTGATTTCGCGAATAGTTTCACCAATTTTCATAGCTGTCATATTTTATCAAAAATTAACGTTATTATTTTTTAGCAACGCTTCTAACAAATCTATACGTTTTTTTTCACTTTCTATCAGTTCGTCTTTGAGATTTTGTATCGCTAAATAATCCTGAGAATTGCCGCCCTGGTTCATAATATTTATTCCACAATTTCCATTATTGTTATGAAAATAGTTATAGAATTCTTTCTTTGCTTGCTTATAGTTTAAGATATACAAAAGACTGCATTCAAAAACTGATGCAATTCCCTCAAGGCGATTCAATGTAATATCAGTAATATTATTTTCAATATTGGAATATGCCCTTGTTGTAATATGCAGTTTCTCTGCTACGTAACTTCGTTTTAAATTCTTTTCTGATTCACGAATTTCTCTTATGTTGTCGCCAATTCGCATAAAAAATTGCTAAAAATTAAATTCAATGTTGTTTTGTCTGAGTAACTTTTCAAGTTTAGGAATTCGATTAAGTTCTTCAGCGTATAACTCTCTGTAGCTTTTCCTTATTTCTTCCTGATCAATTCCTTGTACATGAATATTTATGCCATGATTCTCAGCTTGGTTATAAAAATAATTTTTTATCTGTCCAATAGACGTCTCATCTTCTACAAGATCAATAATGGAAACTGACAAAGAATTCGATATCGTTTCAAGTTGTTTAACGGTTAGGCCATTAGGATCATTTTCAAATTTTAAATATTCATTCACGTCTATATTTAGCGCGTCTGCAATAAATTGAGGACTCTTTCCTTGTGACTCTCTTAATCTTTTTATATTTTCTCCAATTTTCATTTGATAATTTTTTTCAAAAATAGTAAAACTTCTTAAATAAGAAGCCAAACTACTTTATTTGGAAGCAATTTTTTTCTAAAATCTTATATTATTATGCAATTTGCTATAGATGGAAAGCTACTGTTTACATAACTTTATTATTAATAGCTCAATCTATTACAGGCAGCGAATACACAATTCATTTTATTGTTTACCAAATATCTTTTATTCTTTCCAGCACCATATTAATAAAAGTAATAAATACACCAGCCCCCATTTTGAAAAACCAACCGGTTCCTTTATTCATTGCTACCGGCATGCTGCTCTTTTTCTGCACCTAAAACAATGGTGCATCGCCAACGAAACAGAAAGCCTCATCCATCTGCATTACGCGCAAATAAAGCGCAATCCCGAGTAAGGTTAAATGATTGCGTGTAGCCATAAATGTTATGTTTATTGTATATCATTCTTCTACACGCCTCCCCGATAGCCTTTATGCTTTTTCTCGTGTGGGCATAAAAGCAAACGGCGGCTTCTGTCGCCATGGCCTGGCTGCCGTTGTCGGTTTTATGTAATCAATTTTTTTATTACCAAAATATGTTTCATGAAATATATAATAGGATTAGTGGGGATACTATTGTCTGCACTTTCCGTAAATGCACAGGAATTGTCAACCAATAAAATTATATCAGGCAAAGTAATATCCGCATCAAACAATTTACCCGTTGAAGGCGCTACGCTTATTTTATCGCAACAGGGCACAGTGGTCACTACTAATAGATCCGGCGCTTTTTCAATTCCCCTTTCCTTTTCAAATGATGTATTAACGGTAAGCCACATAGGCTTTCGTTCAAAAAAAATTTCTATCTCACAAAATACCGCTTCACCTTTTATCATTACACTGCAGGATACTTCTATAAAATTAAATGAGGTAGTGGTAAGTACAGGATACCAGAACATACCTAAAGAAAGAGCCACAGGCTCTTTTGTAACAGTAAATATGAATCAGTTTAACAATGAGGTGGCTTCCGATGTGATCAGTAAGCTCGAAGGAATCACTAGTGGGCTGGTATTTTTTAAAGGCGTTCCCAACCGTCCTGATGAAATCAATATAAGAGGCCAAAGTACTTTGTTCTCCAACACACAGCCTCTCATTGTGGTGGATAATTTTCCTTACGACGGCGATATCAATACCATCAACCCTAATGATGTGGAAAGCATTACCGTACTCAAAGATGCCGCTGCGGCATCTATATGGGGTGTAAGGGCAGGCAACGGCGTGATTGTAATTACAACCAAAAAAGGCAAATTTAATAAGCCCCTGCAGGTATCATTCAACAGTAACATTACTGTTGGCGAAAAACCCGATCTGTTCTACGATTCCCGGTTTATCAATTCATCTGATTTTATAGATTTGGAAAGCTTCTTATTCAGCAAGGGATTTTATGATAATGATTTTAGTGCAGCCAGTCAGCCTCCCCTT
>DATKQQ010000198.1:0-3631 GCA_035532615.1 Hanamia sp.
CGGTATCCGTATGAATTATTTCCTCGGAGATAAAATAATTTTACGCAGTTATTACCGGTATTATGTGGACGACTGGGGAATCAAAGCCCATACAGCAAGCCTGGAAGTACCTTATAAAATATCGCCTTTTGTATCAATAAGTCCTTTCTACAGGTATTATATCCAAACGGCCTCTTCTTATTTCGCCCCATACGCACAGCACCATGTTTCGGACACCTATTACACAACCAATTATAACCTTTCGGCATTTACTTCGCAGTTTTTTGGAGTAAACGTAAGGATAACGCCTGAAAAAGGAGTCTTCAATATTCCTTTTTTCAATATGATTGATCTACGCTATGGCCATTATTCACAAACAACCGGACTTCAGGCAAATAATATCGGAATCAATTTAAGATTTAAATAGGGTCTCATTGAAATTGAATAAAATTATAGGATTAATTAGCGTATAACCTTTGCAGACAATTATTGTACTTTTACATTACAATGTTTCACATCAATAAAACGAATCACATTCCTACGCTTCTTTGCCGCCTGGCAGTAGGATTTATTTTCCTTTCCGAAGGGTTGCAAAAATATTTATTTCCCGGTGGCCCCGGCACTGCACGTTTTGAAAAAATTGGTTTTACGCACCCCGCATTTTGGGCGTATTTCACGGGTACATTTGAAATAGTGTGTGGCGTTTTAATTTTGATAGGTTTATTTACACGATTGGCGGCCATTCCGCTTTTGATCATCATGATCGTTTCATTTATTACTACAAAATATCCTGAATTAATGGAGAAGGGATTTTGGTTTATGGCTCATGATTACCGTACGGATTTTGCTATGACGCTATTACTGATTTATTTATTGATCTATGGCAGCGGTAATAATTCGATGGATTATAAAATGCAACAGAAATCAAAATTATCTTCATGAAATAAGAATTTTCAACTTTTGTAAAACAAAAATATGGAACCGGCAAAGAAAGAAAGTTTTTTTTCGGGCCTTACAAAAAATACTTTTTTGTTGGCATTGACGAGTCTCTTTTCGGATATTTCTTCTGAAATGCTTTATCCGATACTTCCCATTTTTTTGACCCAAACTTTAAGAGTAAGCGGAAGCATTGTAGGCCTTATTGAAGGAGTTGCCGGCACCACTCAAAATATAGTGCAGGGTTTTTCAGGCAGTTTGTCTGATAAATGGCAGAAACGAAAAGGAATTGCTGTATTCGGATATATTCTTTCAGCCATCTCAAAACCCTTTATGGGACTGGCTATGGCGTGGCCGATGGTTTTTGGTGCACGATTCCTGGACAGGTTCGGGGCAGGTACCCGCGCTGCGCCCCGCGATGCATTAATTGCGGCTTCAGCAGATGAAAAAAACCGCGGAAAAGCTTTTGGGCTGGAAGGTGTAGGAGACAACCTCGGTGCCTTTATAGGGCCTCTCATTGCTGTCGCACTTCTTTTTATGTGGGAGTTTAATATTCGTTCTGTTTTTTATCTCGCATTTATTCCCGGTGTTTTATCGGTGATAATGATCTTATTGGTAAAAGAAAAAAGGGTGGATGTAAAATCAAAAATAAAAATAGATGTAAGTCTCAAACAATTTCCTACCGGCTATAGAAAATATTTACTGGCTACCGCTTTATTCGGAATTGGAAATTCAAGCAATGCATTTTTAATTCTGCAAACAAAAGACATGGGTGTTTCTTTTGAAAACACGATTCTTATATACGCGGTTTTTAATTTATTGGCCGCAGCTATTTCCTATCCTGCCGGGCATTTATCAGACAAGTATGGAAGAAAAAATATTTTGCTCATCTCCTTCCTGATTTTTTTAATCACTTATAGCGGGTTTGCTTTTATCAAAAATCTTTGGGTCATTGGCTCGTTATTTTGTTTGTATGGGTTGTACCAGGGCATTTTCAGATCGGTGGGTAAAGCAATGGCCGCAGATTTTATTCCCTCACAATTAAGAGCAAGCGGCATTGGATGGTATTCGACTACGATAGGGATCACCGGGTTAGTTGCAAGCGTAGTGGCAGGGCAGCTCTGGGACCACGTAAGTCATTCTTCAGTTTTTATTTTTGGAGCTGTCTTCTCATTGATCGGAATTATTTCTTTGGTACTATTAATACCAAATAAAAAAGCAAAAGATGTTGCTATAGCCTCATAAAACGAAAGGTTGAACCGAAGATACTTTTTAAAATGGAGTTCGGTAATACCTTTGTAAAAATTTTTCCTGAGAATATGTCCTAATCGGGTGGGTTTTGTATTTTAAAGTTAGGGATACGGTCATTCAACAAGAGGTAAAAAGCCGGAGGCAATAAGAAATGGTTGTTATTTTTGAAGGAATAGTTAATCCAACCCTTTGATTGGAACTTTACAACTAAACTTAACCTTTTGAAATGATTGGCTATTGATAATGTTAAGTAAAATCTCCTGCAAGGAGACAGGAGTTCTCTTTTATTATTCGTGTATGCATCTCTGTTATTGAATAATAAATTTCATTTAAATTTACAAATCATGCTTATTTACAATACTACAATACCTGCAATTCTTATTCTTGTGCGGGTTTTTACGGCAGTACCTACTGACGAGGAACCGGGCTTTTTGAGTTTCAAAATTGGAGTCATTAATTTCTAATTATAACCATTCACTATAATCTGGTTTAAAAGCGCAGGTAATTCTTTAAGCCCACTGAATATTAATTTTTGTTGGGCAGGATTTTATGACGTCTGAATAGAGTCTGGAGAAGGTTTTAAAAGCTTAAAGTTTATGCTTATGATTTTTATAAACAACCCCATTACCGAAGGCAATACGATAAAATAAGTGATAAACAAAACAGAGAAAATGATAAAACTTTTTTTGTCATTTCTATAAAACAAAAGCCATCCCGTTTATAAACGGGACAGCTATTTTCAGGATTTAATATTTATTTTTCTTCTTTTACAAAATTGCCATTCTCATCAAAAAGAACATCTTTACCGAGGATCTCTACTTCGTAAAAAGTTTTGTCCATAGCATCTGTTACTCTTCCCACATCTCCCAGTTTGGCCCCTTTATGATGTTCATTTACATAAATGAAAACTCCTTTTGGTAAATCTTTCACAGGTATTTCTTTTACAATTTCTATGAATGTTCCTGATGGCGTGTATTGAACAGAATTCGCTTCGCCGTCTTTACCTCCCCAGTTAGCTTCGTAATTTCCGTTTTCCTTTTCCCAGGTAATGTGATGCATTTTTGATTCAGGATACTTTTCCATATTCGCTTTTTTTACCACGGCAGGAACATTGATGTGTTCATGGCCTCCCTCGTTTTCCTGTGCAAAGGAAGCTGTGTTCAACGCGAGCATAATAGCTGCAAAACCTAATAGTTTTTTCATTTGGTTGGTTTTATTTATTACTATTTTATACAAACCTATGAATTGAATCTGGAGGAAATTTGAGGAAACGGGGAATTTAAAATGAAAGAAAAGTTAAGTACCAATCTATCTTCATTTTGAAAAGCGTTTTTTTATTTTCTAATGAATGATTGGCTGCCATCCTGAGTATGGTAAATAATATGATCTAAGATTGGCCGATCTGATCCTGGTAAAGTTTTTCAAAGGATTCTAGGGTTTTATTTATATCATGTTGTTGAACATA
>DATKQQ010000199.1:0-12159 GCA_035532615.1 Hanamia sp.
AAAGAAATTTATGATGCCCTTAAATATAAATATCAACCCTATATGATGAAAAAATCCGTTGTCCCCGAAACGTAATGTCAAATTCCATGAAAACCGCCATGAGAAAGAGTTTGTATTTTAGAACTTACAAGTTGGGTTAAAAGCTGGTGATGTGGATTCTTTATTAGAAAAATAGTAGGATTCCTTGTTGGTTGCCCAGAGTTAGCACAAACCTACTTGTGCTTAAACCGAAAAAAATACGAATAAAAAACAAAAAAACTACCCTCATCGGGTGGCCTGCCCACCCCAGGGCAAATCTTTGGAGTCTGTTAAACAAACTGTGTCGAAAATCCTTTTCTAATATCCGAAAAATGCCTTAAACCGTCAGACTGAAGCCTTCATCTGTCAGACTAAGACCTTAACCTGTCAGACTAAGACCTTAACCTGTCAGACTAAGACCCTAACCTGTCAGACTAAGACCTTAACCTGTTAGACTAAGACCTTAACCTGTTAGACTAAGACCTTAAGCTGCCAGACTAAGACCTTAAGCTGTCAGACTGAAGCCTTAAGCTGTCAGGAAAAACCTCTTTCGCCGGTTTGGAGTGACCCCACTTATCGAAAGATATTTTTAGAGTACAATCTTATGAACGACCGGCATAAACAAGATCTTGCTTGTATCCCATAAGTGAAATTTTAATGCCTATATTATAGTACCTCTTTGTCGTTCTATAAATATAATAAAAATGTTTCATGAGGACACGAATCCCGGAGTTATGGACATTGCCTGGGAAAAAGATTTACAAGCAGGCAACCCTTTTTTCGAAACCTGCATTTATCATAATACCAACGCACTCCCGGGCTCATTATGAACCATGCCATTTAAATCGCCTTAAATGAATGATCAACGATTGAACCAATATATTTTTGTGATCGGTATTGCTTTTCAGGATACAGAAATTACGGGTAAATGAACACAAAACTTATAATGAAAAATTTTAAGGGTATTCTATTTATTATTTTCTTGACTGCAAAATTTTTTATGGCAAATGCGCAAGTTGATTCCGTGCCACAAAAGCTTGATGAGTATTTACTTGCTGCCAATAAGGTAAACAGGTTTAACGGAAATGCATTGATCGCACAAAAAGGCAAAATACTCTTGCAAAAAAGTTATGGCTACAAAAATTTTGCTACGCATGTTTTAAATGATTCAAATACTATATTTCAGATTGGTTCTATCACCAAACAATTTACAGCGGCCGTTATTTTAAAATTGCAGGAAGAAGGAAAACTTTCTGTGAATAATAAGCTCCATAAATATTTTCCGCAATTCAAATACGCACGGGAAATAACGATTGAAAATTTATTAACTCATACTTCAGGCATTTATAATTATACCAATGACATTGATGCAGGCGATTCTGCAATTGTATGCAACCCGGTAGATAAACAGTTGGCACTTGACATCATGTTTAAACACAAGCTTGATTTTAAACCGGGCACGCAATTTCGCTACGATAATTCCGGTTATTATTTATTGGGATTGATCATCGAAAAAGTTACCGGCAAATCATACGAAGAAAATGTTCGTGACATCATTTTTAAGCCGCTCCAAATGAATCATTCTTTATTCGACTTTAAACACTCACTCGATACCAACATCGCAACTGGCTATCAAATTCTAAATGATTCCATTCAAAAAGTGGCGTCGGCATGGCGATGGGATTCAACGGTAAGTTATGCTGCGGGCGGCATTTGGAGCACCACCAGCGACATGTATAAATGGGCTCAGGCGATTGCTAATAAAAAAATTCTTTCTGCAAGCTCATGGAAAGCAATGCTCACACCGCATCTTGATAAATATGGTTACGGCGTTTATATTGATTCATTATATGGCAAACAAACCATCTCACATGGCGGCGGCATACCGGGTTTTATTGCTTACCTGAACTATTATCCTGGCGAAAATGTAACCATCATTTTATTGAACAACCAGGGTTGGTTTGATGAAACTTTAAACCCGGTTAATGCAGATGTATCGGCCATCATTTTTCATAAGCCTTATGAATTAATGCGTAAACATACCGGGATAAAACTGCCTGATGAAGTGTTGAAAAAATATGTTGGTCAATATGATTTCGATAAAAAACATCACGTTTACATCACCCTTGAAAATAATCAACTTCAAATAGAAGCTCCGCAAGGCGGGTTACCCAGGTCGCCTTTGTTTGCAGAGGATCAAAACAATTTTTACTTAAAGATCCTTAACGCAAGAATTGAGTTTATAAAAGGTGCTTCAGGAAACACAACGGAGTTAATTGCGCATTACTTTGGCAAAAATGATGTATGTAAAAAAGTTAAGTGACAACCACAATCCTGGCGCCTACATCTCCACCTGGCGTGAGGTTGTGGTTAGTGGGTTAACACAAGCCTCTCTTGTGCTATAATTAAAAATTAAGCTTGTATTTTCACTTTAATATAAATGGCGGTTGCTCAATGCCGTGGTCATGAGACCAGCAGCACCCATTCGGAAGTTAACAAACTGAAGAAAAAGGAACATTGACATTGGTTAAAATTCTATTTTAAGTAATAGGATTTAAGCTGCCAAAGTTGAATATTGAGAGGTGCTGCTATGTATTCATGCAAGTAAATTTTAATTATTCCAATGTTAGGTTTGAACCAATATGTGTCTTTAAATTCAGTCTCTGGACCTAAATAATGATCAAAAATCTTAAATGCACTATCATAGAATTGCCAATTAACCGCAACATTCCTAACCAAAGAAGTTGTATAAATATCGGAATCGTAAAGGTCGTTTTGCCAAATATCTCCATCATGAAAAGGTATCAGAAATATATGCCTGGGGAACTGTAAGTTTTGCACAGTCCTAGAGTAAATTGTATCAAAAACCTTTATTGTATCCCCCACCATCCTGATATATCTAAAATCATTTCCATCAGGATAGGAAATTTGCCATACATATGCATCAATGCTATCTACAAGTTTCTTTATACCTATGATTGAAACCTTAACAGTATAGTTCCTTGGCAATTTGGGATCAACAGGTATTTGACCTGAATCGTAAACATTATATTCCCAATAATTCCCAATTGTGTTTGGAAAATATTCTGTGGGTGATTTGTGCTGTGTAAGATTTTCTTTATTACAAGATAAAAAAAGGGAAATGATGAACAAGGCTTTAATCATTTTACAAAGTTTTTTCATAATTTAAAATTTTTTTGTCGAAATGAAATTCAATTTATTTCCCCTTACCTGGTATGTGGTTGTGATTAGTGAGAGTAATGGTAAACCACAGACCGAAAGACCTGTGCCCTAAAAATCATTTTAGTTATTTGCCGGACCATTAACTATTCCTAAAAATAAAATAGCGCCGGTTTGTTTTTCTACAATAGAATATACAAAAGGATGATCTAATTTAAAAACAGGTGAGGGAGGAGGAGCAGCGGTAGTTCCTGCACCAATTGCGGTAACTGCCGCAGCTTCGGTGCCTTCTTCGTTTACTATAATATAAGCCTTATGTATCGCTTTTGAAATATAAACTTTCACTTGCGAAGGGTCATATATTTTTGAAAAATCTGCATTGCCACCAAATGCTATACTCATTCCCAGCATAGATAATTCGGGCCTCATATCCTCCAATTCATAAGAGTATTCCCATTTGGGAATTTCCAATTGAACAGTTGAACTATCCATGTTACTGATGGCATTGCTTAAAATATTTTCATTTAAAGAAGAAGCAAATGTGCTTATGGATTCTTGTGGATGCGCAGGTTCCAAAACATACATGCTAAAACTTTTTCCTCCGCCATAAGGCAATTCTATCATGGTAAATGAACTATCGTAATACATTTTAGTGGTAAGTTGTTGTTTCATAAAAGGAACACTTTGCGTACTTCCATCCTGCAAATTGAAAATATCATTATAAGTATCAGAAGTTTTGAAAGCATATTTCCAGGCGCCATTAAAATAAATGGCATTAATGAGATACATCAAATCATCCGATGAAATACTTTGTATAATCTTTGGGATCTTATTGTTCGTTTTTTGCGCTACCCAATTATTGATCGTATTTACTGCTGATGGGTCATCAAAATTCAAAGGCCGCACAGAAGCATCATAATTACTTTGAACGGTATTTAAAAAAGAAGGGAATGGCTGGTAACTGTTTTGCCTGTACCAAATTGAATTAGCAATAGAAAGTTGCACTTTATTATCTTCCTGCGGAAACTGCGAAAGTAAAGACTGGCAAGCGGAATTCAGGCTGGCGATATCAATACCTGACATCTGCAATGTGTTGGCAATAGAATCTTTGGTCGCATTATCCGCTCCATTATACACCATTGAAAGAGCAAGATAAATGCTTAATGGGGAAATGAGCTTATTATTATTGGAAGTATCCTGCGATAATGTAGCACGGAAAAAATCAAATGCAAACTGGTTATTGGCATTAATAACAGCAGCGCCATTCGTAGGCAATACAATAGTTTGAGTGCGTTCCTCGGGATTTGGGTTTGTTTTTGTACAGGAGCTAACTGCAAAAATAATCACCAAAAGAGGGAAAATAAGGGACGGTATCTTTTTCATAAAAAGCATTTTATACCTACCTGACACTCTTTTAGGTAAAAACGTTGCATGTTCAATAAAATAATCTTGGGCAGTAATTGAATTAGCGATTAGATAAAATAAAAATCATTTAAAATTCATTGTTAATCAAAAACAGGAATCCCGGATATTTACCGCTTTATGATACAGAATATCCATTTGCTTCTGATGCTATTCTACTTAAGATTTCTTCTTTGCCATAAACCAATTATATCAATTCTTTATGAACTTTTATCTCCGTAAAAAATATTTCTTTCTGCATCAAGTAGGAAATCATCTTTGTTCGCGATTATCAGGCTCTTATATTCATTCACTTTTATCCAATATAAAATAAACATTAACAGCGAAGCTAACGCACCAATAATTGGAATAATAATGATACAATTACAAATGTTCCATGCCAGGCCTGCACTATATGTTGGCTTTTCTTCTTTTGAAGGTAAGTTCAACCTGGTACATTCTGCAGAAATGGATCTTGCCATTTTATCAACCAAAATAAATTGCCAAACAATATTAAAAAATGGAATTAGTAACAGCCAAACATTAGATGGTGGCATTTTTCTATTTTCTTGTAAAATGGCTTTCAGGGTGTTCTGTAAAGTAAGAAGGGACAAAATTCCAGGTACCAAAAATAAGGCAAGAAATAAAAATTGAAATCCCGATCCGATATTTATTGAGAAATACATAGCAATTAAGTTTCTCCAATATTAATTATTTTTTTCAGTAATCAATATTTTATTCACCTCCCCTCCTCCTTCTGTTACGGTATTTTTTTGAGAATGAAGAGTTACAATAACTTTCCAAAAGTTAGCGGAACAATTAAAAACCATCGTTACAATGCAACGTTTTTTACAATTCAGTTGTCAACACATAAAATAATCAAATAATTTTTATGATACAGAATAAACTTTTTTACATAACTATTATACTATTGATTTCCGTACAATTTTCATACGGACAAAAAACAGAAATAAATTTTAATGTTTATAGCGGGCTATTTTCCTTTCGAGGGGATGGTGCGACTTCAAACTCTTTGATTATTTCTTACCCTTTTATTCCTCC
Organism: Hanamia sp.; assembly: GCA_035532615.1. Classification (GTDB taxonomy): domain Bacteria; phylum Bacteroidota; class Bacteroidia; order Chitinophagales; family Chitinophagaceae; genus Ginsengibacter. The sequence continues at coordinate 5,662 of DATKQQ010000199.1, forward strand.
GCTAGCCAAATTTACCGAAAATCCTTATGGAAGAGGAACTGGATTTTCATACGCATTGGGCCTTCAAGGACAGCGACTATCTAAAAGAAAAAATATCTATGGACTTGAAATCAGTTTTGAAGAATTAACCAGTAAAGTTAACATTGATAGAATATTAATAAGTGGCGACTTTGCAGAAATTCAATATCCCGCAAGCGGAGAAACGAAATTGAAAAATACATTTATCACCCTTAATCCTTTCGTTGGACACAGATATTCATATCACAAAATAACCATTGATTTATTGGCAGGATTTGACTTGGCTTTTTGTATGAAAAGTAAAGAAGATGGAAATGCTACAGCCACAACAAGTAACATCGGTCATTTTAATGTAGAAAATCAAAGAACAAAACCTTCAATTGATTTAAGACCACGAATACAAATAAAAACGCAGATAAATAAGTTCGGCTTTCTTGCAGGTTACTCATTAGGATTAACTAATTATTCACCTCAATATAATTCAAAAGCATACACCAGTTTTTTACAACTTGGGCTAAGTTACCAACTAAAATGAGCACCCACATAGGCGCGAAACATCCCTTTTGAGAAGAGGGTAGCTGTGCAACATCCAATAGCTATTGGATTTGAAATGCACCTTTTAGAAATTGAAAGATCATTTCTTTTTACTATCTTCATACATCAATGCTGCTTTATGAAAAGTTACCCTCTTTTCTTTGTATTTATAATTAGTATGGGTGGTTTATCATCGTGTACTACCTACCGTTACATTTATGCAGCTTCACCAGCTAATAGTCCCTATTTTACGGAGAAGGGCCAATCAAAATTAGCAGGTTATTATTCTAACAACGTTGGCGGTCCATCAGTGGGTAGTTTTGCTGATGGTTTTGATATTCATGGAGCTTATGCCATAAGTGACCACTGGGCATTGACAGTCGGGTATTTCAACAGGAAAGAAGAAGATATCAACAATAACAATTACAATATTCCATTTGACAGTTCAGCTATACGATACAAACGTAATTTATTTAGTGTAGGCGCCGGGTATTTTATTGCAGTAAATCCCCGAAAAACCATCACATTTAATTTGTATGGCGGAATGGATTTCGGAAAATTTTCTTTTACTGAGAATGGCACGGAGAATGGAATCCCCGGCGAAAGATTCCATAACAGTAACATAACAAAATGGTTTTTCCAGCCCTCGATAAATTTTATGCCGGGGAAATATTTTCGGGCATCAATTATTTTAAAAAAATCTTATGTACACTACGGAGGTATTACTACTAATTATACAGCGGATGAATTAGCTTATTATTCACTTGATACAATAGTCAATAAAACAATCTTTTTTAGCGAGCCCGCACTCGATATGCAATTTGGGGTACCCGGGGTTCACTGGCTAAAGTTTGACTTAATGTGGAGCAGTATATCAAATCCTGTTTATGAGAATACCTTGCTTGCTGTAAGGAGTTTCGATTTTTCAATAGGCCTGTGTATAGATTTTTCGAAAATGGGGAAAAAGTAGCACATAAAATTATTGTTATTAATAAATGGCAACCCTGTTATGGCGCCAGATATGATTATTGTGTGAGTGCGTCCGCAGTGCTATAATTAAAAATTAAGTTTGTATTTTCACTTTAATATAAACGACATAAGGTACTACCATCAAAGCCTAATAATCTTTCTACTTTATTACCTTCTTATCCTGTATCAATTAGTTTATTTCAAATAGGGTAATCAGGAATGTTTATGTAATTGAATTGATTTCCAGCTACGGATGGAATATTCCGATGGAATCAAATTATTTTCCACTACTCGGACCCTTGCAATTCAGTGTCTGAAACCTTATGACTGCCAAAAGGAAATATAATCTTGATACTCACATTTCTACCCATATTGTAGATACCCTGCCTTCTTTGCGTGACAGTTACAATGTTACCATTATGTGCCAAAAAGTATTGTGCAAGGTTCAAATGGTCAACATACGCAATATTGGTAAGATTGGTGCAATTAATAAATAAAGAACAAATCACCTTTCCTGACTTTGGGTTTACAAAATTGGTTCCTATGCCTGCATTAAACAAAGTATATGCAGCAGAAGGCAGTTCAGTAAAAAGAGCACTGTAAATATTATTCTGTGCCCAGTATTTTGCCTGGCCAACCTGAATAAAAGTTCCCTTAAGAATGGAATGTTGCCTGTCATTCAACTTAAACTTTACCTCTGTAGTTAGATGGGGAGCAGATGTCCAGGGAATATGATCTGTTGAATCCGTCGCGTTGGGAAGATAGGAATAAATATACGTTAACCCATTTTGGATGGTGAGCCATTTTGTACTCTTCAGATGGATATCAAAGTATCCGGATACCCCGGTAAGGATAGCAGTATTGGAAGATACATATTGGTAAACCGGGTATCCCTGTGAAACAGAATCTGTCTTGTCGGCAAATATAAAGTGATTGATATGATTGTAAAATCCGTCCAGTTCAAAGCTAAAGTCACGGCCATTATTCCCGTATGCAAAATCCACCTGGTAACCTTGTTCCGGATTCAGATTATGGTCGCCTAACTGGATTGCATTCGACCCGATGTTAAGATTATTACTGGTCAATTCATTAATAGCAGGAGCCCGGTAACTTTTTGAAATATTGAGTTTAATATAATTATTTGCTGGCAACAGACAGGATGCACCTATACTTCCCGACCATCCTGAATAGGTATTATTGAACCCGGTAAACTGAACCTCCGCACCCTCTGTTCCTTTAGAAACAATTGCCTGACCGGGCATATCGGCATTAATCAGCCACATTTCCTTTCCTATAAAATGAGAAATATCATAGCGCAGGCCACCACTAAGAGTAAGGTTTTTAAAATTCTTTTCTAATATAGCATAACCTCCTATTTCAAAGTCGGTGTAATCAGGTATTTCATAGTCAGCTACATAAGGAGGAGGAGGCGCCGGCAAATTTTTTTTAAATTCATAAGTCCCGTTAATACCCGTAGTGAGTTTCAATCCCGAACGATCACCTGTAAACTGATATTTTAAAGAGTAAGGTATATCATTAACCGCCATATTTCCCTGGCCTACTGTTCCGGTATCTATATCATGATGAACACTCCTGGTAAATCCAACATCTATGCCTATTCTTCCATTGTCTGCTTTAATCCTGTTTTGCCACCAGGATTGATATTCATCTAAAAGCTTATCACCGGCAATATCTGCATCGTAGGATAAAAAATCAGCTTTGTCGGGATATATCTTTCCATTTTGCGGCGTATCAAATTCAAATCGGCCTGTGCTGTCGCGGTTACCATCAGGCACTTGTATTCGCCTGTGAAGTGCGCTTAATGTGATACGGGAGTATCCCCATGATTTGTTGAGGCCCATTACCAATCTTCCATTTTCCTGCCGCCATGCACTTCCCCATACATATCCGTCCTTTGGATTCCGGTAGGAATGCGTTTCTTCACTACTCCCTCTTATATTCCAAGCAAAGCCGTTATTATTTCCACCTATATTTACTGAGTTTCCTATGTAGCCGTTATTTGCCTGGTATTCTGAAAGCACACTACCCCGGATAGTTCCATTTTCAGCAAATGGTTCTGATTTAAAACTGATGACTCCGGCTTCGGCGCTGGCTCCATATTGCAAAGAAGCCGGCCCCCTGATAATCTCAGCATTATACACAGCATAAGGATCTATCAATATGCCATGATCATCTCCCCACTGAAAGTCTTCCTGGGGTACACCATCCATCAGGGTCAGCACACGGTTAAATCCCAACCCGTTAATCTGTGGCTTGGTAGTACCGGGCCCTTCGCTGGTTTCATTTACGCCGGGAAGTGAAGCTATGGCATCAATCACAGTGTTTGAAGTTCTCTGTAGCATCATGTTATGCGTTACCAGTGTAACGGGAATAGGTGAACGAAGTGTGGTAATTACATTTCCAAGAGATGTGATCACCACTTGTTTTAATGGACTATAAGAAACAGACATACTTAAATTAAGAGATACCTCACCTTTTAAATTGACTTGCCTGGTGATAGTAGCATGTCCTAAACTTTGGATCTCCACTTCATAGATGCCTTGTGGCAAAGAAGGTATTTTGTAATTCCCATTTATGTCAGTGACAGCTCCTAATTTGAGCTGGGGAAAATAAACTGACGCACCCTCTATTGCCTTGCGAGTTGCAGTGTCGGTAATATGCCCGCTCAAAGACTGGGCATTCAGGAATACAACTGAAAATAAAGAGAAGCATAGTATTAAAAGTTTTTTCATTTTGCAATTTTTAATTTTTTATGAATTATAGATTGGTAATATTTCGCGCCATATAGTCCTGCACTATAATTGATAATTAAATACCTCATAACAATTGATAATTAAATACCTCATAACGAAATTGCCGCTTCATCACTTTACACGAAGCGTACCCGCACTCTTTTAAGTTGCCTCTATAATTCAAATAAATTTTGCCAGGAAAATGTTGATACTTTAAAAAATTATTTATACCTGGGGCGGGTGAAAAATATCCAAAGAGCGGTCAATAATATTGTCGCCTGAATAAAGAGGTGTCTTTGGAATAACAGTAGGTTCTGAAACTGGTGCAATAATTGATGGGAAAAATGAGCGGGCAGAAAGTGTTATTTCATTTTTGTTTCTCCTTTCCGGATTATCCTGGTCTCTCTTTTCTTCTGTCTTTATCCTTTTAATCATTTGGCATTTACCATTGCAATGCATTTGAGGTTTGTCTTTATTAATGCAATACTTTTCATATCGGGCCGGCTGTATATAATAGTCAAGGATAATCAATGAACTATCCATTGTTTTGCCCAGGAAGGCTGCAATTAAAATGAAAGCAAGTATTTGTTTATATAGAAAATGTTCTTTCAAACCTCAGTAAAGGTAAGTCAAAATGCGTGAACCGTCGTTCCGGCCATTCTATAAACTAATGAATATTTTGATTCCCAAACATTCGTTTAACCTTCCCCAGTGGAATTAATAGGACGTCGGGTATTCTTTCACCATTCAATAAAACATCCATCCTTTAAAAATATTTTTGAACGGAAATTCAATATTGTCAGGCATTTCCATTAAAAGTGATTGCCTTTTTATTTTAAAAATTATTAATTGTACTATCCTGGAGCAATATTTGTCATAAGCTCTTCAAAATAAATAACCTTAAATCGTAAAATTTTATGAAAAGAAACATTAGCGCATTATTTCTGACGCTTTTTGCGTGTATTGCTTTTGTATTGCTTTTTTCGGGATGCTATGAAAGCAGGTACTATCACCGCTATCATCACCATACAAGGCACTGGTACGAAAGGCGCCACACGCCACCACCTCCAGGTGTCAATTTTCAACTTGATGTACGCGATAGATAAAATATTTTAAATAATGCACACATTTAGCACCAGTCGAAGTAACCACGGTTGGTGCTTTTTTATGTTGTCATCATTGAAGTTCCCTGGTAACAATAGACTTTAGTCCGTTGCTTTAAATGATGGAATAAAAACTTTGATAATTGAAAGTTGACAATCTGAAGAAAAAGTAACATCGATGCAGGTTAAAAACACTCCAAGAAGTTTGGGGCGATTTTACTTTGTCAGCCCTTTTACCTGAGCCAGGAGTTGGTCGCTATCCATATACCCAAGGATTCTCTTCACCATCTTACCCTGAGAATTAATTACCAACATGATAGGATGGCCGCTTATTTGGTATCTTTTGACCAGTTCAATCCCTTCGCCTTTTTCGGCATTAACTGAAATGTTGACAAAATCTTTATTAAATACAGAGCCCACCTTTTCATTGGTCAGTGTGTTTTTCATCATCATTTTGCAAGGGACACGCCAGGTTGCATACACATTCATAACAACAAGCTTATGTTCCCTTTTTGCCTCCTGGAGAGCCTGATTAAAAGTGATGTTTTCAAAATGAATGCCTTTTTCAACAGGAGTTGCAGGTTTGCCTGCCCGGATAACTGCAACACCGAAAAGAGCAATAACGGTAATTAAAATACTTAACTTTTTCATTTATGATCCAATTTATTGATGATGGAGTCGCCTGGTTGGAAGTTCATCCACTAATAAATGTAAAATTAAAACATTTTACGCCTTAGAGGGTTTACTAAATGCGAAAAAAAGCGTGGGCAATAACTGGCTGATGATCCATGATACTTTCATAAATTTAGTGCACGTCCTTTTGTGCTATAATTAAAAATTAAGTTTGTAATTTCATTTTAATATAAATCTTAGCCAATGCAGTTGTTCCTTCTTTATCTTCCAAAGCCATCATTCCGCCCAGGGGGCGCGCATCTCTTCAAAAGGAGATGGTGGTGAGGCAATAAAAAGAAAAGCTACATCCGATAGCTATCAGTCTTTTTATAGGGTCTATTTATTTTAGTTATTTAAATCTAAAATCCAATTTAAAATCAAAGAGCCATGGGATTTTAGGATTGATACCTTCGTGTTGAAGTATCTGCGGTAAATTTTCAAAATGCTGT
>DATKQQ010000200.1:0-26986 GCA_035532615.1 Hanamia sp.
GATATTGAAACTATTGTGCAATTAATTGGAGCTACTTCAACAAAAAAAGGGTTAAAAGTAATAGCAAAAAAAGAAGATACAGTATATGAAAAAGGCATTAAAATAAGTGATGAAGAAATGAAAAAATTAGAAATGAAAAAATTAGAAATGAAAAAACATAAATTTCATGGTGAATGGAATTATACAATAAAATCAAAGTTGTAAATGTTATTTTGTCCCAATTCCTAACTGGTTTAATATTATTATTTTGTTTTCGTGAATTAATATTTCTATTTCCTTCAATTCCTGATCAGTAAAATTTCCTTTTTATTTTCGTCAACAGTAATAACCGGTTCAAGCCAGAATTTGCAAGACTTTTTAAATCCCCCTATAATTATAGGTTACGTGAATGTGTTTTCTGGTTTCATAAATATCAGTACTATAGATTAAGAAAATATATTTTGAAACAATTAATAATTTACGCATCAATTTTTATCAAAGTTAAAGAATGCCTTAGTTTTTCTATAAAAATATGGTAATTAATTTATTGTTGTATTCAATCATTTAATAACGCCCTTTGAAATAAATGAGCGTAAAAAATACACAATGAATTGAGTAAAACGCTTCATTTTTGAGTTTTAACGTTTATCTTGCGCCCTCAATAAATACTTTGGGTTATTATGAGTTTTGAAAATTATGTGATCCCCTATGAAATTAATGAACGATACCAAAAAAAAGTTGCTTATTTCTCGATGGAGTTTGCCATTGATCAGCCTTTAAAAATTTATAGCGGAGGACTTGGGTTTTTATCAGGTTCGCACTTGCGAAGCGCTTTTGAATTACGCCAGAATTTAATTGGAATCGGAATTCTATGGAAAGAAGGTTATTACGACCAGGCCCGTAATCCTGATCAGACATTGAAAGTTGTCTGGATTGAAAAAATCTATAATTTTCTTGAAGATACCGGAATCAGGTTCCAGATTCCTATTCACGATCATCCGGTTTGGGTAAAAGTTTTATATCTTAATCCCAGGACATTCCAAAGTGCTCCTTTATTTTTATTAAGTACAGATGATCCTGAAAATGATTATGTATCTCAAACAATTTGTCATCGTTTGTATGACGGCAATGCCGCTACTAAAATGGCACAATTTATTTTACTCGGCGTAGGCGGAGCCACACTTCTTGACAAGATGAATTACAATCCTGATTTATATCATCTTAATGAAGCACATGCAGTGAGTGCTGCCTTTTATTTATATAAAAAATTTGAAAATATTGAAGAAGTAAAAAAGAGATTAGTTTTCACAACTCACACTCCTGAAGAGGCAGGTAATGAAAAACATGATATTTATCTGTGCGAAAAAATGAGCTATTTCTGCGGCATGCCTCTTGACCAGGTACGCGAACTTACAGGAATGACTGATGATCTTTTCAATCACTCACTTGCTGCTTTACGATTTGCACATATTGCAAATGGCGTATCACAATTACATGGTGAAGTAAGCCGGCAAATGTGGAATAAGTATGAAGGCATCTGCGAAATAAAAGCAATCACCAATGCACAAAACTGGCGCTATTGGTCAGATAAACAATTGTATCGTGCCATGGAAGAACATAATGATGATTGGTTCGATGACAGAAAAAGACATTTAAAACAACGTTCCCTGGCAATTGTAGCCGATCAGACGGGAAAGATAATGGATCCTAAAGTTCTTACCATCGTGTGGGCCAGAAGATTTGCAGGATATAAAAGAGCCGAATTATTAACAAGAGATCATACACGCTTTGAAGCATTGTTGAATAACCCCAAATATCCGGTACAAATTATTTGGGCAGGAAAGCCTTACCCACTTGACTATCCGGCTATTTCTGATTTTAATCACCTCGTAAATCTCAGCAAGCAATATAAAAATGTAGCAGTATGTATAGGTTATGAACTGGCACTGAGCAGGCGTTTGAAACAAGCAGCGGATATATGGCTTAATAATCCGCGTGTTCCCCGGGAAGCAAGCGGTACCAGCGGCATGACTGCAGCCATGAATGGTGCGGTAAACCTGAGCACGAATGATGGGTGGATATGCGAATTTATAAACAATGGTAATAACGGGTTTGTAGTACCACCGGCAGATTATATGAATATGCATACGGAAGAACAGGATAATTATGATATGAATCAACTTTATGAAATCCTGGAAAAAGAAATATTACCACTTTATTATGGTGATTATGAAACATGGAGACAGATTATAAAAAATGGTATGAGAGATGTCCGTTTCTCCTTTGACAGCAATAGGATGGTGGAAGAGTACTATGAAATTCTGTACAAATAAAAATTGTCATCTAAAGACCATTTAATTTCGTAAATATTGAAAAATAAAATCAATATTTTGGAATTAAATTATAATTATTTCCAAAAAGTATTAAGCTTCATAATTTTTCCGACGTCGTTTTTATTGATCATTCCCTATACAAAAGCAAAAGAAAATTATTTTGGTTCTTTAAATAATTTAACTTCCGATTCCATTATTAATAATAATCCCTTGGATTCCGGTATCAAAAGTTATTTAGCACTCGGTGATTCTTATACAATTGGGCAATCGGTTGAGGAAGAGAATAGATTTCCTGTGCAATTGGTTCAAATGTTACGTAGCCAAAATATAAATATTTCAGATCCGGAAATCATTGCAGTTACCGGCTGGACCACAGACGATCTTCTGAATTCATTACGTGAAAATCCTCCCAGACAAACTTATTCAATTGTAACACTTTTGATAGGTGTCAATAATCAATACCAGGGAAGGTCATTGGAGGAATATAAAACTCAATTTACCGAATTGCTTAACCTCGCAATATCTTATGCTGATAATAATAAAGATCACGTTTTTATTTTATCAATACCTGATTATAGTGTAACTCCTTTTGCCAGTAAATCCAATATCAAAAAGATTGCAAAAGAAATAGATGAGTTCAATGAAACTAACAAAATCATTTCTTTAAATGAAGGGACTCATTACCTGGACATCACACCTATTTCCCGCAATGCTAAAAATGATCCATCATTAATTGCGGCCGACGGACTTCATCCTTCAACAAAGCAATATTTTCAATGGGATCAACTTTTGGAACCATTAATTCAGAATGAAATACATTAGTATCTTCATATTTTATGAATGATATTTTATGATAAGAAGTGCATTATCAATATACAAAAATGCTTATGGAGGACTTTCATCCGGTGCATGGTTGCTTTCTCTTGTAATGTTGGTGAACAGAATGGGAACAATGGTTATTCTATTTATGACCATTTATCTTACCCAGCAATTTGGAGTTTCAATTGCCAAAGCCGGTTTTGTGATGAGCATTTTTGGTTTGGGAGCTATTACCGGTGCCCTGATAGGTGGTAAAATAGTGGATTCCATCGGATACTACTATGTGCAATTCGGTGCATTATTTGGCGGGGGAATCATGTTTATTGTATTGGGACAAATGCATTCTTATATTTCTATTTGTGTAACCACTTATATTTTAGCGACTGTAAATGAATCTTTCAGACCTGCCAATACCGTGGCCATCGCTCATTATAGTAAGGAAGAGAACAGAACAAGATCTTATTCCCTGAACAGGCTTTCAGTAAATCTTGGATGGGCTACTGGCGGAGCCTTGGGCGGTATTTTGGCAAGTTATAATTACAATTTGCTTTTTTGGGTGGATGGTCTCTCAAATTTATTAGCCGCATTCCTTCTATATATAACGTTATCACCTAAACGAAATCTATTTACAGAAAAAATGAGAAAAGAGAAGAACATAATTATCACTTCTGCTTATAAAGATCATACTTACATTACATTTATAATTTTGACATTTTTCTTCGCATTTTGCTTTTTTCAAATGTTTACGACAATTCCTGTTTTTTTTAAAGAGAAATTTGATCTAAGTGTTTTTTTTATTGGATTATTGATGGCGTTAAACGGCATTATAATTTGCTTTTTCGAAATGGTTACAGTATTCAGCCTGGAAGGTAAACGACCCGCATTACATTATATTTCAATAGGAATGGTGCTAGTGGGAGTTTCATTTTTACTATTGAATCTTCCTTCAATCAATTTTGCTTTGATTGCCTTTGTAGCTATGATTTTTATAACATTTGGAGAAATATTTGCAGCACCTTTCATGAATGCCTGGTGGATCAGCCGTGCCAATCATAATAATCGTGGACAATACGCGGCATTATATGCGGTTGCATGGTCATCAGCGCAAGCTATAGGTCCGTTTGCCGGATCATTGGTAGCAGAGTATTCAAGTTTTAAAATTCTTTGGTTTGTTTTGGGTGGAGTTTGCTTTTTACTTTCTTTTTTTTACCGGAAGCTTTATCATCCTGCAGTCTTATCTGTTTAAATAATCCTGGTATGATAATTGCATGTATGCCTTACCGTAATTTATATCGCTGGTGTCATAACCGGGAGATATAAAAATTGGTTTCCTGGAAACATTATCCATCGTTTCAGTCCCGTGCGGCGTTACGAATCCAAATCCATTATTAAAAGAATAAAATGCAAATTGAAGAGCAGAAGTATCCAGGAGGTCTTTTCCCCATTTGAATTTATTGGTAGAAAGATGAAGCTGGTCTAAAACGGTAGTTGCTATATCTGTTTGCGATCCTATATTATTTATTTTCCCATTCATTGTCAATGCGCCTCCCGAAAAAATTAAAGGGATACGGAATTTTGCGGGGCTGTCGTTAGAATCGTGTCCTGGTAATGTATGCCCATGATCTGCCACAAAAACTATTAGGGTGTTTTTCCACAAAGTATCTTGTTTCAATATCCTGATAAAATGACCGATAATACTATCAGTGTAGTAAACCGAATTTTCAAAAAGCGTAGTTTGGTCCTTTCCCGGGAAACGGGGTTTCATAGGTACATCATAAGGTTCGTGACTACTGAGGGTAAACATAGCAGCGAAAAAAGGTTGTTTATCTTTATGGATATCTTTATAAAACCGGTCAAAAACATATTGGTCATGCACACCCCACGAAGTGGTACGCTCTGAAACAGGAAATGAATATTTACCAATCAATTTTTGAATTCCTATATTAATGAGATAAGATTTTATATTGGCAAATGAAAGTTCTCCTCCATAAGTGTAGCTTGAATTATAACCTATTTTTTCAAGAGACTGGTTTATTGAGGGAAGATTCCTGGTTTTTGTTGGCGTTTTTACAATAGAGGTAATTGCCTGGTTGGGATAACCACTCAACACAGCAACCTGCCCTTTCTCGCTTCTGTCGCCGGCAGCATAAATATGTGTGAACAATAATCCATTGGATGCAATAGTGTCTAAGTTTGGTGTAACTCCCGGAACTCCGCCAAGGCAACCAACCCACTTAGCTGTAAAACTTTCTAAAATAATAAAAATGATATTAGGTTTTTTAACCGATAAAATAGAAGGAATTCTTTTTGGACCGGCATTATATAAACTATCTACTAATTGTTCTGATTTTGCTTCAGAAAAATATTTAAACGGATTATTCGGATTGTGCATGTTTAAAATGGAAAACATAATATTCCATGGCAAATTAATTGCGGCCTGATCGGCATATATTTTAGGAGAAAAATAAACATCGCTGATGATCATGGGAATTTTTTGAATACCGCCGCGGATAGGAACAAAAAGAAATGTGATTAGAAATAAAGAAAAAAAAGAATCTGTCAGATGAAATCTCTTTTGTTTTCTATCAATAAAAAAATTGAAATATTTTTTATAAATGAAAATGTAAAGCGAAACAAGAACAATGAAAATAATTAATAAAGGAATCACTGGTGCCGATGAAACGGTAGTAAGCATTTCTTTGGGCGATTTAAAATATTGCAGGGGAGTAGCGTCCATCCTATATCTCCATGCAGTATATAATCCCAGATCAGCAATGATTAAAAATGAAATAGTAACAATTAAAACATAAGTATATATCCTTATAATTTTATTGATCGAGAAGTTCACAGCCACTGACTTGATAAAAAATAACAGAAAGGGAAGTAGGCAAATATATCCTGCAAAGGCGGCATCCATTCTTAATCCATACAGAAATACTTTAAAAATTTCTATTCCGCTAAGCGTTTTGGTCAGATGAAGATGATAGAGTAAAAAAGCAACTTTTGCTATTACAAAAAACAAAAGCCAGTATAAGAAATATAAAAGATAACCCTGATATTTTTTCACTTTGCGAAAATAATAATTTTAAAAGAAGGGTTTGATTTGATAAAGTTAATTCCGGTTTTCGCCACAGATTACAAAAATTTAAACGCCAACATGACCAGTCATGCAGACCGGGATTAGTTTTTTATCTAAAAGCATAAAAAAAAAGCCCTGCAATTTGAAGGGCTTTTGATCATTATTTTAAAAAATATTAAAGTGCTTTTACGCTAGTGGTCGAAGTTATTTTTGCAGAAGTAGGGAAATCCTGTCCCATGGCTGTTACTGTACCTGATGATTCAATTGTTGTGGTATTTGTTTGAATAACACCTGTACTCACATCTACTTTTTCTTCTCCCGAAAATTTACCGGAAGTTTTGGTACTTACTTCCATTCCCTGGTTTTGCATTGTTTTTTGAATGGATAAGATACCGGTAAAAGAAACTGTTGCTACATTTCCGGTTATATCTTTTATGGTATAAGTTGTGGATTTATCAGTGCCACTATTATTGGTACTATCTGTCCAGGTAGATCCTACTTTTGGATTTTGAGGAAGTGCAAGGAAAGCCATTTGTGCTCCATAGCCGGAAGCATCAAAATCTAATTGTTTAGCAATGCCAGATTCTGCGGAAGTATCTGCAGAAGGTTTTGTTATAATATTTCCGGCGTCATCAATTACTACATCTTTTGGTTGATTGATATAATCTTTTAAAGAACTGCCCATTTCGCCATCCAGATCTTGTTTATTATCAGAATCAAAATTAATGTCCCTACCCATCATGCTCATATTCATTTTGACATTGGTTATAGTATTGGTTAAATTATAACTATTATTTCCCTCATCTTTTACTTCAATATTATATACTGATGCTACATCTGATTTGGTATCCATTGATTGCCCCTGAACCTGGGTTGATGTTGTTGTGGAAATTTTATTGTCCACAACATATTTCTGTCCTTTTGCTAATTTTAAAGAAACGTTCGTTTGACTCACCGCTACCGTAGAAATACAGATAGCCACCGAAAAGAAAAGTGTAATTTTTTTCATATAAATAATTTTGTTTTGATTTGCAAATATACGTTACTGGCAAAGAACGTACCATATTTGAAAACATAGAAACATTTATATCCTAAGTCAGGAGAGTTTCTACTAAAAATTTTATTGAATTTTAAAATCTCAATTTTTTAAAATAACTGGCTTTTGTAGTATATAATTTTATGTTGTTTAATAGTCGTTATTGATTTTGCTCGGGTGCATAATATGCTTTTTCTTTTGTTCTTCAGCCTTCTCCATAGAATCTCTTTTTTCAGGAATGTAATTCATGGGCCCCATTGTTTTTTTAGGATGTGTAACCGTATTTTTATTTTTAGGTGATTCATCACTAAAGTCTGATTCTACTGGCACATCCCTAGGCACTGAGTAATCTGCGGCATTACCATTGCCCTGTACATCAGCAGAATCAATTCCCTGTCCTTCCCTGCCAATAGAATCAAAGTTTTGGTCCGCATAAATAGGATTATTATTTAATTCTGAAGGCATTGGAAATTGTGCATTTGGATCAATATGCAAAGATTTGTCAGCATATACTTTTTGCATAAAAAATGCCCATTCAGGCATTGCCATAGCGTTTCCTCCGGACGTACCATGTTTTGATAAATGAAGGAAAGGATCATCACAGCCAACCCAGGCACCGGCAAGTATTTGTGGAGTATAACCAATAAACCATCCATCTGTATTATCGTTGGTAGTACCGGTTTTAGCACCCATTGGACTGTTGATCCCATACTTCCATCTCATGGCGCCACCGGTTCCATAATCAACTACTCCCTGCATCATACGATACATAGTATAGGCGTCTGATTCACTGATAACCTGTTTTACTTCAGGTTCAAATGTTTGTAATACATTCCCGTTCTTATCTTCAATTTTAGTTAAATAAATGGGTTGCGTGTTAAATCCTCGATTGGGAAACATGGTATAGGCTCTTAACATTTCTATCAATTGAATATCTGCTGACCCTAAAGCTATGGAAGGCACAGCGGGTATATCACTCGTTATTCCACAAAGATGAGCAAACTCAACAGTCTTTTTAGGCCCGATACGACTCATCAGATCAAAGGCTGCTACGTTGATTGATTTAGCCAGGCAATAAGCCATCGTCCCACCAGGCCCGCTAATTGTTTTATGTGCGAGGGTAATACTTGTGTCACCAAGATGACTTTCGGGGGTAAGCCCCGCATCAGTTAAAGCAAGGGTATAAAGAATCGGTTTAAAGGTAGAACCCACCTGCCTGTTAGCGGTCACGTGGTCAAATTTAAACCATTTAAAATCAATCCCGCCAACCCATGCCTTAATTTCGCCTGTTACAGGATCCATTGCACAAAATGCAGTCTGCATCATTTGCTTGCAATATTTTATAGAATCTATTGGAGTCATCACGGTATCTTTTTCCCGCTTTTTATTCCAGGCAAATACCTTCATATTCACGGGGACATAAAATGAATTTTTAATTTCCTGAACGGAGGCTCCGGCATCTTTCATATTTTTCCAACGTTCACTTTCTTGCATGGCACGATTCAAAATATCATCATGGCCTTTCCAAACATTTCTCCCTAATTCCCTGTTAAAAACTTTTTGGATAGCTGTCATGTGTTTTACAACAGCTTCCTCGGCATACATCTGCATTTTAGGATCTATGGTTGTATAGATTTTTAGCCCATCCCTGTATAAGTCATAATTGTTTCCGGTTTGAGGATTAATATGCGTGCTGCACCAATCCAGTAACGTTTTTGTCAATACAGATCGAAAATAAGGAGCTATTCCGCTACTCTCATCAACTTTTTTATATTTAATTCCAAGGGGTTTTTTCTTTAAAACTACCGCATCAGAAGCTGAAAGCACATCATTAGTAACCATTCTGTCTAAAACTAAGTTTCTTCTGGCAAGTGCTGCATTTGGATGTCGGCGAGGATCATACTCCCCCGGCCCGCTCAACATACCTACCAATAAAGCAGCTTCATCAGGTGTAAGTTTA
The DNA here is from genome assembly GCA_035532615.1 of Hanamia sp. Classification (GTDB taxonomy): domain Bacteria; phylum Bacteroidota; class Bacteroidia; order Chitinophagales; family Chitinophagaceae; genus Ginsengibacter. The sequence goes on from DATKQQ010000200.1 coordinate 9,207, forward strand.
GAAGGCTCTTTTTGAAAATACATTAATGATGCATTTCTAATCCCATACACATTTAGCCATGAAACGCGATTGAGGTATAAAGCAAGAATTTCCTGTTTGGTAAAATTTCGTTCCAGTTTAAGCGCTACGATCCATTCCTTCATTTTATCTATTATTCTTTTCAAAATAAAGACACGGCTTTGCTGGTGTAAAATATTTTTAGCAAGTTGTTGTGTGATGGTACTGGCGCCACCCTGGTTGCCTAATCCTTTCAGTGCACGGGCTAAAGCAATAGGATCAATTCCGGAATGTTTATAAAATCTGATGTCTTCAGTAGAGATCAATGCATTTATCACACTCTTTGAAATATCTTTATAATCCGCCTGAAGTCTGTTTTCAGTATATATCTTACCCATCAAAGTAGTACCATCATCAGCATAAATTTCTGTGGCTAAGCTAGCTTGCGGATTTTCTAATTGCTGAAGGGAGGGCAATTTACCAAAGAGACCAAAATAGGCCAGGGCCAATACCAGTGTAAAAAGGGCAAAGCCACCCAATACAAGGGTCCATAGTATTCTTACACTTTTTTTGATTTCGTTTTTTTTGGTTCCCTTCTTAGGTGAATTTTGCATTTTGTTTTCTTTAAAAACCGGTAAATTATTAAATTGCTTCCTATTAAAAAATTAAAATTTGCCGGGGTATTTTTTATGTAAAAGGTCTATATAACTCTGTAAATTTTTATTTTCTTTCAACAGTTCCAGGTTGGCATCGGAAATGATATAAAATGCATATTTCTGAACAGGCAACCATGAAATTTCTGAAGGAGCCGCGCTTTTTAATTGATCCAGGTATTTTAAAGCTACATCTGCATCAATAAACGGTGAAAAAATTAATAAAATTCTATTAGTATCTAACGTGTCTTTAGCTATTTGAATATTCAATGAATAATTATTTTGGCTATTGTATCGGTTGAAAGCATTTTTGGCTTCGCTGCTATATACCGGATCTACTTTGGTAAGCACCATCATTACATTTTGAGCTTCATTGGGATCAAAAATAAATTCAGCATTTTTAACCGGCGGCGCTAATTTTATATTGGGGTTTAAAGTTGCTTTGCCAGGTTTGACAACTCCGTTTTGAGTAATTACTTTTTGATTCATAATGACAGGCGACTGTACATTATTAATAATTTTGGAATCATCAAAAACAACAATCTGCGAATCAGGGTTATCTCTTACTACTTTCAGATTGGTAAGATAACTTTCAATACTTTTTCTTCTTCCCAATACATCAATCATAGTAGCCGCTTTATTTTTCATCGGGGATTTTGGATAATTATCAATTATTTCATGAAGCGTTATGATAGCTGCGCTATCCTGGTTATTATGAATATAATAAACGGATTGAATGTAAAGTAGCTGTGGATTCCAGTAACTTTTACCATACAAGCTATCGGCAATATGTTTTTCCCTGATGGCTTCATCAAAATTACCTTCAATAAATAAATTATAAATTTTGTCGTATCGGTTTTCGGCTACTGTATCTTTTTTAGATGGATCGAAACTATCAGGATGAAGCACATATTGAGTATATATACTTTTCTGAAAGTTACTCAGTAAAAGATTTTTATAAAAATCCGCTTGCTGAAGATTTCCGATTTGCCGGTAACAATATGAAAGATTCATATACAATTCGCCATTGTACAAGCTATCCGGAAAGCGCTTTAAAGAACGTTGATACGCATCAATGGCGGCATAATAATCTTCCAATAAATCCTGGTAATTTTTTCCAAGTTTAAATAATGAACGCGCAATTTTAGAATTGGAAGTGTCCATCGCAGGTTTCGTCAAAGGCACATTTGCCAGCAATCCGTCAACTGAAATGTCATCCTGGTATGGAATTCCTAATGAAGATTTTGTTTTGAAATTTTCTTTTTGAGGTGCCATTGGGTCGCCGTTGTTTGCGTTTGCCTGGTTCTGATTAATAGAAGAACCGCCATTTTGATTAGAAGCCGAAGCGCGCCGCCAGTTATCTACATTTTTTCTTTTGCCCCAAAGGCTTTGAAATTCTGAATATCCCTTTGATTTTAAATCATTATTATCAAAATACCATTCACCCTGGTTAGTACTATTCGTGAAAATACCGGAAGATGGATTTTGGTTGTTAAAAGAATTTGAGTTGGCGCTTGAATATACCAGGTCTTCATCTTTTATTCCCCGTTCTTTCTTTAATTTTTTTGATAATTTTTTTAAGAAGGCATTTCTATCCGCGGGAGATAATGCGGCAATTGCCTGCAGGCTGTCTTCTCTATCAATAATGTTTAGATTGGTAACAACCTTTTCTAGCGCATTTTTCCTGGATTGGATTTCTTCAAGATTAACCAAAGATGTATCACTCATTTGAAGACTATCATAAAAATTATATGCGTCTTTATATTTTTTTTGTTGATAACTGATTTCAGCCAATGTGAGAAAGGCTTTGTTTTTCAGGGAAATATCATCTTGATTATAAAATGTACTTTTCTTATAAAAAGATACCCCCGCTGAAGTGTCGGGCTTCTCTAATGCAAGTTGTGCTGCTGAATAATATATGATATCCCGATAAGACTCAAATCTGTCTTTATGCGCCATGTGTAATAACCTGGCGATCCCTTTGTCAATCTCGGCAGAATCATTGTTTTTAAGCATTTTTGCTTTATTAAGATTAGCATAGATATACATTAAAGGATCGGTAGTAAGTTTAATCACCTTATCATAATAATAGGATGCTGTATCCTGGTGATGATTCAATTCATAAAGCTGTGCAAGCAAATATTCCCTCCGTGCTCTATCTGCGACATCAATCGCATTGGGAAGTGCATTTTTGATATAAAGGGTTGCGCTGTCATACATTTGTTGTTTAAAAAACCAATATCCCTCCATTTCGTTAAAGTAAGGGTTTAATCGTTTGGGAAATAAAGGATCATTCCTCAAAGTATTGATCAGTCCGGCTGCATCAGCATATTTCCCTTCGTCTATCCATGCGCGTATCATCCAAATCAAAGCATCGTTTCTGCTCGGCGGTCGCGAAAAGGTTTTTTTAATAATATTTTCTTTCTCATTACTTACAATACTTACAGAATGATTTTCCGGATTCTCATTAGAACCTACTATCAACTGGTCATCATCATCGCCCTTTTTCCGGGGATAAAGGTTGTAATTAATGAATTGAAAAGTAATGTCCGCAGAATCAAAAGTTTTGCGGAAGAAATACGCTTCCCCTATCAAAAGATATAAATTATCAACCCAATTACTGCGAAGATCGTGAAGTAATATTCCCGCCGTGGCCTTATAGATTACAGAGTCGAGATCTGTTTTCTGAGAAGCGGTATTATCCAGACTATAACTGTAATAGGATAATAATTTAGAATAATCATCTACATTAGCCAACCTGGCTCGTTCTATAACTGAATTGATTTTCTGGTTGGCGTTAAAAAAATAATTGTAATGTGAAACCGTATTTTGGATAAATCTTCGGGGAACAGTAAATTTTTTCTGACCGGTTTTCTCAGATTTGAGAGTTAAGTCCTTATATTTTGCAGGTTTTTGACTGTCAAGGTCATCAGTAATTTTACTCAATTGCGCATGAACATCCGGCATCAGAAAAATGAGGAATAATAAAACAGACACCAATCTGATCCGGTTATTCATGAATATATCAATTTTTATAGAAGTAAGATTAAGAAAAAAGTCCCTCAAAGCGAATGAACTTTCTTTCTGCAAAAATATTTTAAAAATACGGTTATTTAAGCTAATATGTCAATAAATATACTATGTACTTTATTTTTAACAGCCTAAAAATTAACAACGTAAAAGTGCAATATGAGATTGTTTTTTGAAATAAGTAAAAAGAAGGAAAATACCAGAAAAAATACATATTAACCATAGAGCTACCTTTCCACGCTTCATAATGAAAACAAAAAAAGAAACCAACAAAGAATTATTGCAATATGCGGGAATGGGAATGCAATTCCTGGTGAGTATTGCTTTGGGGATATTTATTGGATTAAAAATAGACAAATGGTTACATTTTTCATTTCCTTTGCTTGTTTGGATTTTGCCTTTGCTTATCATTGCAGGGCTTACTATAAAAATTATTAAAGACACTTCAAAACATGATTGAAACCCCATCAAGAAAATTTTTGCCCGTTGCAGTTCCCTGTTTGATTATTATGATCCTTATTGCTGCTTTCAAAAGACCTCTTGCTTCTTTTGGATTTGATATCAATTTCTTATTGTTTGCTAATCTGTTACTTTATTTATTAAGCTACTTTAGTTTTATGATTCAGATCAGAGGAATAAGTTCTAAAAGTTCTCATGCTTTTGTACGCGGACTTTACTATTCTCTTCTCCTGAAAATGGTGGTTATTATCGGCGCCTTATTTATTTATATATATGCATTTGGAGGAATTGTAAATACACCCGCTTTATTTACAGCTATGGTGATATACCTTATTTATACTTCTATCGAGGTAATTCAATTAATGAAAATTGTACGCAAAAAAAACGATGCTTAAAAAAGAATCTCCTTTACATCAGTTGAATCATTTTTTGCCGGAAGGATCGTACGAAGATGTGGCATTTTACCTGGAAGAATATAAAGTACATCTTACCGTTACCCGCGAAAGACTTACCAAATTGGGTGATTACAGAAATAAACACCTGGACAAAAATCACCGGATCAGTATAAACGGAAACCTTAATAAATTTTCTTTCCTGATCACTTTATTGCATGAACTGGGTCACCTGGTGGCTTATGAAAAATATGGAAATAAAATTCAGGCCCATGGCCAGCAATGGAAAAATGAATTTGGAAATATTCTTGCACGTTTTATTAACAAAAAAATATTTCCTTTAGATATAGAAAAAGAATTATTAAGAACATTACGCAATCCGGCTGCCAGCTCCTGCGCAGAAGCGCCTTTGCTGAGAATTTTAAAAAAATATGACCCTCACAAACCGGGAATTTTTTTATTGGAAGAACTACCGGATGAAAGTTTATTCCGGTTTAAGAACGGGCATGTTTATAAAAAAGGCAACAGGCAAAGAACCCGTTTTTTGTGTAAAGATATGATCAATAACAGGCTGTTTTTATTTAGCCCAGTAACAGAAGTGGAATTGGTAAAAAAAGATGTTTAGAAGAGTCTATTAAAATCTTAGTAAAGAATTGTTTTCAAAGAAAACAGACTATCCCGGTAGCTATTAGGACAAATTCTCATTTTTTTCAATAAAAATAGAAAAGGATTAATTAATTTCCGTTTAAAAAAAAATTATGAGTAAAGGAAGATTAGAAGCATTCAGTGATGGCGTATTTGCAATTCTTATAACCATCATGGTTTTGGAATTGCATCCGCCTGAAGGTGCTTCTTTTGCTGCCTTAAAACCAGTATTGCCAAAATTTATTAGCTATATCCTGAGTTTTACTTATGTAGCTATTTACTGGAATAATCATCATGATACATTTCAGGCAGTAAAGCATGTGAATGGAAGAGTATTATGGTGCAATACACTTTTATTATTTTTTATTTCGTTAATCCCTTTTGTTACGGGGCGAAAATCATTTCAGCGCGTCCCCTGTGGCCTTGTATGGCATGGGATTATTGCTGGCTGCTTTATCTTATCCGCTTCTTTTGCATTCGCTTATAAAACTTCATGGAAAAGATTCTTTATTGTCAACATTAATTGGCAGAGATTTTAAAGGAAAAATTTCAATCGCTATTTATATCCTGGGTATTTTAATTTCCTTTTTGAATTCGTGGATCAGCTTTGGTTTGTATTGTGTTGTTGCTATGATATGGTTTATTCCCGATACCAGGATTGAAAAAAGATTGAAGAAAGAATTATAAAATGTATTTTGAAATAAAAGGGTTCTCAAAACTGTTTAAGGTCCCTGTTAATTCAATTCAAATATGATTTTGAAACCTCTCCATAAATTTTCCTTAAAAAGACATTAACTTTTTTTTGTACTTTTATTTCGGAAATATTTTTTTCTCTACATTTTAGCCAATAAGCATGACCGTATGAATGAGCAGAATAGTAGCAACAAAAAAGGAGGTAAAGGTGATAGCAGGCAAACACCTTCTACCGGTGTAGCCCGAAAACTCAGCGACTTTACTATGCCCGCTTCCGTACTGAAGCTTATTCCACTTGCTATAATCATCGGAATCTTAGGCGCTTTTGTTGCACTTATTCTTCTTGATCTCATTGCTCTTATCAGCAATTTTTTGTATTATCAGCGTTTCGACCTCAAACTTACTTCTCCACGGAATAACACACTCGGATGGATATCGGTTTTAATTCCGATGGCCGGGGGTTTAATTGTTGGAATTATGGCAAGATATGGGTCGGAGCGAATACGTGGTCATGGGATTCCGGAAGCAATGGAAACAATTCTCGTCGGTGGGAGTAAAGTAGAACCCAAACTTACCATTCTTAAACCTATTGCCAGTGCCATTAGTATTGGAACCGGTGGCCCATTTGGTGCAGAAGGCCCCATAATTTTAACTGGAGGAGCTATTGGCTCTGTATTTGCACAATTTCTTAACCTCACTGCTATTGAGCGTCGAAGCCTGCTTGTTGCGGGTGCAGTTGCCGGAATGAGTGGCGTTTTTGGAACTCCTGTGGCTGCTGTTATTCTTGGAGTAGAATTGCTTTTGTTTGAATGGAAACCACGATCTTTTGTTCCCGCTGCTATTGCAAGTATAGTTGCAGATGCTTTACGGCATTCTTTCGTGGACCAAGGCTGGATGCGGGCGGAACCTTTATTTCCCGTGCATGGTATGGTGGAACTTGGAAATACCGGTCTGATGGATGCAGTAATTTTGGGAATTGTAAGTGGTTTTATGGCCTGGGTGTTGACAAAAGTCGTTTATGGTGCTGAGGATGCATTTCGTAAGTTACCTTTTCACTGGATGTGGTGGCCTGTTATAGGAGGATTAATTGTAGGCATAGGCGGGCTCATTGAACCCCGAGCATTGGGTGTTGGTTATGATACCATTGGCAATGAACTTGCCGGAAGCCTGGCTGTAACTACTTTGGTAAGTATTCTTGTAGTTAAATTAATTATATGGGCTGTTGCTTTAGGGTCCGGGACCAGCGGAGGCATTATTGCGCCTATTTTGATGATGGGCGCTGCATGGGGTGGTCTTTTAGGATTGGTTTTCCCGGGAAAGATTCCCGACGAATGGGCTTTGCTGGGAATGGCAGGCGCCCTTGCCGGTGTAATGCGATCGCCTTTTACCTCTATTGTGTTTCCCCTTGAACTCACGCATAGCACTAGTTTATTTCTTCCGCTTTTATTAACGGTTACTCTGGCCCATCTTATCAGCGTACTGATTTTAAAACGTTCTATTCTTACTGAAAAAGTGGCCCGACGTGGATTTCATGTGTTGAGAGAATATGCAGTGGAACCCTTGAAAGTTCTTTTTGCCGAAGATGTAATGTCAACAAATGTGCTCACAATAATCTCAGGCACCTCTATGTCCCAGGTAATAGAAATGGTAGAAGCGAAGCTAAACATGAGGAGACAACGTTTGTTGCCGGTTGTTACGCGGGATGGATTTATTTTAGGGGCTGTTTCATGGCAGGATGTAATGGAAAAAGCTTTGCTGGGTGATCTTTCAGGCACGGTAGATGACATTATGGTAAAGGATTTAATCACTACTTTCCCCGAAGAGTCTCTTAGGACAATAGCAGATAGGATGTCAGCTAATCAAGTAGGGGTGCTCCCTGTAGTAGATAGCATTGAAAAAGGAAAACTTCGGGGACTTATCACTCAATTTGAGTTACTCTCAGCACGTGATCATCTTTTGCAGGAAGAACGCAAAAGGGAGAGAATCCTAAGAATGTGGCCCGTTCATATTTATGGAAATCACAATAAACTTTCGGAATTTTTTTCTTCAACACACAACATACATCACACAGATAACATAAAAGATATAGAGGAAAAGCTGTAATTTTTTCAGTCCACATTGCACACGGTTTTTTAGAAAGAAGCTATGTGAAGTGAAATAAATACTATGAACCAATATTGGAATTTAATTTTTAAAAGGCATATCATGAAAAAAACAGGTTTACTTTTCCTGGCTGTTTTATTTTCTTGTTCAAATATTTACTCACAAGGGTTTTTGAGGGTAAATGGAAAACGTATTGAGAATGATAAAAATAAGGATTTCATTTTAAGAGGAATGGGATTCGGAGGATGGATGCTCCAGGAGGGATACATGTTCGATTTAGGATTTTTGGGACAACAATATAAAATCGGAAAGAAGATTACAGAACTTATTGGAAAAAATGAAGCGAATATTTTTTACGATAAATGGCTGCAATATCATACGCAGGAAACTGATATAGATTCAATGGCTTCGTGGGGTTTTAATTCCGTTCGCTTGCCGATGAATTACGATTTATTTACGCTTCCTGTAAAAGAGGAACCTGTTGCCGGTAAAAACACATGGCTTCCGAAAGGATTTAAAATGGTAGATGATTTATTAAGCTGGTGTAAAAAAAATAAAATTTATTTGATTCTCGATCTTCATGCAGCTCCCGGCGGTGAGGGAAATGATTTGCCTATTGCTAACAGAAATCCTGCCGATTCTTCTCTTTGGCAATCACAAGCTAACCAGGATAAAACGGTTGCTTTATGGAAAAAACTGGCGGCGCGTTATGCCAATGAACCATACATTGGAGGCTATGATATTTTAAATGAAACCAACTGGGGTTTTGATAATCCGGATGATCCACATGGTCTTAATGAGAAACGGAATATACCTTTAAGGAATTTATTTATCCGCATTACAAAAGCCATTCGTGAGGTTGATAAAAATCACATTATTTTTCTGGAAGGAAATGGCTTTGCCAATAATTATAATGGAATATTTCCTCTTTGGGATAATAATCTGGTGATCAGTTTTCATAAATATGGAAATTTTACAACGAAGAAAACCATTCAGAAATTCCTGGATTATCGCACTAAATATAATGTTCCATTATGGTTGGGAGAATCCGGCGAAAATTCAAACACCTGGTTTACCAATAACATCAGGTTGATGGAGGATAATGATATCGGCTGGAGTTGGTGGCCATTGAAAAAAATGGGTATCAATAATCCTTTGGAAATTAAAAAGCCAAAAGATTATTATCTTTTTATTGACTATTGCAAAGACAGCACAAACCTGGATTCCGCTAAAGCGCAGAAAATTTTAAATGGTCTTCTCAATAACATAAAAATTGAAAACAATCTTTATCATAAAGATGTGATAGATGCTATGTTCCGGCAGGTTTATTCTACAGCAACATTGCCTTTTAGACCAAATATCATTTCGGATAATACCGTTATAAACGCAGTTGACTATGATCTGGGTAGAAATGGTTTTGCCTATAATGATAATGATACTGCGTGGTATCAATATACGCCAGGGGTACACACTCAAGGCAACAGGGGGCGTACTTACAGGAACGACGGTGTTGATATAAAAAATGATAACAATGGCCAGCCTTATGTTTTTAGCATTGAAGATGGCGAATGGCTGCTTTACACTTTGAATGTAAAAAATGCAGGGAATTATTCTCTAGCTTTTAATACATCAGGTGAAGATGGAATGATCCATGTTTTTGACAACAATAAACCTGTTGCTGAAAATTTTATGGTTCCGGCCACAGCAAACGAATCTACATTTGAAACGTCTCCTTCCCTAAAAATTCATTTGAATAAAGGAGTTAATAAAGTAAAAATTTATTTTAAGAAAGGAGGATTTGGGTTTAAAAGTTTTGAGTTGAAGGAGCGCCTGGATTAAATTCCATCATCACATTGGCAATTTTAATTTATAATAATTTATTTTTTCTGCCATACTCATCCTTGCATATCTTGGTGAAGGGGAAGGTAAACATTCTCCAATTTTAATATCGGGAAATAGTTTCATGAAACTTTTCTCTACAAATTTACTGGTGAAAAATATTTTTTTAATGTTTTGATTTTTAAGAATTGATTTTATTGCTTTATCGTTGAATTCAATTATTTCAAGGTTGCTATCCATATTATTATCTTCTTTTCTTTTTATTTTGAGAAAAATATCCACCATCCCTATACCATGTTTTTTGAAAAGATCCTGTTTTTCAGTTCTGGTCTGCAGGTCAGCACCGTAAACTCCGGAAATGATTTTCCAAAGCTGGTTTCTTTTGGATCCGTAAAACCATTCATCTTTATTCAGAATTTTATGCGTTACTTCTCTTCCCGGAAAACTTCCAACAATAATGTTAGTAACGTTTTCAGGTATAAAAGCTTTAAAGGGGTGTGTTTCGATTTCTTCCATTTCTTTATTTATTACCAGGATTTAATTTTATGATTCTTTCTTTCTGAAATATTGTACAAATCAGGAATAAAAATCGTGAGTATTTTTATGGTTGCCGCCAGTCGGACTTGTTTATTAAAAAGAGTGATTGGTATATTTAAAATTTTATGAATTTTTTTTATTGATTAAAGAAGTTATTCCAAGTATATGTCCAAAATTGTAAAGGAAACTTCACTATTTTATTCCACAAAAAGCTGCAAAGCATTTGTTTTTATGAAGTATTTCCACACTTTTAAATCCAACTTCCTTCATAAGATCCATTTGGTAATTTAATGATCTTGGTGAATCTTCTTTATCTATATATGCCATTACTTTATTCTTGTATTCAATGCCGCCAATCTCTTCTAAATAATCTGCATATTTTTCCCAGATATAATTATTCAATACTTCTGTATCCTGCGTTACAAGGTCTGAAATCATAAGACAACCTCCTTTTTTCAGGGCATGGAATAGTTTTGAAAAAACATATTCCCAATCTGCATCTTCGCGTAAGTGATGAAGCACAGCTCCTGCCATCATAATATCATAATGATTTGGCAGCAAATCTATTTCACGGATATCCCCCTCTATTATTTTTACTTCTTTGCTCGATTTTTTTGAAACTCTTTCATACGCTCTGTCCAGCATAGGTTTGCTCAAATCGATCAGGGTACAATTCATGCCTGGTAATTTAGATAGCATCTTTAAAGTATAATTTCCGGCACCACATCCGATATCTAATAAATTGCCTGGTTTTGACTTAATCCTTTTGGCAGATTCAGTAAGTAACTCGGAAGATATTTCTGCGTCTATGGTTGACTGTTGCCCTGTCTGTAGATTTGAAAAACGCTCAACGTCTTTGTCAAAACGATCTCTGATTTCGCTGTTGGATGATTTTTTCATTTATTATTTTAAAAATTTTTATCAGTTTAGAAAACCTTACAGGTTTTTGATCATCCAGATATTGCAGCCTGAATGACCACTATTTCCTAATGGCTTAAGAATATATTCAAATCCATTTTTCTCATACATTAGGATAGCTTTCACCAATTCAGGCATTGATTCAAGATATATTTTCTGGTATCCCCGCTTCTTCGCTTTTCCCATACATTTTTGCAAAAGCATTTGTCCATAGCCATTTCCGCGGAATTTTTTAGAAATATACATTTTCACAAGTTCGCAGGTATCATGTGGTAAACCCTTTGTAGGAAAGTATCCTGCACCTCCTGCTATTTCATTATTGATTTCCATTACAAAATAGGCAGATGCTTTTTTCTTAAACAGATCACTTAAATGATCGGTAGTTTCATCAAAATAAGCGGTACCGGGTTTTGCAGCGTTAAATTCTTCCAGTGAATTCCGGATGATTGTGGCCATGGTAACGTCATCATCTCCCTTTATTTTTCTGATCAGCATTTTGCGCAGGTGAATTTAATTTTTTGTCGTTCGGAATAGAAAAGTGAAAAAATAGGTGAAGATCATTTATTAAAATTTCTATTGAACGAAATTACAGATAAATTTTTTTTAGCGGGCGCATGCAAATACTGATGGATGGCTAAATAAATTTGCGCCTGTACTGTGTTACAGCTATTTCTAAAGATTTTTCGGGTTTATTCTCCAACTTTAAAGGAAATTTGCACCAATTAAATTATTTCAGGACTTGTTATCTTCATTTAATGCAGAGGTTTGAAAATGAAGAGCAAAAGATAAAAGCATACATAAAAAATGAGAATAAAAGTTTGTGGCAACAGGGATTTGAATCAGTTAGAAGAATTAAATGATTTGAGAGTTGATTACGCAGGGTTAATATTTTATGAGCAATCGCCCCGTTATGTTTTAAAAAAACTCGAAGGAAAAGAGGTGATGAAATTAAAATTATCCCTTGAAAAAGTAGGTGTTTTTGTAAATGCTACTGAAGATGAAATTATGAAACAAATTGATGATTTCGGGCTAAATTTAGTTCAGCTTCATGGAGATGAAACTGCTTCATTTTGCAACCGCATCAGTGATCATATCAAAGTGATAAAATCTTTTCGCATAGCGGATCCCGATACTAATATAGATTGGGTAGTTAAAGAATATGAGGAAGTTTGTGATTACTATTTATTTGATAAAGCCTCAGCCGGTTTGTATGGTGGAACAGGCCAAAAATTTGACTGGAATATTCTCGAAAAATTCAATATAGGTAAACCATTTTTTTTAAGTGGAGGAATTAGCGACGGTGATGCTGCCAATGTTAAAAAATTTCAACACCCATTTTTTTATGGAGTAGATGTAAACAGCAGGTTTGAAATTGAACCCGGAATAAAAGATATGAAGCAAATAAAAGAATTTGTAAATCAATTAAAAAATTAAAATATTTTAAAATGTGGACTGTAGATAAGAATGGTTACTACGGCGAATTTGGAGGAGCATTCATCCCTGAAATGTTGTATAACAATGTGGAGAATCTGAGAAAGAATTACTTAAAAATAATTAATGAGGAAAGCTTCCAAAAGGAATTTAATTCTCTTTTAAAAGATTATGCGGGAAGACCTACGCCATTATATCCGGCTCGAAGGCTGAGTGAAAAATATGGCGCACATATATTTTTAAAAAGGGAAGATCTTTGCCATACCGGGGCACATAAAATAAACAATACCATCGGACAAATTTTATTAGCAGAAAGGCTCGGCAAAAAAAGAATTATTGCAGAAACCGGCGCAGGTCAACATGGTGTGGCAACAGCTACTGTATGTGCTTTGAAAAATCTTGAGTGTATTGTTTATATGGGCGAGAAAGATATTGAACGCCAGGCGCCAAATGTGGCAAGAATGAAAATGTTGGGCGCCAAAGTAATCCCTGCAATAAGTGGGAGCAAAACGCTGAAAGACGCTACCAATGAAGCAATCAGGGATTGGATCAATAATCCTGAAGATACTTATTATTTAATCGGGAGTGTGGTAGGCCCTCATCCTTATCCCGATATGGTGGCACGTTTTCAAAGTGTAATTAGTAAAGAAATAAAATCTCAGGTGAAAGAAAAAACCCGAAATTTATTACCAGATTATGTGATTGCTTGTGTAGGTGGTGGAAGCAATGCAGCAGGCGCATTTTATCATTTTCTCAATGATGCTTCTGTAAAACTAATAGCAGTAGAGGCAGCAGGCCTCGGAGTAAAAAGCGGAAAGAGTGCCGCAACTATTCAATTAGGCTCTTTGGGAATTTTGCATGGAAGTAAAAGTTACGTAATGCAGACTGAAGATGGACAGGTAGTAGAACCGCACAGCATTTCAGCAGGTTTGGATTATCCCGGAATAGGACCGATGCATGCCAATTTATTCAAAACAAAAAGAGCGCGGTTTATGAATGCCACTGACCAGGAAGCGATTGATGCGGCTTTTGAATTAACTAAGATGGAAGGAATTATTCCTGCTTTGGAATCTGCTCATGCTTTGGCAGTTTTGAAAAAAATAAAATTCAAAAGGAAAGAAATTGTTGTTATCAATTTGAGTGGGAGAGGGGATAAGGATATGGATACTTATATGAAGTTTATTAAAAAATAAAAGTGTACTTCAATTCGATAGCCATCGGGTCCCTTAGGCATTGGGACCAAAAGGAAGAAAACCATGAAGATTTTTACAGAATTTCTAAATTAAATGTCTTCCAATAAAACCTTCCTGGTTTGTCTTAACTTTCAAAATAACAGATTGAAAAATTAAATGTAAACTGATCAATGAATTCAATTCAAAAATTATTTACCGAAAAGAAAAAAAATATTCTGAGCATTTATTTTACCGCCGGTTTCCCTGAATTAAAGGATACAGAAAAAATTCTTAAATCCCTACAGGATCAGGGCGCCGATATGATAGAAATAGGAATGCCTTACAGCGATCCGTTGGCTGATGGACCCGTAATTCAAAACAGTGACATGAAGGCGTTACATAACGGAATGACCATCAAAATCCTTTTTGAACAATTAAATAAATGTATTGGCAAAATTCATGTTCCCCTGATTCTGATGGGTTACTTAAACCCGGTTTTACAATATGGGTTTGAAAAATTTTGCGTTGATGCAAAAAATGCCGGTATCGGCGGAATTATTTTACCGGATCTGCCAATAGCTGAATTTGAAAATAAGTACCATAAAATTTTAAAAAAGAATAATCTGGATTTTATTTTCCTGATCACACCAGAAACTTCGGAAGAAAGAATTCAAAAGATTGATTCATTAAGTGATGGATTTGTTTATGCAGTTTCTTCTTCTTCAGTTACCGGCAGAGATACCAATTTGGATGCCCGTGAAAAATATTTTCGAAGAATAAAAGGGATGAATTTGAAAAATAAAGTGATGATTGGTTTTGGAATAAAAGATCATAAAACTTTTGACCAGGCTTGTAAATATGCCGCAGGCGCTATTATAGGAACGGCTTATATTAAGGCAATTGAGAATCCGGGTTCTATAGACAGCAATACAGAAAAGTTTCTTAACTCAATTTTAGAAGCCTGAAATGCGTTTCACTTTAGGATTTATTTAAAAAAAATTAAATTTGCCATAATACTGTAAATTATGAAAAGATTATTATATATCTTAATTGTATTGCCGTTTTTTGTTTTCGCACAAACTTCTACTAATGCAAAAGTTAATTCAGCCTCGGGATATGAAATTTCCGGAAATATTTCCGGCTATGCTGACGGCACTTCGGTTTCTTTTTTAAATCAGCAGACAGGTGTACCTGAAAAACAAACTTCTTTTGAAAACGGGAAATTTGATCTTAAAGGCCAGCTACCTGAACCATCAATAATCATTTTGGTTTTTGGCGACCAGCCACCTGCCGTTCCTTTATTTATAGAAAATGGCAAAATTAAAATTGAAGGCGATAAAAACAATCTTGATAAACTTTCTATTACCGGATCTAAAACGGAAACTCAATTTGAAGAATATTCAAAATTGATGAAACCCTACCAGGATATGTTTGTTATGGGTTTTGAAAAAAATGCGGATTCTGTAAAGAGAGTAGAAAAAATAAGCGAGGATTTTGTGAAGAGACATCCTTCGTCTTATGTGGCTCCTCTTGCTATAATAAGGATATTGCAATCTTCTGAAAATATATCAAAAGCTGAAAAATTGTTTGCAATGATGTCGGAAGATGTTAAGAAATCTTCCCTGGCAAAATATTTAGATCAACAATTGACATTAGCTAAAATAGACCCTATTGGTTCGGAGATTGCTAATTTTTCTGAAGATGATACCTCAGGCCATAAAGTGAATATTTCTTCTTTTAGAGGAAAATATGTTTTAATAGATTTTTGGGCAAGTTGGTGCGGCCCGTGCCGACGCGAGAATCCTAATGTAGTCGCTGCATTTGATAAATACCATGAAAAGAATTTTACAGTTCTTGGTGTTTCTCTCGATCATGAAAAACAGGCATGGTTAAGCGCAATTAAAAGTGACGGCCTTACCTGGACCCATGTAAGTGACTTAAAAGGTTGGGGTAACCAGGTAGCTACCATGTTTCATATCATCAGCATTCCTCAAAATATTTTGATAGATCCACACGGGAAAATAATTGCCAAAAATCTTCGGGGAGAGGCTTTAGAGCAAAAGTTAGGAGAGTTGTTTAATTAGCGGTCGGTACCGTCAGACCGTGGCTATAAAATTTCTATCTCATAGAAGAAACGAAAATCTAAATATTTTTTATTAACAGAATGAAAAGGTGACTGAATAAATCCAATTTATTAAATTGCCAACTGCCTTTTATATAGCTGCACCGTATTTTCCAATCCGAGATATAATGCATCACATATCAATGCATGTCCGATGGAAACTTCTAAAAGTCCTGGAATATTTTCAGCAAAATATTTAAGATTATGCAAATCAAGATCATGCCCGGCGTTGATTCCCAGGCCTAGTTCCACGGCTTTTTTGGCAGCAGTAATATAAGGAGCAATCGCCTGCTGCTGATTTCCATTTTGAAATTCCGTCGCGTATTTTTCTGTATATAATTCTATCCTGTCTGTATCGGTTTCTTTAGCCGCGGCTATCATTTCTACAACCGGGTCAACGAAGATGGATACACGAATTCCAGCCTTTTTAAAAACGGAAATGATCTCTATTAAATAATCTTTATTTTTTATTGTATCCCATCCATGATCAGAAGTTAATTGCCCCAAAGCATCCGGAACCAGGGTTACCTGGTCAGGTTTGTTGGCAATCACAAGATCCACAAACTTTTGCTCGCGACAATTTCCTTCGATATTAAATTCAATGGGCGATGGAATTATTTTTTTCAACGCATAAACATCTGCGTATCTTATATGCCTTTCGTCAGGCCGGGGATGCACAGTAATTCCCTCGGCGCCAAAAGTCATAATATCCCTGGCTGTTTTTATTAAATCAGGGTTATTACCTCCACGCGAATTTCGCAGCGTGGCTATTTTATTGATATTAACTGAAAGCTTAGTCATACTATTTGCAATTTACAATTATCTGTTTTGTCTCAGAAAAAATTGTGCTAATTCCTTTTTTAAAGTGCTGTTTTAATCAGCAATTCAATTCAATTGTAAATTTTCCTTCTCTGATTTACCAGGAATCAGGTTCTCTGTTTCATAGGAATATTTCATAGGTAGAAAAGCTCGTTTCGCTCATCTGTTCCAAAGGAACATTTCGTGGGTAGAAAATATAAAATAATTTAAAAACGGGTCGTTTTTATTGCTTTGTAAGCGGCAATGATAAACGAAAATATAATTGGATTGAAGCACAAGCATTGCTACCTCACAGAATCTTTGGTGCAAAGCTTGCGCTAAGATGGAACTTGTTGCTGTGCTGGAAATTTATATCGTTCAGCCTAACCGTTAGCCCAATTGAAAAACTATTGATGAAGATATATACAAATGTTCAATAATGAAAGTCCTGCCGGAACTGCTCCTGATAGCATTACAAAAGATGAGGATTTGCAGGTCTGCCAGTATTGAAGTAAGCCGCTTTGTTAGCTGCGGTTTGGTTTATTTGAAAGGTGTGCTAAAACCATAGCTATTCTCTGTATCTTTCTTCTGCCTGATTAGGTTATTGTTTTTGTCAAACCATTGCCACAACACAGTAGTATGATCGCTGTCATAGTATCTACCTGTCAATGTAATACCACTGTCTAACCAATATTTGGCAGGAAATGCTTTAACCCCGTTTTTATAGTATAAACTTTTCAAAGGTTTTCCATTTGGCGAAAAGTATTGTATATGGCAGTCGTAAAGCGAGTCGTCAAAAGCAGTTGGTTTAAATAATGTTTCTATATCTGCAATTTTGCCATTATCAAAATAATTTATAGAATAAATCGTTTAAGTCGTGAATGCCATGTGATAAACAGGAGCACTCTTAATCATCCTTACCACGAGGTTGTGAAATATAGTTTTATCAAATCCCCGTCTGTTAAAGCGATAAAAGAATTCATTCAGGTAC
>DATKQQ010000201.1:0-7118 GCA_035532615.1 Hanamia sp.
TCTTTATTCCAATCGGGTAATTGACCAGAAGCAATTTCAGGGAATGCCTTTTCTATTGCTTTCCGTTTGGTCTCAGTATCTGCTCTTGCATATATTTCCGTTGTCTTCAAATCAAGGTGTCCCAAATAATCTCTTATGTAAATTAAGTTTACACCAGCCTGCATTAGATGCATCGCTTTTGCGTGACGAAGCACATGTGGTGATATGTGCGAGATAAATATAGGAGAAACAGCTCTCGCCATTTTTGCATATTTGGTTAAGATATAGGCAACTCCCTCTTTTGTCAATTTTCTTTTCTGGCTATTTACAAATAAAGGGTATTGATTTTTCCACGGCGCATTTAAGTCGTTTTCGAGAAGATATTGTTGAATTAAAGTGGCTGTATTTTTCATTAAAGGCACCCTGCGTTGTTTATTGCCTTTGCCTTTTAACAGCAGAACAGCCGGTGAATCCAGTCTGATATCTTTTATTTCAACATCAATGAGTTCCTGCACTCTTGCAGCTGTATCATATAGAACACTCAGTAAGGTTAGATCACGTCTTCCTTTAGGTGAACATTTGTCAGGCTGATCCAGTAGTAACTTAACAGCTTCAGGTGTCAAATGCGACAACGCTTTTTTTTCCGTTTTTTTTATCGGGATGGAGATGATTTTTTGAAATGCATAAATTGCACTTGGATCTTCCCCCTGCACATACCGAAAAAATGAATGCAAGGCTGCCAGCCGTTGGTTTCTGGTAGCAACGCTGCATTTTCTATCCTGCTCAATCCAGTTTAAAAAGCCTTTAACCAGTTCAGCCGTTATTATATCCATTCTTATGCGCTCGATCGCAATCCCCCTTATGTCCTGACAGTATTTTAGCAAGAGTTTAAAAGCATCTTTATAGGCAGATATTGTGTTTCTACTTGCATTCTTTTGTTCTTTTAAATATACAGCGAAGAAATTTGTAAGATGCTTGGCAAAATTAGTTGGATTCATTTTCACCTCCTTCTATTATTGGTATTAAATCAGGAAATGCCCGCTCCAGCTTAAGTGTTATATCAGGAAATACGTCTGCTGTAAGGCGTAAATAATAAGCGGTTTCAGCAAAAGACTTATGTCCAAGATAAGTTCGTAAAATGGGAAGATATACCATTAAATCCTTTCCCTCTTCTGACCACTTTTTCAGGGAATGAATTACATATACGTGCCGGAAATCATGAATTCTTGGTCCGAAACCTCTGCCACCATGCGAGATTCCTGCACGCCATAGGAACTTACGGAAGTTTTTATAAACATTAGTCAGGGTCACTGGTCGACCATTTTTCATGGGAAAAAAATAGGACTCACTATTAACTATTATATGAACTTGAGAGGTATATTGCCTACACATTTCTGTAAGTTCATCGGCCATGGGGACGAACCTGCTATTATCCATTTTAGATTGATTGATAGTTAAAATGCCATTAGTAAGGTCAACGTCCTGGACTTTAAGTAATCTTGCTTCTGATATCCTTAACCCACAAGTATAAACCATCCTAAAAATGACGGGCATGATTAAATGGCGATGGGGAAATTGATTCGTAAAATGACATTTATCTGTCTCTGAAATGAACCTTTGCAATTCTGATTTGCTATAAATATATGGGACGTACTTTTCGCCGGATTTAAAATGGTTTTTGGGAAGGATATAGGCATCAATTCCAATATTATCCAGGTGTATAGCAAGCTGCCGAATTATAGACGCCCGGCCACACAAATTATTCTGTTTTTCATAGGAAGTCTTAGAACACCAGGCTAAAACGATCTCCTTGGTCAGAGTATTAGCGGAAGAGTACTTGTCTTCAGTAAATCTGTCAAAGCGTTTTAACATCCCGACTTCTGTTAAATACTTGTATCCTAATGACTTCTTTGTTTCTATGAAAGACTGAAGCACTTCTTTAAAGGGACCACTGAAATTGCTCATGACTGTTGCCCTCCTGTACCTATCGTTAATGGGCACTCCTTTAATTTATTTATATCAACTTTAAGGTAAACAGCTGTTGATTGAGGATCAGTGTGACCTAGAATATCAGAGATAACCGGAAGCGGTGTTTCTTTCTCTAATAAACGGCTTGCTAAAGTGTGACGTAATGAATGAAATCCTGCTTTCCGCTTAGCTGATTTAGGAATATGCGCCATTCCCATATATTTTACAATAATTTGGGCTAGATGGTCACTTTCTGAAAAAGGCAGAAAGGGTGCCATGTGACGAACAAATACATGTGATGATTCTATTTTGGGGCGTCCATATTGGATATAATCAATAACAGCCCATCCAACATCTTGTAAAAGAGGGAGACTTAAACCTTCAGTTGGCTTTGATTGCGTCAAAACAATTTCTTTCTCACCCCAATGGAAATTATCAAACTTGAGTTCTTTAAGATCTCCAACCCGAAGGCCAAGTCTGCATACCAGAAGGATCATAGCATAATCGCGCTTCCCTAAAGGACTGCCTCTGTCAATAACCGAAAGAAGTTGTTTAAGTTCACCATCAGGCCAAACGGAGGGAATTCTTGTTTGCTTTCTTGCCTGAACCATGGGGACCTTCAGAGAGAAATCGGAGGAATTTAAGTGTTCTGAGAATAGGAATCTTAAAAACGAACGCAGCCCACATAATTGTTGCTCTACTGTTTTATAGGTATAGCCTCCAAGGGTTTTTATATACCCATCAATAACTGATAGGCTAATCTCACAAAATAGTGTATGACCATGGGCGTCAAAGTAGTCTAGGAATTTTGATGCAATTTTGGTATAATGGTCAATTGTGACAGGGGAATAATCCATGCCAAGACAGAAGTCTTTATATCGTATGACGGCTTCAATTAGGTATGGTTTATGGAGTAATTCATTGTGCTTATAATAACGACGTAGAACTGATCCGTGCAGTTGGAAGTCACCGATCATACGTATTATACGTAATTTATAAATCTGACTTCTCGTTAGGCATCCATTAAAATCAACTTGAGTAATTTTATAAACCTTTTCAATAAAATCTATTCCTAGCTTCTCGGAAAAGCAGGATTCATTCTGCTGCTGTGCAAACTTCTGAAGCTTCCTCCAGTTGTTTTGGTAATGATGCATTGATCCGGGCGTATATCCCAGTCTGAGTAGCTCTTGCTCAAGGTCAAGGATTAGCTGATTTAGCGTTTTTTTTTCATGATTGATTTTTTTTAATTAAAGATATTATGCAAAGTAAATTTAAATAATAATGTTGATTATCAATAGTTTGATTCATTTACTTTGCATAATCATTTGCTTTGCATAAGGCGGTTTATGCAAAGCTTTGCATAAGCCACCCTGGGGTGTACCTTTTGTCCTTGCTGCTATACTGCCGTCTTTCTGTTCCACTCCTGACTTTAACCACCGCTCTACATACATCAGTACCCACTTCTCTTGTGTGTGCTTTTGTAACAACTCCAACAAAATACGGTGGTTGATGTTATCAAAGAATCCTTTTATGTCCACATCTAACACCCACGCATACCTAATACAGTTTTGTTGACATTGCGCCAGTGCATCATGCGCACTACGCTTTGGCCTGTAACCAAAAGAACTGTTGTGAAAAACCAATTCCAGTGAAGGTTCTAAGTAGTCTTTTACTACACCTTGTGCAATGCGATCGCTTACCGTTGGCAAACCCCTTCCTAACTGCACTCCTTCTCAACGAGGATTTGGGATCTGTTAGGATCACTCACCCCTTCCATCCTGAGTCTGGTAAAGAGTTCCAGGTACTCAAAATCAAAAAAATCAGTGGTAGGGTTATTTTGGTACTACAAGAACATCAACGTGGAAGCTTTGGCATTCCTGCTGAATGGACTGATTATTTTCCTTCTGATCATGATGTATCTCTTAATTCAAATACATTCATTTCCGTAGAATCGCTTCTTGCATTATGTGAACTCATAAAAAAAGTGAATAAATAATGCATAAAATTTAAAAAATAATTATTAATTTCGGACTACTTATTTAAGTGTTCCGAATTATGAAGAAAATATCAACTAATAAACTAAAGAAAAATAGACAGGATTTAATCAATGAACTCCATGGTATTGATGGTAAGATCCTCCGCGGATCCATTGTTGAGAGTTATAAAAAATGTGGTAAGCCCGGATGCAAATGTGAAAAGGGTATTGGCCATGGCCCTAAACATTCCATAACTATCAACTTCCCTAAACGCAGGCCAGAGAATGATTACATCCCGTTAGAGTACGTTACACAGGTAAAGGAATATGTTTCTAATTACCATCAGTTTAAGGATATCATAGAACAGATCTGTGCGATCAACCGGGAGATTCTCAAGCGACGGGAAGAGCTATAGCGTCAAGCTTAATATATGGATCAAATGGTTATTGATATTTCGGACAAAATTGAAGAGTTGGCAATATTGTTCGCCAACTTAATAGAAGGTTGTCCCTTAAACGAACTACTACAATCCGATTTAAACTACATCACATATGAACAGCAAGATCCAATCTTTTCATCAACAGAAAACAGCCTGTATCTATCTGAGGCAATCAACGATGTACCAGGTGATGCACAACCTGGAGAGTACAGAAAGACAATATGCACTGCAGCAGAAAGCCTTACATTATGGATGGGATTCAACGCTCATCCGGATAATGGATGGCGACCTGGGGCAGTCTGGATCCAGCACTACACACAGGGAAGACTTCAAAACACTGGTGGCGGAAGTGTCCATGGGCAATGTGGGTGCCATCTTTGTACTCGAGGCTTCGCGTCTTTCCAGGAGTTCGGCAGACTGGAACCGGCTACTCGAACTTTGCTCCCTCACCCAAACACTGATCATCGATCAGGATGGTTGTTACGATCCCAGCCAGTTCAACGATCAACTTCTTCTGGGTTTAAAAGGTACCATGTCGCAAGCGGAATTGCATCTAATAAGGGGCCGCCTGCATGGAGCAAAAATCAATAAAGCTAAAAAAGGCGAGTTACGATTTCCTATCCCCGTTGGCTACATCTATGATGATGAAGGCAACATCACTTTCGACCCCGATGCTCAGGTATGTCATATCCTCAAGCTGCTCTTTGATGTGTTCAATGAAAAACAAACAGCTTATGGCGTAGTCCGGTTTTTTGGCCATAACAATATCCAATTCCCTAAAAGATCCTATGGCGGCAGATGGAAAGGAAAATTACTTTGGGGCAGACTCACTCATGAACGCGTATTAACAATAATAAGACACCCTTTTTATGCAGGGGTATACACTTTTGGACGCTATAAGAGTTTTAAAAAAATCAACCCGCAAGGCGAGATTTACTCTACAACAAAACGCCAACCCATGGATCAATGGACGGTGATGATCAAAGATCACCACTGCCAGTACATCACACACGAAGAGTTCGAAAAAAATAATCAACAACTTCAACTCAACAAAGTAACCAATGAAGATTCCCTTCTTTCAGGCCCTGCAAGGGAAGGCTCTACTTTATTGCAAGGACTACTGGTTTGTGGTGTCTGTGGCAAGCGCATGACCATCCGGTATGCTGTGAACAATAAAATTGTACCTACCTATGAATGCAACTGGAAAAAGAGGCAAGGATTAACCAGCTGTAGTTGCTTTAGCTTCCGGGCAGACTTAGTAGATCCTGTGATTGAACAAAAAGTGATTGAAGTTCTAACGCCTGCTAATGTCTCTATTGCCATTAACGCATTAGGCCAAATTGAAAAGCGTAACGCCTCTATGGACAAACAATGGCAGATGAACATTCAACGCTGCCAGTACCAGGCTGATATTGCCCAGCGAAGGTTTGAACTAGTGGACCCTGCCAACCGCTTAGTTGCTGCATCTTTAGAAAAAAACTGGAACCAGGAATTAGAAAAACTTAATCTTGCTAATAACGAATACAAGGAATATCAAAAGAAAAGAGAAACACAATTCCCATCACCCAAGAGAAAAGAAATTATTACTCTTGCAAAATCAATTCCTTCCCTTTGGTCAAAAACAACCAACACAAAAGATAAAAAACGTATTGTGCGTTTATTGATCAGCGATATCACTGTTACCAAAGACCAGGATAAAAAAATACTATTCCTCAATATCCGATGGCAGGCTGGCCCGCTTGAGCAAATCCAGGTCACTCTCCCTCTTAATGCAGCAGACAAAACAAGGTATCCTATTGAATTAGTTGATAAAGTAAGAACACTTACCGTGAAATTTGGGGATGATAAAAAAACGATTTCCTTACTTAATCAACAAGGACTATTGGGAGCAACAGGAAAACCATTTACCAAGGACATGATCCGGTGGATCAGATACAAACACAACATAAAAATGCCTATCCTAAAATCCAACGATGAATTAACTGTCGAAGAAGTGCGCACAATGTTCAATATCTCCAGTCATATGGTCTATTACTGGATCAATAACAACTATGTCACTGCTCGCAAAACTCCGGCTAATAACTTCCTGATCAAAATCACTCCCACAGATAAAACTCAACTCCTTGAAAGAATCAAAACTTCCTATAAAGCCAACTCAATGGCCCATGCATCCTTAATTACCTGATCAGATGATGTTCAAATTGTAGTCCCAATATGTCAAAGAACTTCTATGTCGGTTTTAAAAGTCCGGCACTGTTGCCAACTTGGATTCCTACTATAGTGGGGTTTACCATGCACCACTTCATTTATTAATATTCTCATAGTGTTTTAATTAATATTTAATTTTCGCTACTTTGTTGGTATACTTAAAAACATTCCTATCACAAACTGTAAACAAGTAGTATGAAAGCAACGTCGGTATGCCCAACGGCCTTTCTCCGCCTTGCTTCTTGGGAATAAATACCGTGCGCACAGGTGGCGGAAAATAACTACCCGATGTCATGCGATTCCAGATTTTGTACAGGTTGCCAGGCATATTTTCATTGAACATCTCAATGCTTTGCTTGTCTATACCTGCACCACCATCCTTGTCCACAACTTTCAGATAGCTGTCATACACCATCCGTTTACTAACCGGTAATGATTTTGTCATTTCTTTCATCATCTTCCCCCGATTGTTTTGGGGTTGTTTTAAAATACTATAACCAGATAACCTGAACCCTTCGCTACTTTCTGCTTTCACAAAATATCATCGC
>DATKQQ010000202.1:0-6870 GCA_035532615.1 Hanamia sp.
AAGGAATGTTAAACGCCTACTCGACACTTTCTGCCATTTATAAATTAAAGAAAAACATAGACAGTGCATACTTTTACCAGGGTCTGGCAATGGCTGCAAAAGATAGTTTGGATAATGCGGAAAAAATCAAACTCTTCCAGAATATTGGTTTTGATCAGCAACTCAAGGTTCAGGAGCTCCAAAAAGAAAAAATAGAAAACCAAAACAGAATCAGAATCTATATATTGTTGTCGGGCCTCGCCGCGATCATGCTCATAGCCATTATACTATATCGCAATAACCAACAAAAGAAAAAAGCCAATAAGCTATTAGAAAGTACACTTGATAATTTAAAATCTACCCAGTCACAACTCATCCAATCCGAAAAAATGGCTTCTCTTGGTGAACTTACAGCAGGCATTGCACATGAAATACAAAACCCATTAAACTTCGTCAATAATTTTTCAGAAGTGAATAAAGAATTGATTGATGAATTAACTGCGGAAGTGGACAAAGGAGATATGGATGAAGTAAAAGCAATTGCAAAAGACATCAGGGAAAACTCAGAAAAGATAAATCATCATGGTAAACGTGCCGGAGATATTGTAAAAGGCATGCTGCAACACTCACGGTCAAGCACAGGTGCAAAAGAATCAACAGACATTAATGCATTGGCAGATGAATATTTACGATTAAGTTATCATGGTTTAAGAGCCAAGGATAAAGATTTTAATGCAATGATGAAAACTGATTTTGATGAATCAATAGGAAAAATAAATATCGTTCCACAGGACATAGGAAGAGTGTTACTCAATTTATACAATAATGCTTTTTATGCAGTAAATGAAAAAAAGAAATCATCAGAAGCTGGTTATGAGCCCACTGTTTCAGTAAGCACAAAGAAGATTGGCGATAAAGTGGAGGTAAGAGTTAAAGATAATGGTAACGGCATCCCGCAGAAAGTAGTAGACAAAATCTTCCAGCCCTTCTTCACCACCAAGCCAACAGGGCAAGGAACAGGATTGGGTTTGAGTTTGAGTTATGATATTGTGAAAGCGCATGGCGGAGAGATCAAAGTAAATACCGTTGAAGGGGAATATACAGAGTTTGTAATTCAGTTGCTAGTATCAGTATAATTAGATTAATTTTCTTCACGCAATATAAAAGCAATGAATGGAGAGGATGCTATAGATCAGGTACCAAAGAGCAGTGATATTCCCGAAGATGGGAATGAAAATGCTTCACAGGAGCAAGCTATTGAACACTCAAAAACTGAAAATATGGAAGTACATCATCACCCCGACATGCATCATAAGAAGAAAAATTTCAAAGAATATTTTTTAGAATTTATTATGATATTTCTTGCAGTAACATTGGGATTCTTTGCAGAAAATATCAGGGAATATTTGTCTGACAGGCAAAAAGAACATGCTGATATAAGTGGCCTGGTAATAAATCTTACTGCAGATTCTTTAATGGTTGAATCAAGGCTACACGATTATCAAATTGGTAAAAGGGAAATTGATTCTTTAATGGAACTGATCAAATCGGGAAAATATAGGGAACAGCAGCAATTATTGTACAGGTTGGCATATGACACGAGAGGTTCCCGGGTATTTAAATATTCCAGTGTTACATTTCAACAAATGGAAAGCTCAGGAAGCCTGGGACTAATCAGGAATGAAAAAATCAGAAATTATCTTGTAAATTATAACAATACAGTTAATACCGACATCAGGTCATTAGAAACCAGGTTATTGGAAACAGAAAAAAACCAGGCAGATTTACAGAACAATCTTTTAAATGATACTTATTATCCTTCTCCGGACAGCATTATTTACCAGCATGCCCTCAAAACAAATTTTTATAAACCTGGCAATCACACTCCTGTTATAAGCCAGGCTGAACAGGCTCAATTTTTAAAATTATATAATCTATTATTTGAAAGAAATGTGATCATAAATTTTTATCAAATAGCGCTTGAGAAATTAAAGGATGAGAATACAGAATTGCTTTCATCGATTAAAAAAGAATATTATCCGAATAATGAGTGAAGAAGAAAAAATAAATTTGCCAAATACTGAACCGGAAAATCCTCAACAAAAAAATGAAGATCCGCCATTAACCCCGTCCGAAAGGCATTCAGCCGGGCGGGCATTAACAATTAATCCAATGGAAGTACATCACCACCCACATGTAGAAAAGAAAAATTTCAAAGAATATTTTTTGGAGTTCATCATGATATTTTTGGCAGTGTCACTTGGTTTTTTTGCAGAAAGCCTTCGCGAATATGTGTCAGAAAATAAACATGCAAAAGAATATGCGAAATCTATGATCAGCGACCTTACCAGCGATACTGCTTATATAAAAAGATATATAGCATATACAACAATTGCTTTGGATAATACGGACACGCTTTCGCAATTGCTTTCAAACAATGAGGTGAAACAAATTCCTACAGGTAAATTATACTGGTATGGCTTATGGGGTGGCGCTCATGAAGATTTTGTGCCACATGATGCTACTATTCATCAAATGGAAAGTTCCGGAGAGCTGCGCTATTTTACCAACCCAAAGCTTAACCGCGATGTGGCCAATTATGATCAGCTTTGTCGCAATGGCAAAAGAGCGCGGAGGCCGATCTTGGGATTTACACTGAAGTAAGAAAAGCAAGGGCAAAAATCTTTGAATTCAAATACAATGAAATAGTCAATAATATTTACCAGGCGAGCAAAATTTCATATAACCGCGATGTACTGGATTCGTTTATGAAAACCAATCCGCCATTATTGACCGAAGACAAAACATTGTTTAATGAATACCTTGAAATGATTCGTTCCAGGTTTATTTACTTTAAGGTAGAGGATGCAAAAACTTTATTGAAACAGGCCACTTTGCTAATTGGTGAATTAGAAAAGGGGTATCATTTACAAAACAAAAAATAAAATAAATGATAAATATCAATATAATTTTCAGTTTAAAAAAATGGAAATACATCATCACTCGCAAGTAGAAAAGAAATTTTTCAAAGAATATTTTTTGGAATTCTTAATGATATTCAATAAAACCATACAGATATGAAACTACTTTTTATTTTTTTGTTTATGGTATTTTTTCATTTTGCCATTGCTCAAAACATGCATAGCAATGATATTGCAACCATTAAGTCTTGCCGCGTTGCATCAAACAATGCCATTGCAAGGCATGATGTGGATGGGATAGCGAAATATTGGCTGCATGATTTTGTACAAATTATTGGTCGCGGTGTTTATCAAACGGGAAAAGACAGCATTGTGGCATCTTGGAAAACCTTATTTAAAAGCAATCCGCAAATTGGTTATGTACGAAATCCTAATGAAATTGTAGTGAGTGATAATGATACGCTGGCGTGGGAAAATGGAAAATGGATTGGTATTCATTCTTACAGCAAAGGCGGTAACTATGCTGCGATGTGGATTAGAAGAAACGGTACCTGGATGCTAAAGGCAGAATTATTTGTTTCCTTGAAAGCAAATAAACAGCAGTAATCAAAAATTGTGGTTATGTTTATTCATAGCTGTTCTGTTACGGGTAACCATAAACCAAAAAAATAAACCAAAAAAATGGAAGTACATCACCACCCCGATCTGCATCATCAGCCCAAAAAATGGAGGGAATATTTTTTAGAGTTCCTCATGATTTTTCTTGCAGTAACGCTTGGCTTTATTGCAGAAAGTATTCGCGAAAAAATTAATGACCACACCAAAGAAAAAGAATATATGAGCAGCATGATACAGGATTTGCAGGGTGATACAGCTATCGATGCCCAGGCGATCAAAAATTTCAAATCTATCTCTAAAGAAATTGATACCTTGTTAATGTGCCTGAAGAGAGATGAACCAAACGCATCAATCATAAACAATATAATATCTGATCGTTTTTGGGAATATAGCGGCTACAGTTATAACAATCGTACCATTCAGGAACTGAAGAATGCAGGTAATTTCCGTTTAATCCGTAACGATGCAGTTTCTGATAGTATTTTAGATTACGATAATTTCATAAACAGCATCCTGGTTAACCAATATAATGATTTAAAAAATACCATGTATGCATATAAGGATGTTGAGTCAAAAGTCTTTCCATATAAAGAATTGAAGAAATCGAAAACTAATTATGGAACAGGGGATTTTGATTCATCTGATTTTATAATAACTGATAAACCCACATTTATTTCCGGCAACAAAGAGTTGCTTTCTCAATACTATAACAGGCTTTTTATTCACGAGGAGTTGTGTCACACTTTTATCAGAAGTTTAAAACATTCATCGGCGTATGCAGCAAGGTTAATAAAATTCATTCAAAAAGAATACCACCTTGATAGCAGGTAAAGTTTGATAAGCCGGAAGAAATAATGGAGAGTAAATAGTCAATAAATAAACACCGACTATCAATCGTCAGGCCCAAATTAAAGATATGGAAGTACATCATCACCCACACGTAGAAAAGAAAAATTTAAAAGAATACTTTTTGGAATTTCTAATGATATTTCTTGCCGTAACAATGGGTTTAACAGACCTTAGTAGAAAAAAAACAAAATCTCTGAAGTCTACAAATTAAAACATGAAAAAAATTATTGCTGCTTTATTATTCCTGCTTGCATTTGGTAAATTAACCGGGCAAACTTCTATTGGTGACAGTCTGCTTCATATTATCGCCACTGCAAACTCAGACAGCATAAAGATTGACGCTGTAAACAACATCCCATTCGGATTTTATGATCCCGACTCGATAATATATTATTCTCAAAAAATAATCACGATTGGGTTACAGCAAAA
The DNA here is from genome assembly GCA_035532615.1 of Hanamia sp. GTDB lineage: Bacteria > Bacteroidota > Bacteroidia > Chitinophagales > Chitinophagaceae > Ginsengibacter. Next base: position 4,797 of record DATKQQ010000202.1, read on the forward strand.
AAATGATTTGGTAACAGCAATGGGCTGGGTTAGATTAAGCTATAGTTATTTTTTAATTAACGATTATGATAGGGCTTTCGAATATGGATTAAAGGCTTTAAAGATTGCAGAACCTTATCATAATGCTATAGTATTGGCAACCATTTATGACCAGCTAGCTATTGATTATTCAATTATTGACCCCGTTAAAAGCCTTTCATATTCAGACAAAGCAATAAGTTATGTTAACAATGGAAAACCAAATCTATTTGACCAGATTATTTTCAGTAATCATGCTTATGTGCTATTGGATGCCGGTCAACTTGATTCTGCACTGATATATGCACAGAAATCTTACCAGTCAACATTAAAATTTAAGCGTTATGAAGGAGATACATTTATAAACGCAGTGCTTGCCCGGACTTATTTGCTTCAGGGAAATAAAGACCTTTCATTGGTTTATTTGAAAAGAATCCTTGCTACCGCAGAAAAGTTCAATTCAAAAAGAATATATGGTGCAGTATATTATTATCTGGGTAATTATTTCGATTATCTGAATCAAAAAGACTCTGCTGTGTACTATTATAAAAAAAGCATTGATAATTCAGAACAATTAAGATTTCTTTCTTCCACCATTATCCCTTCTGAAAAAATATCTGAATACTATACAAGCATTCACAATTCAGATAGCGCTTTAAAATATAATCGACTGGCATTAATGGCTACCGACAGCGTATTAAACATGAAAAAAATAACGCAGTTACAAACCATGTCTTTTGACGAAGAAATAAGGCAAAAAGATATTGCAGCACAAAACCAACAAATACGGCAAACCCGCAGGTATAATATTCAACTCGCTATTATTGCAATAGCCATACTTACCATTATTATTCTTTTTCTGTTGCTTAGCCGTAGCTTTATAGTAAGCCACAAGCTCGTTGAATTTCTCAGCGTCGTAGTATTACTGATTGTATTTGAATTCATCAATCTTTTATTACATCCTTTTTTACGAAATATAACAGACGATTCGCCTGCCTTAATGTTGTTAGGATTAGTTGCCATTGCTGCATTGATAGTTCCATTTCATCATCGCCTGGAAAAATGGACAACAAAAAAACTGGTAGAAAAAAATAAAGCGATACGATTAACCAAGGCGAAGAAAGTAATTGCAGACCTCGAAAATAAACAGGAAAAATAAAATCATGTGAGCATTACAACTGCAAACAAAAAACAACACACCAAACAATGGAAGTACATCATCACCCACAAGTAGCAAAGAAAAATTTCAAGGAATATTTCCTGGAGTTCTTAATGATATTTCTCGCCGTAACGCTTGGTTTTTTTGCAGAGCAATAGAATCTTTTAAACTTTTAAATAAGAATTTTGACACTTATATTCTCTCCACTTCTCCCTGGGAAAATCCTACAGCAGCATCTGATAAATTTGCATGGGTAAAAAAGCATCTGGGAGACGTTGCCAAAAAGCGATTAATCTTATCACATCATAAGCACTTAAACCAAGGAGATTTTCTTCTTGATGACCGCCCTAATAATGGTGCAAGTGAATTTAAGAGTGAGTGGATACAATTTGGAAGTTCCAAATTTCCCAATTGGAAAGTAGTTTGTAATTATTTGTTAGAAAGGAAATAAGATTTTGAAGATACTATGCTTATTAATTTACCAATCCGGCTCTGTATGTCTATTTGTCAATATTCCGGGTAAGCCTTCAGGCTGAATCCATACTGTCTTCGTTTCTTTATAATGAGTAGCTACTAATATAATTGTCTGGAACAAAAGCTTAACTGTGATACTTTTGTACTGCAAATAAATATAAATCTGTATGGCGAGGATATTAGTAATTGACGATGATAAAGCCGTGCTCGAGGTAGTAGAAACTATTCTGGTAAAGGAAGGGTATGATGTTGAAATAATTTCTGACTGGAGGGTTGTATTCACAAAAATAAAAGAATATAAACCGGACCTCGTTATACTCGACATTTTTATTTCGGGAGCAGATGGCAGGGTTATTTGTAAAGAATTGAAAAAATCTAAAACCACGCTAAAAATTCCGGTCATACTTTTCTCTGCCTCAAATA
>DATKQQ010000203.1:0-50503 GCA_035532615.1 Hanamia sp.
CTTAATCCAAAAGAAATGGATTGGGTATGAATAAAATCGCAGGTATTAGAAAAAGTAAATTCAGTAAATACAGGAGGAACTGGTTTTATTATAAATACATCCTCCTTAGTATAAGGTGCAATCACCACATTACTATTGCAATGGCAATTGATGCCTGACATATTTAATTGACAAGCTTTAGAGTATGTCAAAGTTTTGCTGACAAAATCAACGTGATTAGCAAATAGCTTATGCAGATACTTTGTGGGTGTAACACTTAAAGCAAAAATCGCTAACAATACAACCGCCGTAAATTTTCTTATGTATATATTTTTATACAATACTCCTGATTAATAATTTGCAAATTTAGAACTTTCTGTTTGAGAGATATATATAAATCTTTATTAAATTTTTATAATCTATGCAGGTTATAAAATTAGGAACGAGTTTTGTTTAAGTTTATTACATTGAAAAAATTAATTTTTGAACCATTTAAAACATTTTATTATGCCAATTGTAAAAGTTATTGAAGTAATTGCCTCATCAGAAAAGAGTTTCGACGATGCAATTCAGAATGCAGTAAAAGAAGTTTCTAAAACAGTAAAGAACATTGATTCTGTGTATGTAAAGGATTTTAAAGTACATGTAAAGAATGAAAAAATATCTACTTATGGCGTTATTTGTAAAGTCTCTTTCAGAGTAGGAGATAAATAATTTCCTGACTTTGCAACTTTATTATGAAGCGAGTTATATAGCTCCCTTCATTTTTTAACATACTTTTCCGTGAAGGTTTTAAGCAACCATATTTTTAATTTATATGTTGTTCGTAATTTGCAAACCTTTAAAACCTATTTAATTTTATTGAAATAAAATGTTACAAACTGCAGAAGATATCCGCTTGCTGAATGAAAAAATTAATCATTCGGCTTCTTTTATTGATAAGATCCATGCCGAAATCGGTAAAATAATTATTGGTCAGAATCACATGATAGAAAGACTATTAATTGGCCTTTTGAGTAACGGGCATATTTTACTGGAAGGGGTTCCCGGGCTGGCTAAAACACTGGCTATAAAATCACTTGCAAATACCATCAATGCAAAATTCAGCCGTATCCAGTTTACTCCCGATCTCTTGCCTGCAGATGTTATAGGAACCATGATCTATAACCAGCAAAAAAATGAATTCGTTGTACGCAAAGGCCCCATATTCGCTAACTTTATTCTTGCCGATGAAATAAACCGTGCTCCTGCAAAAGTGCAAAGCGCTTTGCTGGAAGCGATGCAGGAAAGACAAGTAACTATCGGCAATGATTCTTATTTTTTAGAAGAACCTTTCCTGGTTTTAGCTACACAAAATCCTATTGAGCAGGAAGGAACTTATCCGTTACCTGAAGCCCAGGTTGATCGCTTCATGCTGAAAGTAATCATTGATTATCCTTCCAAATCAGAAGAACAAGCCATCATCCGACAAAATGTTTTAAAGATGCAACAGCCACTTATAAACGCAGTGGTATCTTCATCAGAAATATTGAATGCGCGGCAATTAGTAAGAGAAGTTTATATGGACGAAAAAGTAGAGCAATACATTATTGACATTGTATTTGCTTCCCGTTATCCCGATCAATATAATTTAGCCAAAATGAAACCGTTAATTTCTTATGGCGGCTCTCCCAGGGCAAGTATCAACCTTGCTCTGGCTGCAAAAGCCTATGCGTATCTGAATAAACGGGGATATGTGATTCCTGAGGATGTGAGGAATATATGCAGAGATGTATTACGTCATCGCATTGGCCTTACTTATGAAGCAGAGGCAGAAAATGTAAATGTGGAGATGATCATTAATGAAATATTAAAAGCAGTGAATGTGCCTTAGGTACCTCACCCCAACCCCTCTCCAAAGGAGAGGGGCGAGACTTGTTAGGCTCTTCTTTTCCAATTAACCAATAAACCCAATAAATCATCCTTACCACAGCTGAAATAATAAAAAAAGTAAAAGAGTTGGAGATCATCTCAAGGAAGATCACCACCCAACTTTTTACAGGCGAGTATCACTCCGCTTTCAGGGGGAAAGGCATGCGATTCAGGGAAGTGAGGGAATATTATCACGGTGACGATGTAAGATTTATAGACTGGAATGTAAGCGCCCGTTATGCGCATCCGTTCACGAAAGTTTTTGAAGAGGAAAGGGAGCTTAACGTTATACTCTTAGTTGATATAAGCGCTAGTTCCATGTTTGGAACCGTGCACCAGAGCAAAAAAGATATGATTACGGAAATAGGTGCCGTACTCACTTTCAGTGCTATCAATAATAACGATAAAGTAGGCGTCATATTTTTTAGTGATAAAATAGAAAAATATATCCCGCCAAAAAAAGGGAAAGAACATGCCCTTTTTATAGTTCGTGAATTATTAACGGCAACACCTAAACGAACAGGAACCAATATCCGCGAAGCATTAAATTTCTTTTCAAGGTCCAACAATCAAAAAAGCATCTTGTTTGTTATGAGTGATTTCATAGATGAAAATTATGAGCATCGCTTACGCTCTCTGGGGCATAGGCACGACATAATAGGACTTAAAGTGTATGACAAAATGGATAGCCAGTTACCGGATATAGGAATGATAAAAGTAAGTGATCTTGAAACACAAAAAACGCAGTGGCTCAATACCTCAGATGCCATGGTAAGATATAATTATCATCAGAACTTTATTAATCAAAGTACCATCAGTAAAAATATATTTAAGAAAGCAGGCGCACAATTATTGCATGTTCGTACTGATGAAGATTATGTGAAAATTTTACAGCATTTTTTTAAAAGAAGAAAAAAAATCCATTAGTCCGATTGAAGAATTGTGTTTATAATATGAAGTCAGTTATTACCGGTTTGAGCATTTGCTTTTTGTGTCTGGCGCAGAATATTTTTGCACAAGCGCCAGTTATAAAAACAACCGTTGACAAAAATAATATCCTCATTGGCCAGCAAATAAATTACCGGGTCGCAACCTCAATGCCCGATAATACTTACCGGTTAAGTTGGTTTACAATGCCTGACACTTTGGGTAATTTTATAACCATTACAAAGAACAAAATTGACTCTACCTCTTCCAACGGAAATTTGAATTTCAGCCAGGATTTTATTATAACCAGCTTTGATTCCGGAAGACAGGTAATTCCTCCACTGGCTCTATCTGTATCCACGCTTGACGGAGATTCCACTTTTAATATTTATACCGATTCCATTCCGATAAATGTTACTTATTCTCCTACAGACAGTGTTAGGCCTTTTCACGATATAAAAACAATTATTGAAGTAAAAAGAATATTTCCCTGGTGGGCCTGGGTTTTGGTTGCGCTGGGAGTAGTATTGCTAATAATATGGATATTATTCCTATTGAAATTTTTCAAAAAGAAAAAAGAATCTGTCATTTTTGAATCCAAATTATCTCCTTATGATGAAGCCATGCAATTATTATCTGAACTCGAAAAAGAAAATTTGCTTCAAAATGATCAGATAAAAGAATTCCATTACAGGTTGACTGAAATTTTCAAGCGGTATTTATCAAGGAAAACCAACAGGAATCAAATGTATCTTACCACTGATGAATTATTAATGGAATTAGGAAACCTGGATGTTCCAAAAGAACAGATAGCGGGTTTTGCCAATAGCCTTCGTATGGAAAATGCAGTAAAATTTGCCAAATATATTCCTCCGGCTTATGAAAATGAAAAATGTTTTTCTCAAACAAAAGAAATGATTACAAACATTCACAAAATTGTAAATAAAAAGCCTGAAAATGATCTTTGATTATTTCAACAATATTACTTTTGGGCAGCCCTGGTTATTGCTTCTTTTTATTATCATTCCAATATTAATATACTGGAAGTTCAGCAAGGGAAAAAAACAGGTAGCCGCTATAGGAATTTCTTCTACAAAAGGATTAGGTAATTCAAGATCATGGAAAAATACGGTTCAACAATTCCCTTTTATTTTCAGGATGCTTGCTCTGGGTTGCGTCATAGTTGCGTTAGCCCGGCCACAAACAAAATATGATGAAACACAAACGGAAGGCGAAGGAATAGATATCATGCTATGTATTGACGTAAGTGGCAGTATGCTCTCCCAGGATTTTACGCCAAACCGTATTGAGGCCGCCAAAAAAGTTGCAGAAGATTTTGTAAATAGCCGCCCTGACGACAGGATTGGAGTGGTAATATTTGCCGGTGAAAGTTTTACCCAATGCCCTCTTACTACTGATCACGCAGTATTGATAAACCAGATTTCACAAATAAGAAGCGGTTTACTGGAAGATGGTACTGCCATCGGCTCTGGTTTGGCAACCGCTGTGGACAGGCTTAGAAGCAGTAAAGCAAAAAGTAAAGTAATTGTTTTGCTTACAGATGGTGTCAATAATGGAGGACTAATAGATCCTAATACCGCCATGGAGATTGCAAAAGCATTTAATATAAAAGTTTATACTATTGGAGTAGGTACTAATGGGTATGCACCAACACCAGTGAGTACGCCTATGGGAATTGTAATGCAAAATCAGAAAGTATACATAGATGAAAAATTGCTGCAAAACATCGCTGCCCAAACCGGTGGGGAATATTTCAGAGCCACTGACAACAAAAGCCTTGAAAATATTTATAAAGAAATAGATAAAATGGAAAAGTCAAAAGTGGAGATTACAACTTATCACCGCTTCAATGAAAAATTTTATCCTTTTATATTTGCCGCAATGGCATTACTTTTAATAGAAATTATTTTACGATACACACTGTTTAAAAAGTTTCCTTAATCAGTTAATTAGCTAATTGGCTAATTGGCTAATTAACTAATTAAATACATGAAATCTTTAGTCTATAAATCAACAGGAAACTGGTATCTGCTTAAAAATGAAAATGGAGAAGTATATAATGCGCGTATAAAAGGAAAATTTAAAATAGATGATATCACCTCTACCAATCCGATTGCTGTGGGTGATGTAGTAGAGGCAGATATTGAAGATGGAGACGAATCAATTGTGATTTCCAAAATTTATGAAAGAAAGAATTATATCACCCGGCAATCGCCTCATAACAAACACCTTCACCATATAGTAGCCGCCAATCTCGATCAGAGTATTTTACTGGCAACCTTAAAAGATCCTAAAACTTCTACCGGATTTATTGATAGGTTTTTAGTTGCATCAGAAGCCTATCATGTACCGGCTATTATCGTATTTAATAAAACAGATCTTCATAAATCAAAAGAAGAAGAGAAACTTGTAAAAATAAAACAGGTTTATAAAGAAATTGGTTACCCCGTTTATGATATGAGCATTAATCAGAATTCAGGAATTAATGAAGTAAAGGAATTACTAAAAGACAAAACCACTTTAATCAGCGGCCATTCAGGAGTAGGAAAATCGTCATTTATCAATTCCATATTACCGGAAAATATCAGTAAAACCCAGGAAGTAAGCAAATGGAGCGGCAAAGGATTGCACACAACCACATTTGCAGAAATGTTTGATCTGCCCTTTGGAGGAAAAATAATTGATACACCGGGCATGAGGGAATTTGCCATGATGGACATAGAACCCCACGAGCTTTCGCATTATTTCCCGGAAATGAAAGCGCTCATCAATAATTGTCGTTTCAATAATTGCATTCATATTGAAGAACCCGGTTGCGCAGTAAAAGTTGCCGTGGAAGAAAATAAGATTTCCCCGGAACGCTATATAAGCTATTTGAATATTCTGGAAAGTATTGATAATAAAAAATGGTAGAAATGAAAAAACACAATTCATTCCTCTCTCTTATCCAAACTAAAATTCTTACTATTTATTCCTGCCCGAATTGGTCAGGCGGCCGTTTACTGTAAATCATATTTTTCTATTTCATCGGGAGAAGCTTTTTCTGCAAAAAAATAATAAATTACTTCAAATCAAAACTACGGATGCTCCAAAATATTTCCTTGCCACTTCATCATTTTCCTGATAGCTTTGAACTTTCGCAATTCAAGTTTATATTAATATGCAAAAGAATTATAGAAATTTTCTGCTTACCATTATTTTATTTTTAACCATTATAAATACGCCTTTTGCGCAACGGATAAAAAAATCCTCCGCGATTGGCGAAGGCGTAGTTACTTATTCCTTCCGCAGTAATGGAAAAGAAATGAAGGATTTCCCACTGTTACAATTATTTTTCAAAAACAATATTGCTCATTTAGTACAGGGAAAAGATCCGGAGAAAAAAGAAGGACAATATATTGATTATAATCAGCAGGCAACTTATCAAATACTTACTTTAAAAGATAGTAGCCACTATACATTGAAAACACCTTTTTCCACTTATGAAAAAGCTACGCTTACCGGCGATACCGCAACGATCCTGGGATATCACTGCAAAAAAGCAAAAGTAATTATTCGTTCCAACACAATTGAAATATGGTTTACCAATGAACTTCCAATCAAAGGCAGCCCGAGCCTTAGTATCGCGCCTGGCTTAGGTTTGATTTTAAAAATAGTCCGGAATGGAAATTTTGAAATCTACGCTACTAAAATACAATTTCAAAAAGTAAATGATACAGAAGGGAATTTACCAAAAGATTTCGGGAAGATAGTGGATGACGCTACTTTTCACCGCAAAGAAATTGATAAGCGTTTTACAACTATCCCTGTATTTACACATCAGCAAATAAATTTTACCGACTCAATTGTAAATCCCGGGAATGACAAGGAAAATGTTACGTATCGTTATGCAGGCGGAACGTTGGTACTTAAAAAAATAAAACTGCCTGACACCCATAATAATTTAATATTTGCGCACCTTTCCGAATATTCTAACGGTGATGCTTATGATCGTACCGGAAGTGTTTTCATTATTCCAACAGAAAGGGAAATTTCATTTTTAAATGGTTTGCGAAATGGCGTTGGTTCATTACCGTTATACACCGACAGGCAGGGGAAAAAATATGAGGGAGTGGTAGAAACCAAAAACTATTTGCCGCCGCTGGAGTTGATGCGGTTCTTTACACCATTTGGCGTGCGGTATTATAATAAGCTATCAAAAATTAAAGGTTATAATTGGGCAGATTCGGTAAATTATAAACAAGATATAACCGATTTATTACCACGATTAAAAGGAGAAGTTTGGATTGGCGTCTTTATTGGTAATTATGATAAAGGTGGACATATCATTAATCTTGATCTCGAATTTTATCCGCAACAATATGACAGTTCAAAAAAAAGGGACTGGGTTGAACCTATATTTAACACCTTGAACATTATGGAAATGGCGGGACAGAATTATGGGACCATGTTCGATAATGATTCTTTAACGGTTACTGTAAATATTCCTGAAGGATTGAAAAATTTAAAGCTGCGATATATTTCCACAGGGCATGGCGGCTGGGATAACGGTGATGAGTTTAATCAAAAACTGAACGAAATATTTGTGGACGGTAAAAGAGTATTTAGTTTTATTCCCTGGCGTACAGATTGCGGAACTTACAGAATGTACAATCCTTCGTCCGGCAATTTTAGTGATGGTACCTCTTCATCTGATTATAATCGTTCCAATTGGTGTCCGGGCACTACCACCAATCCGGTTTATATTCCACTAGATAATCTCACACCTGGAAAACATACTTTTAAAATCGCTATTCCTTTGGGGAAATCTGAAGGAAGTAGTTTTAGTGCATGGAATGTTTCGGGGTGTTTGATTGGGAGTATAGTCAGATAAATAAAGAGGCTCATTTATTTTAAAAATAATACAGCGGGAAACTGATTTAGGCTACTATTAAAAAAATAATTATCAAATTTTTGCACAACAATAATGATAAATAATATTTCCGTTCATTCTATATTTATTTCCCAAATCCTCCTTTCCCCACCTTCTCTTTTCGTAAATTTGCAATATGCAGGAATATTTACAGGGGTTGAATGATGCGCAACGCGAAGCAGTACTTCATCGCGATGGACCGATAATGATTGTAGCCGGTGCGGGAAGTGGTAAAACAAAAGTTTTAACCACCAGGATTGCTCATCTGATGGCCACAGGAGTTGACGCTTTCCAAATACTCGCACTCACTTTTACCAATAAGGCGGCTGCGGAAATGAAAGAAAGGGTAATTCATATCCTGGGAAATAGTGAAGCGAGAAATCTTTATATTGGCACTTTTCACTCGGTGTTTGCACGAATATTAAGAGCCGAAGCAGATAAAATTGGTTACCCAAGAAACTTCACAATTTATGATACTGACGACTCGAAAAGTGTAGTGAAAACGGTGATAAAGGAAATGAACCTTGATGATAAACATTATAAGCCTTCTACCGTTTTCAATAGAATATCCGGTGCAAAAAATAGTTTGATCACTCCTGAAGAATACATCAATGATTATGGATTACAACAGGAAGATCTGCGCGCTAATCGTCCATTGATCGGACAGATTTACTCTTCATATTGTAAGCGTTGCTTCAAAAACGGTGCAATGGATTTTGATGATTTATTGTTGAAATTTTACCAATTATTAATCACGCATCCTGAAAGCCTGAGTAAGTATCAGCGCAAGTTTAAATACATCATGATTGATGAATACCAGGATACGAATACTTCGCAATACCAGATTATAAAACTACTGGGGGCCATGCATGAGAATGTAGCGGTAGTGGGAGATGACGCGCAAAGTATTTATAGTTTCCGCGGAGCGACAATTGAAAATATTTTGAGATTTCAAAAAGATTATGACGAAGTAAAAGTGGTAATGCTGGAGCAGAATTATCGCAGCTCACAAAATATCCTAAATGTAGCCAATGAAATTATTTCCAATAATAAAGGACAGATCCCCAAAAAATTATGGACCATAAATGATGAAGGTGAAAAAATAAACCTGGTTCGTACCGCTACGGATAACGATGAAGGAAAATATGTAGCTGATGCCATACAGGAGCAAAAATTACGTAATCATTATCGTAATAGTGATTTTGCAATTTTATACAGAACCAACGCGCAAAGCAGAAGCTTTGAAGAAAGCCTTCGCCGCATGAATATTGCTTACAGGATTTACGGTGGCATTAGTTTTTACCAGAGAAAAGAGATCAAGGATTTTTTAAGTTATCTGCGTGTGATCATGAATCCAAATGATGAAGAGGCTCTGAAAAGAATTATCAATTATCCCGCAAGAGGAATTGGAAAAACCAGTTTGGAAAAAGCAGTTCTTTTTGCAAACCAAAATAACATTTCCATGTGGAATGTGCTGGAACGGGCTTCGGAGTTTGGTTACAAAGCTTCTACACTTGATGTCATAAGCAACTTTGTGATTATGATAAAAATGTTTCAAAGCGAACTGGAAAAGAAAAACGCTTATGATCTTGCGATCCTTGTTGGAAAGCAAACTGCCATAGTTAAAGATCTTTTCAATGATAAGACTACCGAAGGTTTAGCGCGATATGAAAATCTACAGGAGTTATTAAATTCCATAAAAGAATTTACAGAAACCCCAACTGAAGACGGCGAATTACTCGACAAAAGTTTAGGAAGTTACCTTCAGCAAATTACTTTACTTACAGATGCTGATGACGATAAAGGAGAAAGGGATGTGGTAAAATTAATGACTATCCACGCCGCCAAAGGATTGGAGTTTCAAGTGGTTTTTGTTGGCGGTTTGGAAGAAACACTTTTTCCAAATGCTATGGCGATTAATACCCGTGAAGAACTGGAAGAAGAAAGAAGATTATTTTACGTAGCCATCACCCGTGCAAAAACCAGATTATGGCTGACATACGCGAACAATCGTTATCGGTTTGGAAATCTCACACAAAATGATCCTAGCCGGTTTATAGATGAACTTCCTGGTGAGCGAATTGACAAATCTTTTGCCGGCGGCAATATGCGAAATAATCAGACGAATTATTGGAATGCTTTTGACAAACCAAAATATCAATTTGGCAATAATAAAACCAAAGAAACAAAACCAGAGAAGCCTGCGTATCTTGTCTCTACCCCCGTAATAAAAATAAAAGAGCATATTCCCTCTCCTGATTTTGCACCAAGCGATACCAGTAATTTAAAGACCGGACAGAAAATTGAACACCAAAAATTTGGTTTTGGCGAAGTGATAAAAATGGAAGGTGCGGCTCACAATCCCGTAGCTACCGTAAAGTTTGAAAACAATGGTGAGAAGAAGATTATGTTGAATTATGCCAAACTGAGGATTGTGGAGTAATTTATTTTTGCCAGTACCATTCGGGCAGACAACAAATAATGCAGATTCTTATTTTGGTACCACGAATTTTATTCACTTCCGATAGCTAGCGGCAAACGAATTAATAAGCAGCAAACGAACTAATAATATATATTTTTAATCAGATTTTTTGCAACAAAAGATTTCAAAAATTCTGTATATAACTTAACAAGCCGAAAAACATCTTCTCAACCTAAATTATTAACTTTGCGGATTAAATAATTCGTTATGATTAAAACTGGTAATACCGTAGTAAGTATCTATACAGAGATGACTCCCAATCCCGAAACCATGAAATTTGTAGCTAACAAACTTTTGTACCCAGGCAAAAGTGTAGATTTTCCCGATGAGGAAAGCGCTTCAGCCTCACCCCTTGCTATACAATTGTTTGCATTTCCTTTCATAAAATCAGTTTTTATTGCGAGCAATTTTGTTACACTTACAAAGACAGATGATACTGAAGATTGGCAAGATGTAATTCCTTCCGTAAAACAGTTCTTAAAAGAATATTTGGAAGAAGGGAATGTTATTATAAATGAGGAAGAACTATCCATGCGTAAGAAAGAAAGCAGCAATGAAATACATGTTGAGGATGGCGATGTAGTAAAAAGGATAAAAGAATTACTTGAAAATTACGTAAAGCCTGCGGTGGAAATGGATGGAGGTGCCATACAATATATTAGCTATGAAAATGGGAGAGTAAATTTGAAGATGCATGGCAGTTGCAGTGGATGCCCTTCTTCCATGATCACGCTAAAGGCCGGAATTGAAGGAATGATGAAAAGAATGATTCCGGAAGTGAGAGAAGTAGTTGCAGAATCTTAAAAAAGTTGCCTGATTTTAAAAATATTGAGCACTTCGAAAAGAATGCTCCTTTTTATTTCACTTAATTTTTTTCGGTAAAAGAAAATACAAATCTTTAATAAAAGTTAGTTTATAGCATGAGATTTTCAGGCATGAAAAATTAAAATTCTCCAGCTTCATTTTATTTCCTCTGCCACAATACCCATAAAATAAGTACAGGTTGAAAAGCGAGTCTTAACCATGCTTCCCACAATGGAATACATACCAATTCATTATAAGGATTTGGAAGATATGATGGTATAATCGCAAAATAAAAATCCGGATGCCAAAAATGATTAATGCCGGCGCCAATGTATAGCAGAATGAGCAATAGAAAACTGATTCTTTTTAGCATAGAAATTATTAAAATATTCTTTAAATATACGAGTATCTATAAAAGTTAGTTTTTTCAAAAAATAGATTTTTTCAAAAAGTAAAATCCGGAAACGGGTTATTTCCATGCCTACGCCAGCCTGCCTGTCCGGTAGGCAGGGTAGATTTGTTTACTGTAAATTCTAATTCCCATTTCAAAAAGTTTGATACATTTTTTACTTTAATCTAAACTACATTTGGCGCTAAATTTTTAAGTTGAATTTACCTGAAATCTATAGCCAGTTTATTGAAGGAATGAAGGGGACTACATGGGTTGAATACATCGCAGTGTTTTCGGGCATTACCAGTGTTTGGTTTTCCAGGAAAGAAAATATCTGGGTGTACCCTACAGGTTTGATTGGTACTATTTTTTACGTTTACATCAGTATCAAAGGGAGTTTATTGGGCGAAGCAAGTGTTAATTTATATTACACAATCATGAGCATTTATGGATGGATATTGTGGGCAAAAAGAAATCAACAACAGGAGCATATTGTAAATATTACGTGGAGCAATAAGAAAGAATGGACACAGGAATTAATATTTTGTGCTTCTTTTTACATCATAATTTTCGGTGCACTTACTTATTTGAAAAAAGATTTTGCTCACGGTGCCATTCCCTGGGCTGATGCATTTGCAAGCTCTACCGCTTTTACAGGAATGTGGCTGATGGCAAGGAAAAAAGTAGAAAGTTGGTATTGGTGGATCGCTACCAATATCGCATCTATTCCGTTGTACTTCGTAAAACATTATGTATTCTCAAGTGTTTATTACCTCATTCTTTTGATAATGGCATTTTGGGGATTAATTGAATGGAGAAGAAAGGCTAACGAATATTTATTGCAAAAAGAAAAAATTCCGGCATGAAAAAAATAAAAAAAATTGTGGCCATCGGCCCTGAATCCACAGGAAAAAGCACTCTTTGCGAAAAATTGGCAATGCATTATAATACCTTGTGGGTTCCTGAATATGCAAGAGAATATTTAGAAAAAAACGGCACAGAATATGATTATGATGATTTGCTTACGATTGCAAAAGGACAAATAGAGTCTGAGGAAGATATCAGTTATCAATTATCAGTTATTAGTAATCAACAATCAGCAATCAGCAATCAATCTACCTCATATCTCATCCCTGATCAATCCTCTCTTGTACCTCTTCACTTATTTATCGACACAGATCTCTATGTAATGAAAGTATGGGCTGAATTTATTTTTAATAAATGTCACAATTGGATTTTGGATCAAATCGCACTTAGAAAATATGATTTGTATTTGCTTTGTGACGCTGACCTGCCATGGGTTAAAGATGCATTAAGAGAATATCCGGATGAGGAAACCAGGAAAAAACTATTTCTTTTTTATAAAGAATTGATGATGAACCAATCTACACCATGGTGTATTATTTCAGGTGAATACGAAGAAAGATTGAAAACAGCGATACAATTTATTGATGCTTCTCTTACATAAAAAACTGTTCTGAAATTATTTTATTATCTTTCACTTTATATACACAAAGTTCAGTCATGTTGGTGCGGCCCTGTCCTTTCATAGTTATATCCATCTTTAATGATAACGCTATCATATTGCCCGCAACCAGGTGATCAAAAACGCCACAAGTGTGCACTTCTTCAACCATTGAAGCAAACTTTTTTCCTTTTTCCAAAATAGCATCTAATCCTTTCGTTTCCTTTTCAAAACCAACCGAAGCTTCAGGTTCAATACTGACGGCATTTTCAGCAAACAATTCTTTTTGGGCTTTCTCAAATTCTCCTTGGTTGCAAAGTTCAGCAAGTCGGAGGGCAATTTGCGGTACTGTCATAATTTTAGACGATGGTTCCATAACTTAAATTTTTTAAAAAAAGTACAAAATCCTTACCAAAAAAATTATAGTAAAAACCTGAATCTTATTCTTTCACTTTTTCTTAAAATACCAAAGGCGCCTCAAAAAAATATTATTTATCATGGCGTTTTTTCACTATGAACCTATCTGCTTTAAACTCAGCCTGACTAAACTGCCATCCATTAAAATATAAAAAATTAAGCATGAAAGAATAAGATTGCGTTGCAAACATCAATGGTTCTCCTTTCTCATCTGTGACTCTTGTCTTTTTCCTGGTTATTGATTGTCCATAATCAAAGAACGATCTCCTGGTATTCCAATCAAATACGGCATATTCAGCATTAAGACTATCCATTCTTATTCCATCAACGTAACCGAATGTTTGTGAATTTGTAACAGCGGAATGGCTTGTATTGCTTTGTGAAAATACCAGTATTGGCTGGCAAAGAAAACAAAAAAATAAAAATTTTTTCATGTTGGGTACAATAAAAAATTAAAAAGAAGATGAATAAAAGGTATGTACACAAACCTATGAATAAGAATTCGAAAACTGTTTTCTTTAATATAAAGCAATAATTACGAAATCTGCAACTTCAGCAATTAATACTTTTGATCCTGCACAAAATTTTTCTTTCTGCAAGGAGAATTTTCTAATAAATTCGAATTATTATTGATATTTTTAACCCTAATTTAAAACTAAAAACCAATTCTTATGGACCAATCAACAATCATTATTAAAGATACTACTGCAAACCCGGCGCCGCTCGGGCTTCTTGCATTCGGAATGACTACCGTTTTACTTAATCTGCATAATGCGGGGATTTTTGAAATGAATTCCATGATCCTGGCAATGGGAATTTTTTATGGCGGCATCGCACAAATCATTGCAGGAATTATGGAAGCAAAAAAGAACAATACTTTTGGTTTTGTTGCTTTTGTTTCTTACGGATCATTTTGGCTAACACTAGTTGCACTAATTGCAATTCCAAAATTTGGATGGGTGCCGCCCGCTTCGGAAAGTGCCATGGTAGCTTATCTGGTAATGTGGGGAATATTTACCGGCCTACTTTTTTTAGGCACCCTTCGTATCAGCGTTTCATTGCAATTTATCTTTGCCACGTTAACCATTTTATATTTTTTATTGGCGTTAGGCGAATATAGTGGCAATACTTTCCTAAAAACTTTTACGGGCTATGAAGGAATTATTTGCGGAGGATCCGCTATTTATACAGGCGCTGGCGCCTTGCTCAACGAAGTATGTGGTAAAACGGTTTTGCCTTTGGGGTTAGTTGCAAAAAATAATTAATTTTCTATTTAAAAATTCCTCTCCGCATGAAACAGAGAGGAATTTTTAGATACAGAATAGATTCCAAAAAAAGGAAAATTATTGATTCGGCTTAAGCAAATGCTTTGTCTCCTTTTTTATAAGGAAGATCGCCATTATAACTACCAGGCCTTTCTACATAACGCATGGCCTGTGTACAACCAATCTCCGAAGTGAAATAACCAAGTAAAGTAAGTTCTTTCATCATCTGAAAATAATATACAGGATTTTGGCGTCTCTTATCGGCCAAAGGATCGGAACCCGTAAAGTCTTGCTGAATCTTCATTTGTGTTCTTTGATCAGGAGTTAGCGAATTGATATATTCGTTGATTTTATTATTGTAGTCTTTTACTTTTGTATCAAGATCTACCAGTAAATCGTGCCGTTGCTGAGGAGTGCTTTCCATAAATGATTTGCCATTTTTATCTTTGGATGCTTCATCGATTTTGACTAATCCTTCGTGAAACATTTTTTGATCAGGGGCTTCGTAGCAATCATTTACCATAACGGTCATAAACTGCCCTACTTTAGCCGCTTTGGCGCCTGGTGTTTTCGTATCAGGCAGAATGGTATTGGCAATTTCATTGAGCAATGAAATATCAGCATCAGTAAAAGTCATTGATACGCCTGTTTTACTTTTGCATCCTGATAAAAAAGCGGTCCCTCCAACTATAGTTCCTCCTACAAGGAGTGAGATGTATTGTACAGCTTCTCTTCTTTTCATAATTATGTAGTTTTAAAATTAAGTTTGAATCTTTTTAGATGTTCGCATTATTTATTGGTTTGCCAACACTTGAATTAAATATTCCCTTTTTTCAATTCGCTTACCGCATGATCAGCAGCCCGCGCTGTCATCGCCATATAAGTCAGTGAAGGGTTACAGCAATTGGAAGAAACCATAAAAGCGCCATCCGTAACAAAAACATTTTGAGCATCCCATACCTGGTTCCATTTATTCAGCACTGAGGTTTTTGGGTCTTTCCCCATCCTGGCCGTTCCCATTTCATGAATTCCCCTACCCATAGTTCCATC
Organism: Hanamia sp.; assembly: GCA_035532615.1. GTDB lineage: Bacteria > Bacteroidota > Bacteroidia > Chitinophagales > Chitinophagaceae > Ginsengibacter. The sequence continues at coordinate 15,625 of DATKQQ010000203.1, forward strand.
CCCAGTAAAACCGGTTACATTTTTAACTCCTGCTGCTTCCAGCATTTCTATTGCATCATTCTTCATATCAATTCTCATTTTTCTTTCGTTTTCTTTCCATTCAGCATCAAAAGCCAGAACATTAAGACCCCATTTGTCTTTTTTATTTTTATCTAAAGTAACTTTGTTTTCATGGTAAGGAAGTATTTCTCCGAAACCCCCAATACCCATTGTCCATGGTCCTGGTTCTGCCAGTGCATCTTTAAAATCCCCCCCGAGTTGCATTTCAGCAATATTACGGCTCCATCCTTCCCTGCTGGCACCACCCTGGTAACCAAAGCCTCTTATGTAATCTCTCTTATCGCCCAATATATTACGATATTGGGGGATATAAATGCCATTGGGACGCCTTCCGTAATAATATTTATCATCATAGCCATCTACCATTCCTGAAGCACCAACCCCTAAATGATGGTCCATCACATTATGGCCCAACTCACCGCTGCTGCTGCCCAATCCATCAGGCCAGATGTCGGTGGCGGAGTTCATCAAAATCCATGCGCTGTTGAACGTAGATGCGTTTAGGAAAATTATTTTTGCAAAATACTGGTAGGTTTTATTGGTTTCCGCATCCAAAATCTCCACTCCTGTTGCCTTTTTCGTATCCTTATCGTATAAAATTTTTGTAACAATTGACCAGGGACGAACAGTAAGATTTCCCGTTTTCATGGCCGCCGGCAACGTAGAAGATTGAGTACTGAAATAGCCGCCGAACGGACAACCAAGCCAGCATTTATTTCTGTATTGACAATTTACGCGCTCCTGTATCGGCTGTGTAATATTAGCCGAGCGCCCCATGATCATTCGCTTGGTCTTATAATGTTCATTGATCCTTGCAGCTACATCTTTTTCAACACAATTCATTTCCATCGCCGGCATAAAATATCCATCAGGTAATTGTGGCAAGCCATCCTTTCCGCCATTTATACCTGCAAATTTCTCAGCATAAGTGTACCATGGTTCTATATCTTTATAACGGATTGGCCAGTCAATAGCAATTCCATCTTTTGCATTGGCTTCAAATTGAAGATCACTCCAGCGGTAACTTTGTCTTCCCCATAAAAGTGAGCGACCGCCTACATGGTAACCCCTGAACCAGTCGAAACGTTTTGTTTCAGTATAAGGACTTTCTTTTTCATCTACCCACCAATCAAGATTCATTTCGTTTAATGGATAATCTCTTCTTAATACTGGATAGTCCTTAATCATCTCCTGTGTCCTGCCTCCTCTGTGAGGAAATTGCCAGATTCCTTTTGTAGCATTCACATAATCTTTTATATGCTCAATATTTTTCCCTCTTTCGAGCATAATAGTTTTAAGTCCTTTTTCGGTGAGCTCTTTTGCAGCCCATCCGCCGGAAATTCCGGAGCCGATTACAATTGCATCGTAAGTGTTTTGTGCCATAATTCTAAAAGTTAATTCGTTTATTGGTTTATTAGTTAATCCGTTTAAGGTTTTAATTGCCTAATTAGCTAATCACACATCACAAATTTTAATCGCTTCTCTCAATGAATCTAATTTATTGGGGTAGGTTGGAATAAATTCCTGCGCCACATAACCTTTGAAACCTGTACCCACTATAGCTCTCATTATTGCCGGATAATACAACTCTTGCGTGTCGTTGATCTCATGTCTGCCCGGAACACCGCCGGTGTGAAAATGAGAAATATACTGATGATAATCCCTGATATTCCTTATGATATCACCTTCCTGAATCTGCACATGATATATATCAAAAAGCAATTTAAAATTTTCAGAACTTATACGTTTACATAATTCCGCACCCCATTCCACATGATTGCACATATAATCTTTGTGATCAATTTTACTGTTAAGAATTTCCATCGACATGGTAACTCCGTTTTTTTCTGCGAGAGGCAATATTTTCTCCAAAGCATCTTTGCAATTTTTCATACCGGTATCGTCATCCATTCCTTTACGGGTACCACTAAAACAAATCAGATCTTTATACCCTGCCTTTGCCATTAATGGGATTACTTCCAGATACTCCTTAATCAATTGTTCATGATAAATCGGATTATCCAGTCCGTTATATAGATTATTATCGCCGGTAGTATAGCACATCGAACTATAAATACCATGCTTTTGAAGTATAGACCATTCCTGTGGTTTCACTAAATCAATTGCATTGAATCCTATTTTCTTTACCGCTTTGCATAATTCATCCAAAGAAAGATATCCAAACGTCCACCTGCAAACTGAATGATTAATATTTCCTTTCAATTTCAATTTCCTTTCACGTTTATTTTCAGCTTCACTATAAGAAGCCAGCGCAGAAGCAGGAGTTATTGCCAAAGCTGATACGCCCAAAGCCAAATTTTTAATCAGTGTTCTTCTGCTTTGCTTTGTTTCCATGTTATACATTGATAGTTTGATTCACAGGTTTCTCATTTTTATCATGAAATGAAAAAGCAAACAATAAAAATACGACAAGTGCAATCACAGAAGGAATAATCCAGATCATTTTCCAGTTAGATACAGCGGTGGAAACACCATTTACAATTGAGGTAGTAGTGTAAGCATCTTTTATCAATCCTGCAATTTCGTATCCAATCAGCATTCCAATTCCATAAGTCGCCAGGGTGATCAATCCCTGGGCAGCGCTTTTAATTTTTGGGCCAGCTTTGGCATCCGTATAAATTTGACCTGATACCATAAAGAAATCATAACAAATGCCATGTAAAATAATAGCGATTATCAGCATAAATGTAAGATCACCAGTATTTCCATAAGCAAATAGAGCATACCGTATAGCCCAGGCCAGCATGCCAGCCATAATTGTAATTTTGAATCCAAATTTTTTGAAAAAGAATGGAAGCATCAATAAGAAAAATATTTCAAAAAATTGTCCTATAGACATTTTCGCGGTTGCGTTGGTCATTCCGATATTGGTAAGATAGGGATTGGCATATTGATAATAAAATGCTAATGGAATGTCAATTAAAATAGACGCGATAAAAAATATCAGGTAATTTTTATCCTTTAATAATTTTAAAGCATCCAGGCCTAATACCTCTGAGATTTTTACTTTAGTCCCCTTGGCTATTTTAGGAGGCGTTTTGGGCAATGTGAAACTAAATAACCCCAAAATCAAAGAAGCAATTGAAGCCATTAAAAAAGTATTTTTCATTAAACCCGCTTGTATGCTTCCTGCCGAATCCCATACAAAAACTAAACTAATCGCCAGCCCCGCAACTATCCAACCGATGGTACCCCAAACTCTTACAGGCGGAAATTCTTTCTCAGTATCTTTCATTTGATTAAACGAAATTGAATTAACTAATGCTAACGTAGGCATAAATAATATCATGTACCCTAAGACATAAGGATAGAAAACAGCTACATCGGTAGCTTTGAACATCTGATACATGAGCACCGCACCCACAATGTGTAAAATAGCAAGAATTTTTTCTGCATTGAAATATCTGTCTGCAATTAACCCAATGATAAACGGAGCAATAATAGCTCCCCACGATTGTGTTGAAAACACGGTCCCGGTTTCTGCACCGCTTGCATGAAGATTATTTATTAAAAAAGTGCCAAGAGTTACAAACCATGCACCCCAAATAAAAAACTCAAGAAACATCATGGCAGAAAGTTGCAATCGCGTGGTAAGTTTCATTTACAAAAATTTAATTTTGGCCCGATCGCTATCGGGATAGATTTTAAATGGTAGTTGCTAAAGATTAAAATTATTGAATTTTATTTTTTCAAATCAGTAAATAGTAACAATCGAAAAACTGAATTTAAAAGTTTAAATGTACAGATTAATTGTATAAAAAAATTTACCGTTGATAAAATATTTTTTAATTTTTGAGGCTTTTTTTTGAAAAATAACGCTGAATAGTAATTGGAAAACCAAGTTGGCCCTGTGTTTCAGGAAGCATATATTTTTTATTTTAGATATAAACCATTTTTTATTTTTTATGATATTCCAAACTCAGTTGTGGCATAACGTGAACTGTCCCAATAAATCCTAATTTTTCAAAATAATATTACCGGCTATATTTTTATCATTGCTCCCGATAATAGCGTGGCTTCCGTTTGAAAAAAGTTCTACGGAAATATTTTTCGGAATCTTTGGCATTGCCTCAATAATTTTTTTGTAAGAAAGTTTCCCTTCACAGAAGATAATTTCTTTTATGGAATGAAGTTGTAATATCTTTTCCAGATTATCAAACGACCCAATGGTATCGTCGCATTTGATGCCATCCGTTTCTGCCCTTCCCAAAACTCTCTCTTTCATTCCTACATTTTCCAATAAGGGAATTACTTCTCTGTATTCATCTATACTTCCTGCAACAATGATTTTATTGTTACTACTCATTTTATTTAATTTTTGCGACTTTTTTCTTTTAAATAACCGGGAAATAGCAGAAAACGAAGCACGAAAAAAAATAGCTATGTGTATAAAAAAACTAAACAATCCCGACTTGCTGCTTCCATAATGTTTTTTTACAAAAACGCTCATGGCTTTGTAAAACATTTTTACATAATTAAGACTTCCTTTTTTAGTGCTTTCGCCCTTGAAATGGATAATGCTGCTGCCGGCAAAATAATAATTAGCAAATCCTGCTTTTTGGATGCGGAAACTCAGATCAATATCTTCCCCATACATAAAAAAATCCTCATCAAAACCGCCCGTTTTATCAAGGATCTTTTGGGGGATCATCATAAATGCTCCTGCCAGAACATCGACCAAATGGTTTTCATTTTCACTTAAATTTCCAAGATGATATTTTGCAAAAATCTTTGAATGTGGAAATAATCTGGAGAATCCGGCGAGTTTATAAAATGAGGTGAGTGGAGATGGAAAGGCCCTTTTACTTTCTTTTAAAAAATTCCCTGCGCCATCAAGCATTTTTGTTCCTAAAGCGCAATTATTCTTATTAATAAATCCTATACATTTTTCAAAACAATCTTCAGGAACTATAGTATCAGGATTTAAGAATAAAATGATTTCTCCTTTTGCCAGGTGCAATCCCTGGTTGTTGGCTTTGGCAAAACCTACATTCGTTTCGTTCCAGATAAATTTCACTCGAGGTAACCTGTTTTGAAAAAATGAAAAACTATCATCGTCTGATTTATTATCAATCACAATAATTTCTCCATCTATATTTTTCAAAGCCTTTGTCACAGATAAAAGGCATTGCTCCAAAAAATATTTAACGTTATAATTTACTATGATGATAGAAAGTTGCAAGGAGATCGTTGATTAGTTATTCCGATAGTTATCGGGGGTTTGATGTTTAAATAATAATTAAAAGCGGCAATTTACCAATTAAACAATTTACCAATGCAACAATTTATCCAAACAACAATTTATCAATTCAACAATTTATTGAATCTTTGCAAAATGTATAAACAAACACTAATAGATGCCACAAATGCCGGCGCCAATCAATTAAAACATTTTTTCAACGGTAAATTTGCAATCAGCCATAAAGAAGGAATTAATAACCTGGTTACTGAAGCAGATCATGCTTCGGACAGGGCTATCCGCGAAGTAATAAAAAAAGCATTTCCTGAACACGGCATTGTAAGTGAAGAAAGTGATGAAAAGCTTTCTGCAAGCGATTATAAATGGATTATTGATCCAATTGACGGTACTGTTAATTTTGCCAACGGCATACCTATTTGTTGCGTAAGTATTGGACTTGAATATAGAGGTGCTATGTACATGGGTGCAGTTTACAATCCTTTACTCAATGAATTTTTCTTTGCTGAAAAAGGCAAAGGAGCTACATTGAACGGCAATAAAATTTCGGTAAGCAATAAAACCGAAGTTTTAAAAAGTTGCCTCGTTACCGGTTTTCCTTACACCTATTTAGACCAGCCAAACGGGCCATTACAGGTATTTTCTAAATTAATAAAAAGAGGGGTTCCTGTAAGAAGACTTGGAAGCGCAGCTACTGACCTGTGTTGGGTAGCTGCCGGCAGATTCGATGGTTTTTATGAGCATGAACTCCATGCATGGGACAGTGCTGCAGGATTTTTGATAGTAGAGGAAGCGGGAGGAAAAGTAACTGACTTAGAGGGGAAAACTTATTCACCATTTCAGCCTGGAATTATTGCTACCAATGGAAAAATTCATGATGAATTACAAAAAGTAGTAGCAGGAAAGTTGTTGTGAATTGGTGTTGAAAGATAAGTGATGGGTAATAATTGTCTTGATTGATAAATAACTGATTAATGATAACTGATAACTGATAACTAACATCTTTCTCTCCTAATTTCGAATTGTTTAAAACAAATTATGAAAAGTACACCCTTTACCCAAAAGCATATTTCATTAGGCGCAAAGATGTCTGAATTCGCGGGTTACAATATGCCCATTAGTTACTCAGGTATCAATGATGAGCACACAACCGTAAGAAAAAATGCCGGCGTTTTTGATGTGAGCCACATGGGAGAATTTATTTTAAAAGGTGATAAAGCACTTGATCTTATACAGCGGGTAACGAGTAATGATGCTTCAAAAATGGCTGCCGGAAAAGCTCAATATAGTTGCCTGCCCAATGATAAAGGAGGAATCATAGACGACCTTATTGTATATTGCATTGATGAGAACAAAACTTACATGCTGGTAGTAAATGCGTCAAATATTGAGAAAGACTGGGATTGGATATCGCAACACAATACTGAAAATGCAGAGATGCATAATATTTCTGATAAAACCTGTTTATTGGCCATACAAGGCCCCAATGCAACAAAAATTTTACAGCCCCTTACCGATATTGATATTTTGAATATGAGATATTACACTTTTATAAAAGGAGAATTTGCTGGCATTGAAAATGTTTTGATAAGTGCTACAGGATATACAGGATCTGGTGGAATAGAAATATATTTTGAAAACAAGGATGATAATGCAAATATTATCTGGGATAAAATTTTTGAGGTAGGCAAATCTCATGGTTTAAAACCAATCGGCCTCGCAGCGCGCGATACACTTCGTCTCGAAATGGGATATTGCCTTTACGGAAATGATATTGATGATACAACTACTCCTTTGGAAGCGGGACTAGGCTGGATCACAAAATTTACAAAAGATTTTACAGCAAAAAATATTCTTGAGAAACAAAAGAGCGAAGGAATAAAACAAAAATTAGTTGGATTAGAGATGATAGGAAAAGGTATCCCACGCCATGGTTACGAAATTCAAAATAAAGAAGGCAAAGTGATAGGCTGTGTTACCAGTGGAACACAATCGCCCACACTTCAAAAAGCTATTGCCATGGGTTATGTAGATATTAATAATTCTAAAATTGACACAGAAGTTTTTGTAAAAGTGAGGGATAAATTAATATTGACAAAAGTGGTAAAAATGCCTTTCGAATAATAAGGATTTATAAAAAATAAACCTGTTTAAGATTTTGTACAAATGATACCAAAGAAAAATAATTCTCCTGTTTTAAATACGGTTCTATCGCCTTCGCTGATAAAACTTTATGATATAAGCAACAGTATTGTAGTTATAATTGATATTTTTAGAGCTACTTCCACTATAGCGACTGCATTATATAACGGCGCAAAATCCGTGATTCCTGTAGATAGTGTTGCAGGTTGCATAAAGCTGGGAAAACAAATGGAAGCGATTACAGCCGGTGAAAGAGATGGAAGAATAGCAGAAGGGCTGCAATACGGAAACACTCCTTTGCAATACACTAAAGAATTTATTAATGGAAAAACATTGATACTTACCACTACAAATGGTACCCGGCTATTGCACATTGCCCTTAATGCCAATGCAAAAACCATTATCACCGGTTCATTTTGCAATATATCTTCTGTGTGCAATTATATTTTACATCAAAATACAAATGTAATTCTTGCGTGCGCCGCATGGAAAAATCGTGTCAACATAGAAGATACACTTTTTGCAGGAGCTGTAATTAATAGGGTAAAAGAGAACTTAGAAATCAACTGCGATGCTTCCCAAATAGCTGAAACTCTTTATTTACAGGCGAAAGAAAATTTATTTGACTTTTTGAAAGAAAAAAATGCATCGCATTTCGAGCGTCTTATGGGTTTCGGGCTGGAAAAAGACATCCGGTTTTGTTTATCAGAAGACAATGCCAATATCTTAAGTCTTTATGCTAATGGCCGGCTTATAATAGGGTAGATATTACCAATTAGAAAGTTTAAAATAACATAATTTTTATTTCTGAGTTCATATTTGTTCTTCCCGGCCTTTCCCCTCCTTCAAATTTTGCTTATTTTTGCAAATTGCTTTTTTCGCAATTATCATTTGTAAAAAATGCGTTTCTAACTTTAAAAATTAATCTTTGGCGCTACCCTTTTTTATTAAATATATTTATAATTCAGGAACCGATGAAGTAATACGGCGGGGAAAAAAAATATATTCCCAACGTTTTGTAGAACTGACCGATCATGATGAACTGATGCATTCTATCAATTTCAGGGTAAGAGATGATAGTTATACTACATTCTACAGAGTACAAGTTCAAAAATATGACGATCCAAAAACATTTACCGTTCGCTGTTCCTGTCCCTACAATTTAAGCGATATCTGTCGCCATGAAGCCGCTGCATTGATGCAACTTCAGGATCTGATAGACAAAAATTTATTAGATTCATCAAAACGAGTGCCTGAATACAATCAAAAGCATACGATAGCTAAAATAAAATTTATTGATCTTAAGATGATCCGTATGTTGGCTGGGATGGAGAACTATACTGCTGCTGAAAATATACTTCGAAAAAACAAATGCAATATTTTGCAGGCAGCCAATGAAAAAGTGGAAGCTGAACTTGAAAATGAAGGGGAAATGCATCATCTCATTTTGCAAAAAAATGAAGAAAGAAATTTTGATACCTCCTGCACGTGCAATGAAGGAGAGCATTTGCTATGCAAGCATAAAACCGCTTTATTCCTGCAATTGCTCAACAACTGGGGGCCACATTATTTCGACAGTATCCGTAACCGCGATAAAGAAAAAAATAAATTGCTTGAAGGATATGGTTATAGCCTGGAAGATGATCTCGCTGGAAAATTTGAATTTGTTTATAAAGAAGGAAAGCCCTTTTTGAAAGTATTGGATACTTCTATAAAAAGGGTGTCGTTTCCTGTAAACACCAGTGTGCAAAAAGAGGCAGAAACAGAGATTGCTGAAATAGAAACCAAAGTTTTACCGGTAAACAACAAACAGGTTACATTGGTTTTTAATTTCACTGAAAAGTCATTTCCTTTTATTTCTATAGATGCGGTACAGGGAGAATATGATGCTGAAGAGCAAAAATTTATTGGGCGAATAGAGAAACTGGATTTGGGAAAATATATTAATACAGATGGATTTAGTGAAAATGATAAGCGATTATTACAACATGTCAGAAAGCTGCAACAATCTGAAATCAATAAATATTTAAATCGAAATTCTCCTTTCAGCGGTTTTTGGGAAAATATTATTCATGAAGAAAATGAAGAATTGCCCGAAGAAACCAAAATGTTGATTGCAGAATTTATTCATCCTAAGCTAAAACGGATCTTTCTGGAAAATGAGGATAAACCGGTTTTTCGTTTGCCTGCCGGCAAAACATTTACCACTCAAAATCTGGAAGTAATAGAATTATCTACAATGCAACCTTCCATTGAATTTTCGATTACTTCCTCGGGAGAGGAACAACTAATGGAAAGCTATGTTATTTTGGATCAGGAGAAAATAAAACTATCTGAAAATCTTTCTGCAAGCGATTTATTGTTTTTGCATGATAAAACTTTTTACCTGTGGGAGAAACCTGAACACATATTAGTTGCGGAAAAATTCAGGAATGTTCTTCACATTCCCAACGGCCAGTGGCCCTCTCTTTTAAAAGAAATGGTGCTTCCGCTTTCTAATGATTATAAAGTTTCTTTTGCCCCGTATTTAATAAAAGAAACGAAAGAAGGACAACCTGACATCAGCATTATGTTGATTGAAAAAGGAGATTACCTAATGTTTCAACCAGTGTTCACTTATAAAGGGTTTAGTGTAAAAGCCAATGATAAGGATACCATTATAATACCTGATAATGATAAAGTGCTTATGGTAAGGAGAAACAAAGAAGCAGAGGGGGAATTCATTATCAAATTAGGAAATCTTCATTCTCAATTTATCCATCAGCCTCAAAACAAAAGCCTTGTATTGAAAGGAGAAGATGTGCTTAAAAATAACTGGTTCTTTTTATTTGTGGATGCCATGAAGGAAATGAAAGTGCCGGTATATGGTTTCGAAGCATTAAAAAATTTCAGGTTTAATACGGCGAAACCTTCTACACATATTCATCTCAGCAGTGGTATAGATTGGTTTGATGCAAAAGTGGAACTGGCTTTTGGCGAACAGCATATTGGAATTTTTGAAATACAAAAAGCGCTTACCAATAAGCAATCATTTGTCCAATTAAAAGATGGCACTTTGGGTATTCTGCCCGATGAATGGATCAAAAAATATTCATTGTTATTTAAAGTAGGAGAAGGAAAAAATAATCAACTCCGACTTTCTAAATTTCATTTAAGCGTAATAGACGATTTGTATGAGCAGCGTGATGAGCAGGAACTTTCTTTCGATCTTGATGAAAAATATGAGCGGCTGAGAGATTTCAAAAGTATTCCTGAAATCCCGGTTCCTGAAGAACTGGGAAACAGGCTGCGCCCGTACCAGCTTTCAGGATTTCATTGGCTAAATTATCTTAACACCGTAGGTTGGGGAGGTATTTTGGCAGATGATATGGGATTGGGGAAAACCGTGCAGGCACTTAGTATGTTGCGTCATTATTTTGAAGAAGAAGGAGAATTAAAAGCTTTAGTGGTATGCCCTACCACTTTGATTTATAATTGGGAAAATGAAATAAGAAAATTTACTCCATCACTTACCCGGCGCATACACCATGGAAATACCAGGGCCAGAAGGAAAGAAGATTTCGGAGATGAAAATATTATCATTACTACTTACGGCACTTTAAGAAGTGATGTTCAGATGCTGATGAGAATTCATTTTGATTATGTGATATTAGATGAGTCACAGGCCATCAAAAACCCTTCTTCAAAGGTAACAAAAGCTGCTTGTCTGTTGAAAGCAAGAAATCGTATATGCATGAGTGGTACTCCTTTGCAGAACAATACCTTTGATATATATGCGCAAATGAATTTTTTAAATCACGGTTTGCTGGGAAGCGTTGAATTTTTCAGAAATGAATTTTCTACTCCTATTGATAAATTTGGAGAACAGGAACAAAAAGATCATTTAAAGAAATTGATTTATCCGTTTATTTTGAGAAGAACCAAAGAACAAGTGGCAAAAGATCTTCCGGAAAAAACGGAAACCATTCTCTTTTGCGAAATGGAAGATAAACAACGAAAAGTATATGAAGCTTACCGGAACGACTACCGCAGTAAAATTCTGGGTGTAATAGACGAACAGGGAGTTAATAAGTCTCAACTCACTATTTTGCAGGGATTAATGAAGCTCCGTCAAATTTGTGACAGCCCTGCAATATTAAATGAAGATGAAAAATACCCGAATGACTCCATCAAACTTGAAGAGCTTACCAGGGAAATAACCGAAAATATCGGTGAACATAAAGCGCTGATATTTTCCCAATTTTTAGGAATGCTTTCCTTGATAAAACAAAAATTGATAGAAAATAATATTGATTTCGAATATTTTGATGGCAGCACTTCTCCATCAGACAGAGAAAAAGCGATACAGAATTTTCAGACAAATGAAAGTTGCCGGGTATTCCTGATCTCTTTAAAAGCAGGAGGTGTAGGGCTTAACTTAACCGCCGCAGATTATGTGTATATAGTAGATCCGTGGTGGAATCCTGCTGTAGAACAACAGGCAATAGATCGTACGCACCGTATCGGACAAACTAAAAATATTTTTGCTTACCGGATGATTTGCAAGGATACAATTGAAGACAAAATATTACAATTACAGGAACGCAAGCGCATCCTTGCAAAAGAATTGATTTCTGATGATCAGTCATTTGTAAAAAGCCTGAGCAAAGAAGATGTAGAATATCTTTTCAGTTAAAATAGTTTTAAGATGAAATAAAATCTTTCAACCTTTGAAATTCTTTTTTGTTGCCAGATTCAAAAAGGGCTACAAAGTTTTTTGCCAGATGGCTGAAAAAAAGTGACAGAGCTGATCTGTGGTAATCTTGATTTTTCATAGTTATGGTTTTAAAATAAAGGATTTATAAGGTCAAAGTAAATAAAAAATAAGCAGTTTTCTAAAAGTATTTTCACTCTTTTGCAACTTCCGTAAATTCCGTAAACTATATCAGGCATACCTTTAGAGCATTTTCTGCTCATCTCATAGTCTCCTCATGCCTGTACTTATTTTTTAATTTATTGTAATTCTTCGAGTTATAATAGTAATCAGGATTCTGCGTAAGTTTCAAAACAAATGTTTTCAAGGCATGTCCTATAAAATGTACCGGAGATATATTTGTTTTAGTATTCATAATTATGCATTAGAAATAGATAACGAAATAGAATTATGAATTATTGTATTATATAAATGATTTTTTTTAAGAAAGAATAATTTGGCGTCACTTTTTCTATTTAGGTGCTTGTAAAAACGTAACCAATTAAAAGATTTTTGATTGAGATGATAGATTATATTCCAACTAACGGGTTTTTAATAGGTTTACTGATTCAGAACAAAAAAGCCGCTATAAAAATAGCGGCCATCATTATTTTTTTTAAAAATATTTATGCTTTTTCAAAGTGTTCAGCGGCTTTTTTCCAGTTTACCACATTCCAGAAGGCTTTTAAATAATCACCTCTTTTATTTTGATATTTTAAATAATAAGCATGTTCCCAAACATCACAACCTAATACAGGAGTACATTTGCACTCAGCAACGTCCATTAAGGGATTATCCTGGTTGGGAGTGGAACATATCGTTAATTTACCATTCTGAACTCCAAGCCAAGCCCAGCCACTTCCGAATCTCCCTGCACCGGCAGCATTGAATTTTTCTTTCATTGCATCAAGTGAACCAAATGCTTCATCAATTGCTTTTGCTAATTTTCCTTCGGGTTTTCCGCCACCATTTGGGGATAAAATTTCCCAAAAAAAACTGTGATTCCAATGGCCACCGCCATTATTGCGGACGCCTGCGGAAAATTTTCCTGCATGTTTAACTAATTCATCAAGAGATTTTTTTTCATTTTCTGTACCTGCAATTGCTTTATTCAGATTATCAACATAACCCTGATGATGTTTATCATGATGTATTTGCATGGTTAATTTGTCAATGTGTGGCTCAAGCGCATCGTAGCCGTAAGGTAGAGCCGGTAATGTAAATGCCATAATTTTTATTTATTTTAAAAGTGAGTAATTATTTTGGGTTACAAATTTAATTAATGTATATAATAAAAAATTTAATTATTGAAAAAATATCGCTTTACGTAAAACTTTAATAATAAATACAATAAAGTAAAATTAGTTTCGCAAAAAATAAGCCAGCCTTAGAAAATACTTAATTAAAATCGGAAGTTTAAGTTTCTAGATTTCCGTCATCTTCTCTTTTTAAAGAAATCTTTCATCAGCATTATACATTCATTTGATAAGACATCTTTTATAATTTCTGTTTTTGGATGCAATATATTTTTGCCGTGATGCAGTGAAAGACCACCATGTTTCGGATCAGGCGAGCCATAAACTAATTTTCCTATTTTGCTCCAATATAATGCTCCGCAACACATGGTACAGGGTTCAATGGTTACATAAATAGTAGCTTCAGGTAAATATTTTGAACCTAAGAAATTAAAAGCAGACGTTAGTGCGATAATCTCGGCATGAGCAGTAGCATCTTCCAATCTTTCTACCTGGTTATAACCGCGGGCGATTATTCTTTCCTGCATCACAATTACTGCGCCAATAGGCACTTCATCATTTTCCAAAGCCTTGTTTGCTTCTTTAAGCGCTTGCAGCATAAAATGTTCGTGAGTCGGAGTCATACTGTTATGAAGATAGGATTGTAATTTGACGTAAATTGTTTTTATTTTATTACCATCTATTAAATAATCAATAAGGAAAATGTCTTTTCTCCGAAAAATAATTAATGCCGCTTATCCGCTTCATATGAAAATATCTAAACTAAGTGGAATGGGTATTCACATTTATGAAAATAAGAATAATATAATTGCACCGAAAAGTTTCTATTCCTTACATGCGATATTGAACAATAACGAAGAAATTTCTTTTGAAAAATATAAGAATAAGAAAGTATTGATAGTAAACCTGGCGAGCCAATGTGGTTTTACACCGCAATACGCAGAATTGGAAAGTTTACATCAAAAAAATAGTGGCATTTTTATTTTAGGATTTCCCGCAAATGATTTTGGAGCCCAGGAACCAGGGAGTGATGAAGAAATCGCGGAGTTTTGTAAATCAAATTATGGCATTTCATTTCCTATCTTTAAAAAAAATGAAGTAAAAGGAAATACGAAACAAGACGTTTACAGATGGCTCACAGATAAAAATAAAAATGGCTGGAATGAACTGGAACCCCAATGGAATTTCTATAAATATTTAATTGATGAAAATGGGAATCTGTCTAAAGTTTTTTCATCATCAGTATCGCCAATAGATATTTCTTTCTGAAAGATTGTGGACAGTGCGGCCGATAAGCGCAAATGTGATAGAATTATGAAAAGAGTCTTTACAAAACAATAATTCTTTATCCCCTCATACCTTTTCTTATTTTTAATTTTTTATCTTCGTACAAATAAATAAAATGGGTATCGTTGTAAAAATATCAAAGAACAGTAAGCCGGAAAAAACACGCAAGGCTTTAGAGAAACTATCTGAAAAGGTAGGTAAAAAAACACGTAAAAAATTAGCGGATTTTTACGGCAAAATGCCAGGTGTCTATGGCGATGGGCTTACTTATCAAAAAAAATAAGGAATGAGTGGCAATAAATATCTTGCCGACACAAACGCCTTTATTTATCTTTTAGATAAGTATCCTGTTTTGCAGCCATTACTTGAAAGTGAATGGATGTTTTCTTTTATCACTGAAATAGAATTACTTGGTAAAAAAGATATTTTAGCTGAAGAAATAAAAAATGTTCGGGATGTTTTGTCAGTTTGTATCAAAGTTGCTCATGTTGAAAAGATAAATGAACTGACAATTTCACTAAAACAAAAATATCGAATCAAATTACCGGATGCATTAATCGCTGCTACTGTATTATATGAAAATATTCCACTTCTTACTTTCGATAAAGATTTTGTAAAAATAAAGGAATTGAATCTTGTTTTACTTGAGCATTAGTTTTTTTGTCAATACAAAAGGCTCTCTCATTAAAAAACTAATAACACACCGTTAATAAAAACCTATACCGCACATTTTTCATGATAGTTAATAAGCTCAATAGGGATCTTTTCAAATTCATAGCCTGAATATTGGTCTATAATATCATCTAATACTTCCATGATTTCTTCAGGTTCTTTTAAGGTTACTAGTTGTGTACGGTACTCTCTTATATTGGGCATTCCTTTTAAATAATTGGTATAATGCCTGCGCATTTCGTTGATACCAACTACAGGGCCTTTCCATTCTACAGATTTGATTAAATGTTTTTTGCAGACGGCAACTCTTTCCTCAACTGTGGGCGCAGGAAGTATTTCGCCGGTTTTTACATAATGAGTGATTTCATTAAATATCCAGGGATAGCCGATTGCAGCACGCCCAATCATGATACCATCTACACCATATTTGTTTTTATATTCCAAAGCTTTTTGTGGAGAATCAATATCGCCGTTACCGAAAATAGGAATCGTAATTCTTGGATTTTCTTTCACCTTGGCTATCAATTCCCAGGCTGCACTTCCTTTATACATTTGTACACGTGTACGGCCATGAATAGCAAGAGCCTGTATCCCTACATCCTGCAAACGCTCGGCAACTTCTTCTATGTTTTTGGTGTCTTCATCCCAACCCAATCTTGTTTTTACCGTAACGGGCAATGAAGTGCTTTTCACAACGGCATCGGTTAACCGAATCATCAATGGAACGTCTTTTAGAACTCCTGCCCCGGCGCCACGGCAGGCCACTTTTTTTACCGGGCAGCCGAAATTAATATCTAATAAATCAGGATTAGTAGCTTCAACAATTTTTGCTGCGAGCGACAAACTATCTTCATCGCCCCCAAAAATCTGTATGCCTACCGGTTTTTCATAATCGAAAATATCTAATTTTCTCTTGCTTTTAATGGCATCACGTATTAATCCTTCACTGCTGATAAATTCGGTGTACATAAGATGCGCACCATTATCTTTACACACGGCGCGAAAAGGCGGATCGCTTACATCTTCCATCGGCGCAAGCATCAATGGAAATTCAGGGAGAGTTATGTTACCTATTGATATCATTGGTAAATCTTAGTTCTTAAATTTTAATTCGTTACTATTTATAACTTTTTACTTAATTAAAAATGGCTGTAAATTTACGCACTTTCAAATTGAGATACAATGATTGATAGAAATTCAAGAAATTTTAGCTATTCATCACAGTTGGGTATTTTACTCGGGCTGATAGGAGGAGGGCTAATTATTGGAACTTTGATTTCCGCAGTAATGTGGATTGTGATGACGGGAAGGCCTTTACTTTCTATGGCAAATGATATAACAAATCTGAAATATTATATTGCTCTAATGTGGATTCAGGCTGTTTCCACTTTCTTTATGTTTTTTTTACCGGTTTATTTTACAGCGCTGATCTGCTACCGGAATCCTGCAAAATTTATCGGGTTTAATTTCCGGATAAATTTTAAACAACTTATAATCGTACTTGCCATTCTTGTACTTACTTTTCCTTTATCAGGCGCTTTGGCCGAGCTTACCAAAATGATCCCTATCACAAAAGGTATGGAAGTAAAATTTAAAGCGATGGAAACTTCGCGTGAAGCCCAGGAAGCAGTTCTTATCAATATCAATTCATTTTCCCGCTATATACTTTCTATGATAATTATTGGTTTGCTACCGGCAATTTTTGAAGAAGTTTGTTTCAGAGGCGGTTTACAAAATATTCTGACAAGGTGGTTCAAAGGACCATGGATTGCAATTATAGTTACCTCAATTATTTTTAGCGCTATTCATATATCTTATTACGGCTTTTTTGTGCGATTTGTTCTTGGAGTTGCTCTTGGCCTTGTATATTATTATAGTGGAAGTATATGGCTTAATATACTTTTTCATTTTTTATATAATGGAATCCAGGTTACGATGCTTTATGTGGCAACTATGTCACCAGGCAAAAACACAAAAGATATTGAGGATAATTTCCCCTTATGGATGGGTGCTATTGCTCTGGTATTAATTATTTATGCTTTTATAAAATTCCGGGAAATATCTTTATTGAAACAGCAGAAATATGTTTTTCCCGAATTGGAAGACCCTGATGATTTTCATAACTGGATTACCAAAGAATCTTAATACTGATCAATGGCATTGGATACACAAACTTTTAAAACTCGTACTCTAACATCTGTAATATTTGTAATTATCATGCTTTCAGGATTATTATGGAATCTATGGAGTTTTATTATTTTATTTACCCTTGTACATTTTGGCTGCTGGTATGAATTTATTAAGCTCCTGAAAAAGATGGATCCTGAAAATTATAAGTGGAAAAGTTCATTGGGACTTTTTTATATCACACTTCCTATTATTTTAATTATCATCATGCGTACAGAAAATTTTCAGTCATTGGATGATACTTATTTAAAAATAATACCATGCGGTATTGTTTTTTCAATTTGGATCAATGATACCATGGCATACCTTGTAGGTTCTTTTATCGGTAAAAATCCTTTGTCAAAAATTTCGCCAAAAAAGACCTGGGAAGGAACACTTGGAGGAATCATTCTTTGTGTAATTGTAATCACATTGATTGGATATTTTACAAAATATTATTCTGTAGTAGACTGGGTTGTGATCAGTTTATTTTGTGCTGTGTTTGGCACCCTTGGAGATCTTTTGGAAAGCAAGCTGAAACGAATGGCATCAGTAAAAGACAGCGGAACATTAATGCCGGGACATGGCGGTTTTTTAGATCGTTTTGATTCTTTGTTGGTTGCCATTCCATTTGTATTTGTTTATTTTTCTTTATTTATCAGATAGATAAAATAAATCACCTTGTGTGCCTCTCAATTTTTATATTTGTATGTAAACTCAGTTGATGAATATTCATAAAGAAGGTTATAAAACCATTGCGCTATGCACTTTGATCTTTGGAGCCATTAATATTATTTTCTTTTATTTTTTTAGTGCTTCTATGCCTTTGGTTTCCTGGATTGTGTTTGGCGTTACCCTGGTTGTGCTGTTGTTTATTATTTCTTTTTTCAGATCACCGAAAAGAAATTGTACCATAGCCCATCACCAGGTAATCTGCCCGGCAGATGGTAAAGTAGTAGTAATAGAGGAGACCATGGAAACTGAGTATTTCAAAGACAAAAGACTGCAGGTTTCCATATTTATGAGTCCAGCAAATGTACATATCAACAGGATTCCAATGTCTGGAAAAGTGGAATATAGCCAATTTCACAAGGGAAAATACCTGGTGGCATGGAGCCCGAAATCTTCCATAGAAAATGAAAGACATTCTGTTGTTATTAAAAGTGATAGAGCTGAAATATTAGTAAAACAAATTGCCGGTGCTCTCGCTAAACGAATCGTAAATTATCTTACTGTAGGCCAAATGGTAGTTCAGGGAAATGATATGGGATTTATAAAATTCGGTAGCCGTGTTGATGTGCTGTTACCTATAGGTACTAAATTAAATGTGAAACTTAAACAGCAGGTAAAAGGGGGTGTAACTGTTTTGGCTACAATTGATACATTAATTCCGGTTGAAGAAATTAAGACTGAAGAAGTAAATAGTTGAAAGAACAAATTTAACAGCCTAGCTCAAACACCCTCGAAAACGAATTGGTTTTAAACCTTAAATTTGGTTTAACTTATTTCATAAAAATTTGAGAACTGATAAATATATTTCTTATGCCTTTTGATTATTTAGCAAGCGTAAAAAAGAATTTTAATCAATATAAATTGCTCGGAGAAAAAACAATCGAACAATTAAGTGAAGAAAATTTATTCTGGCAATATAATGATCAAAGTAACAGCATCTCTGTCATTGTTCAACATCTTTGGGGAAATATGCTTTCGCGCTGGACCCATTTTCTTACAGAAGATGGAGAAAAAGAATGGCGTGAACGTGATGCTGAATTTGAAAAAATAATTAACACAAAAGAAGAATTACTTACTAAATGGAATGCAGGATGGGATTGTCTTTTAGGAACTTTAAATACTTTAAAAAATGAGGATCTTGACCAAACGATTTATATCAGAAAAGAACCATTGACAGTAATAGACGCTATTAACAGGCAACTTGCACACTATTCTTATCACATAGGCCAGATTGTTTATTTGGGTAAAATGTTATCAGGCAATAAGTGGGTCTCATTATCCATTCCTAAAGGAAATTCTAAAAAGTTTAATGAGAAAATGAAATAGGATTACTTTAGAAAAAAATAAAGAATTTCTATAAAATAGATTCCAGTTCTTTCAGGTGATGAATGGTATAAGTTGGTTCTTCACTGCATTTCGCATTGATATAATTGACAAAAATGGAGTCCATTCCCGCATTTTTTGCGCCGAGAATATCTGCGTTCAAACTATCTCCAATCATAATGCTTTCTTCCAATTTCCCGTTCGCTTTTTGGAGAGCATACTCGAAAATTTCTTTTTTAGGCTTTACAGAGTTTGAAGTTTCTGATGTTACCACATTTTTAAAATATTTGGTAAGATGAGCACTCTCCAATTTTATTCTTTGGATTTTTTCAAATCCATTGGTAAGTAGATGAAGTGAATAATTTTTTTCAGTTAGATACTCTAATATTTCATAAGTATATTCAAAAACTCTTTTTTTGGTGGGTAGTATTTCCAGGAAATAATTTCCCATATCTTTTGCCAGTTTTTCATCTGCTATTTGAAAATCCAGCAACGTGCGCCACATCCTTCTCCATTTCAATTCTTCCACAGTAATATATCCTTTTTCAAAACGACTCCACAAGGTGGCATTATGATTGAGATAAACTAAATAAAAATCATGAAAATTATTAAAAACCCTCGATTCAAGATTGAAGAATTTATACAATTCTGTGAGCGCCTCTTTAGCATTGGCATCAAAATCCCAAAGAGTATGATCAAGATCAAAAAAAAGATGTTGATATTTCAAGGGATTATGTTTAATAATGTCAGGTTTAGATTTTAGATTTGTCACCACGAATACAAAAACGAATTAAATAGATGAATATTGTAATATCAGGTGCCAGCAAAGGTATAGGAAAAGCAATTACTGAAAAATTTGCGGCCTCAAATAATAACATTTTTATTTGTTCGAGAAATGAAAAAGAATTAGCCTCAACAACTAAAGAAATTAACAGCAAATACAATAATAGCGTTGCCTTCTTTGCTGCCGATCTGACCAATAAAAACGATGTGATAAATTTTACTAATTGGATTTTAGGAAAAAGTGATACTATAGATGTATTAATTAATAATGCAGGGCAGTTTATTCCGGGAAGTATTTTTAATGAAGAAGATGGGGTGTTGGAGAAAATGATCAGTTTTAATTTGTTCAGCGCTTACTATCTTACACGTGCTTTACTTCCCTACATGATGAAAAAAAAATCAGGGCATATTTTTAACATGAGTTCTATAGCGGCCCTAAGCGCATATCATAACGGCGGTTCTTACAGTATCAGCAAATATGCCTTAATGGGTTTTAGCAAAAACCTAAGAGAAGAAATGAAACCCTATAATATAAAAGTAACCACGGTATATCCGGGCGCAGTTTATACTTCTTCATGGAACGAATCCGGTGTGCTTCCTCAAAGAATTATGGAAGCGGGTGACATAGCTAATATGGTTTACACAACTTCTTTACTTTCTCCCCAGGCATGTGTGGAAGATATTGTAATGAGACCATTATTAGGCGACCTTCCTTAATTTATTTTTAACAAGAGCCCATTCTATTAACCTTTTTTTAAATTCATTTACAAGTATTTTTGTAACTCATCCTCAACTAAAAAAATGGTTACATTTTTACGATCTTGTTCCAATAAAATTTTGAGCTCTTTAATTTTTCTTACAGCAATTTTTGCAGGTAATTCTTCTTTTGCACAGGTAAAGTTTTCTGTGGTTTGCCCCAACAAAACAATTGGTAAAAATGATGTTTTGCAAATCCAGTTCAAAGTAGAAAATGCATCTAATGTTCAAAATATTATTCCTCCCAATTTTAAGAATTTTAATGTAGTAAGCGGGCCCAACCAGGAGAGCAGCACAAGCAATATTAATGGAAAAGTTAGCCAATATGTTGCTATGGGTTTTTCTTTGCAGCCAAAGTCTGTAGGCACTTTTACCATAGGGCCGGCCAAAGCAATTGCCGATGGAAAAGATTATGAAAGTAATCCAGTAACAATAAAAGTAACCAATGCATCTACGCAACCACAAAATAATAATTCAGCCAATTCTTTACCGGGATTCCCCTCATTGCCCAACTTTAATTTTGATCTTCCTACAGCTCCTGTCACCCAAGAGTTTGATGATTATATTTTAAAACCTGGCGAAAACGTTACAGAAAAAACTAAAAAAAATCTTTTTGTAAAATTAGATATCAGCAAAACAAGCTGCTATGTAGGAGAGCCAATTGTAGCTTCCATTAAACTTTATACCAGGCTTCATTCTGAAACCACTGTTACAGATGCTCCTTCATTTAATGGTTTTTCGGTGAACGATCTTCCTGTCAGCAACAATTCCACACAAGAAAAATATAATGGCCGCTTATACAATGTTTATACTTTAAGAACCGTAGAATTATATCCATTGCAAGCGGGTAAAATAACACTTAGTCCTATTATATCTGATAATAAAGTAACCTTTATAAAATCCGAATATGCCAATTCACAAAGCAATGATGATTTTTTTGGAATGCTTGAGAATTTTGGTGATGCCGGAATTCCTGCAGATGGACTGATAGAAAAAGATATCACATTAAAAACCTCCCCGATTATAGTTACGGTAAAGCCATTGCCATTGGAAGATCAACCGGCTTCTTTCAGAGGAGCTGTAGGTGATTTTACTATAGCATCTTCTTTGTCAAAAAATAAGATCACGACCGATGACGCAGGAAATTTGAAAGTGACTATAAGCGGCAAAGGAAATATTCAATTGATAAACGCTCCAACAATTCATTGGCCAGCCGGTATTGATGGTTACGATGCCCAGATAAAAGATAACGTAAATAAAAACGCAGTTCCGATGCAGGGAAGCAAAGTATTTACTTTTCCGTTCACTGCTTCAAAACCGGGAAATTATAAAATTGACTCTCTTTCACTTTCCTTTTTTGATCCGGAAACTTCTACTTATAAAACTGTGACTACTTCTTCTTTGGACATACAAGTAACTAAAGGAACCGGCATCCCTAATAATTCGTATGCAAATAATTCGGGTAATAATAATGCTGCAAGTAATAGTATTATCAATCCCAAAACAGAATTAATTACGGGTATAATCTTAATCCTGGGAATTATTTTATTAATTATTTTAATGATCATCAAAAAAAATAAAAATAAAGATCTTTTAGAAACAAAAATAAAGCTTGACGACCTGGAAAATGAAAAAGAAGAAAAGGAAAAAGAATTTATAATTCCTGAAAATCCATTGCTGAAAGCCCATGAAAAATTAGTTGCTCAGGATAGCAAAGGATTTTTTCATACGCTTGATGCTTCCTTAAAGAAGTACCTTGCTGCAAAATTCAAAGTGCCGGCCAATGAACTTACCAAAAGAAGATTGAACGAAGAATTGGATAAATGCAATGTGAGTCTGGGTACTTCATTAATGCTTTCATCACTTATGGATGAAGTGGAAATTAATTTATATGCGCCTCCATCCAATATAAATAGTATGAACACTATTTTTGAAAAAGCTTCCGAAGTAGTGTCTTTGTTGGATAAGCAGGTTTGTAATTAATAACCTATGCCTCCTCTAAAGAGGTAAAAAATCTTTGTAAACTGGCAAATATTTGTGATTCCTATTTTGTATAAAAAAATATTTCCATTGGGCTTTCTGTCCTAATTCGGCACATTGGTAAACTTGTACCCAATCCCTCTCACCGAATGAAAATATTTTGGATTACGGCTATCGTCTTCAAAATATTTTCTAAAGTTTAAAATAAAATTATCTACTGTGCGTGTTGTTGGATATACATTATATCCCCACACCGACTGAAGAATCTTTTCACGTGGTACCACTTCATTTTTATTTTCGATAAGAAGTTTTAAAAGCATCGCTTCTTTCTTTGTAAGATCTACTGCTTCGCCTGCTTTGGTGGTACATTCCAGAGATTTAAAATTGATTACGTTTTTCCCGAAATTATAAACATCGGAAACAGGTTCTTTGGCTGATATCTTACGACTTTTATTAATTAACATTCTTACTCTTATCAACAATTCTTCAAGGCTAAATGGCTTGGTTACATAATCATCAGCGCCTTTTTTGAGACCCAATACGCGATCTGCACTTTGACTCTTTGCACTCAACATCAAAATCGGGATTTCAGTATTGCTTAATCTTATATTTTCACATACTGCTATTCCGTCAATTTCCGGAAGCATCACGTCAAGAATGATAAGATCAAAATATTCATTTCGTAGTGCTCTCAAAGCTTCTTCTCCATTAAATGCGGAAGCAACATTATATCCTTCCATTTCAAAATTTAACTTTAAAGTGTCTTGTAAATTTTCTTCGTCTTCAACGAGTAAAATTGAAAGTTTTTTTGATTGCATAATAAAGGAATTAATTTTTATTAGTTTTTAGATATTTTAAATCGGATTTCAAAAATACTGCCTCTGGGAATATTGTTCGTGGTACTGATATCACCATGATGTTGTTTTACAATTTCCTTTGTCAGGTAAAGGCCTAAGCCTGTTCCTTTCGTTTGCATTTGAGCGCCTCTAAAAAATTTCTCAAAGATTTTGCCTTTTTCCCTGGGAGTAACACCCTTCCCTTCATCTATTACCTGCAGAATAATTTTCCTGTTTCTCTGAAATACTTTTACCAAAACTACATCGTCTTTTCCTGAATATTTAATTGCATTATCTAAAAGATTGTTAATGGCAAGTTGTAAAAGGAGTTTATCTGCTGTTATGATTGTTTCGTCACGATTGCTATCCGGATTCATATCCACTTCTATTTTCCTTTCGGGGAAGCGAGCTATAAAATCTTCAACACAATCATTTGAAAAAGTGGCCAGGTCCACTTTTTCATTGGCAAGCGTATATCCGCCGGCATCTATCTGGCTCATCAAAAGCATATTATTACATAAGGAATTAAGACGATTGGCTTCCTGAATGGTGCTTTGTATGAGTTTTTTCTGTTGAACCGAATCGAGTTTTCGCATTTGCATAGTTTCCAGATTAAGCTTGGCAATTGCAATGGGTGTTTTCAATTCATGGGTTATTGCCATTACAAAATTTTGCTGCTGGTGAGACTGAATCAATTGTTTCCTTACAAGCCTGAAAATAAGTATGGCTCCGGCAAATAAAAATAACAGAAAGGTAACTCCTTCACCAATGTATTGTATGAATTTTCTGTCTTTTTCATTTTCTATATGCTCTTGCTGTGATACATTGGTCCCAATCATTTGCATTCTATAATGATAAATTTGCTCATTCTGTTTGTTAAGAGTGATATACCAAAATATAAGAGCAGACAGGATGTAAGTCAACAAAAACCAGTAAAAAATATAAATAATGCGGATTGGCCTTACTTTAAATTTGTTTTTAAGAATTTGATAAGCCATGATGAATCCAAGATTTGAAAATCAACAGAGAAGAAGAATAACAAATTATATAAAATGTAGTTTACATTTTTATCTTTTCTACCCTTACGCCAATATCCAAAATATATTTCAAAGGATTTTTCCGCATGATCTGCGCGATTGTAAAAGTATAATCTCCCGGTCTTTTAAAAGACAACGGGCCGGAAGAAATATTCTTCCTTACTTCAAAAATATCATCCATACCTGTTCCATACCATCCGTTAGAATCGTTGGCTAATACCAGGTTTATATTTTGATAATGCATAGAATCTTCCGGAGAATCGGAGCCCACCCTAAGCCATATATTATTGTAATTATACGAATCAGTATGTCTTAAAACAATATATACATTATAGCGCGAAGAAGTGTCGGCAATATGAAATGTAAAAGAAGGGACATAATTATAATACCATTGCTGCGATGGTATTGCAGCCTGCTTTTCAAAAAGATTGACCCTGATGCATGAAACAAAAAGTACGGGGATCAATATTATAAAAAGAAACTTTTTCACGCTGTTTTTTTTACAAAAATAATTTGTTTTCAAGGGCATAAAAAAATAAAATCTATAAAATATTGAAGGTTTGTTCTTTTATTTTTTCCAATTCATCTTTCATAAGCACTACACATCTTTGTATACCGGCATCATAAGCCTTAGAGCCAGTTGTATTAATTTCGCGACCAATTTCCTGTACTACAAAAGAAAGTTTTTTTCCCTTCGCTTCTTCAGGGTCTCCAAGAATGGATAAAAGATATTCGCAATGATTTTTCAGTCTCACCTGTTCTTCCCGGATGTCAATTTTTTCAATGTAATAAATCAGTTCCTGTTCGAGGCGATTAGAATCATAATTTTCCTTCCCTACGTTTTCTTGAAGTAACTGGATCAACTCATTCTTCATAGCCTTTCTTCTCTGAGGTTCCAGTTTTGCAATTTCCTCTTCCTGTTTATTAATATTCACTATTCGCAGCCGCAGTTCTTTTTCCAATGATTTTCCTTCTTCTACCCTATGAACGTTTAATTCATTCAATGCGGTTTGGATTACACTTTTAAGATGGTTCCAGTCATCTTCATTCAACACTTCATTACTCGGTGATACTACTTCAGGCAATCGCAATAAGGCAGCCAAAACCGAATTGGTGTCAATGGATAATTCCGTTGCCAGCTCTTTTATCTGCTGATAATAAGATTTGATAAGATCAGTGTTAATGACTACCGGTTTGGCTGCGCCATTTTGTTTGATTACAATCAAACATTCAATAGTACCACGCAGCAGATATTCCTGAATTAAATTTCGTATATCAAATTCATAAGTTTTTATAACAGGAGGAATTTTTAGATTGATGTCAAGTTGTTTTCCGTTGAGTGATTTTATTTCTACCAAATAAGTTTTATCTCCTATCGTTTGCTCCGCTCTGCCAAAGCCAGTCATTGATTGTATCATTTCCTTTTTATTTTTTGAATTTTGAGCAAGTTATACAATTCCTGCTTAGTTATGGTTTTCATTTCTCCCGAATGCAATTGTGATAAGGTAATCTTTTCTATCCGATATCTTATTAATCGTAAAGTAGGGTATCCCATAGCTGCAGTCATTTTTCTTACTTGCCTGTTTTTACCTTCTGTTAAAATTATTTTAATCCAGCAATCCGGAATCGTTTTTCTAAAACGAATGGGTGGTTTTCTTTCATCCACCGGCGGAGAAGATAAAAATTTTTCAACCTTACATTTTTTGGTTTGAATCATTTTTCCATTTATATTAATTAAGATTCCCTGTTGCAATTTTTCAATTGCGTGTTGAGAAATTTCTCCTTCTATCTGAACCCAATATTCTCTTTCGTGTTTATGAATGGGATCCAGCAAAAGCTGATTGAGTTTCTTATCATCAGTTAATATTAGTAAACCTTCGCTATCATAGTCTAAACGCCCCACCGGATATACGTTTGAGGGAACTTCAAAAAAATGTTTCAAAGTTGGTTTCTCATCTGTTGAAGAAAATTGAGACAGTACATTGAAGGGTTTATAAGCTATAAAATAATGATTCAAAAAAATGTTTTTAAAAAAAATTAATAAAAAGGTTTCCGGATTCTAATTCATAATAATAAAAAAGCCCGTCAAAAAATGAGCGGGCCTTGTTATATGGATGGGTTAGTAAGTACAGGAAAAAAATTCCTTACACAATATTAAAAATAATTTTTGCTAACTAAAAAAATATTTTCGATTTTTTTATCAACATTTTAAAATGGGTTGTGGATAAAGTGAAGAAATGGATGGTGAATATTTGATTCTATTTTTAATTTTTCAGTAATTCAAAAATGTGAAAAAGCATTTATTTTTTATTGTTTTTAAATTAGGCAAATTTTATAATTTAAGTGACCTATTAATTAATGTATTTTTTAAAATTTTATTGTCTTGATTTTATTTTTTTTTAAAATTTTTTATTCTTGTTAGAAACGAGAGCTTTTCAAATGGAAACAGCACACTCAAAAATCAAAACTTTACCTTTGGCACTTAATTTTTTTTATGCAATTCCCATCACAAGTGTCAGCCCAATGGATCGCTGATTTTATAAACGCAAAAATTTCCGGTAATGCAAATGCTTTTGCAAATGGCATCAATGAAATTCATAAGGTAAAATACGGTGATATAGTTTTTGTAGATCATCCCAAATATTATGATGCTTGCCTCAACAGTGCTGCTACATTTATCATTATCAATGCAGAGAAAGAAGTTCCTGCCGGAAAAACCTTGTTCATTGTTGAGGACCCTTTTGAAGCTTATTTAAAAATTGTAAACCACTTCAAGCCGTTTATCGCATCTTCTAAAATGATCAGCGACACCGCAACGATTGGCAAGAATACTATTGTTATGCCAAACGTTTTTTTGGGAAATAATGTGGCTATTGGAAATAATTGTATTCTTCATCCCAATGTAATTATCTATGACGACAGCATTATAGGCAACAATGTGGAAATACATTCAGGCACTGTTATAGGCAGCGATGCCTTTTATTTTAATACTAAAAAGAACAGGGAAACGTGGTTTAAAAAAATGCAAAGTTGCGGGAAGGTTTTAATAAATGATAATGTTGAAATCGGAGCCAATTGTACTATTGACAGAGGAGTGAGCGATGCTACTATTTTGGGAGCCGGTACCAAATTAGATAATCTCATTCATATTGGCCATGATGTTATTATCGGGAAAAATTGCTTGATAGCCGCACAGGTTGGCATTGCCGGTGGAACCATTCTGGGAGATGGTGTTACGCTTTGGGGGCAGGTAGGTGTGAATAAAACGATTACCATTGGTGATAACGCAGTGGTGATGGGACAAGGTGGCGTAACTTCCAGCATTGAAGCAAATAAAACTTACTGGGGCACCCCCATCCAGGAATTTTATAGCAAGAGAAAGGAACTGGTTTTGATAAAGAGGCTGCCGGAAATATGGGAAAAAATAAAAAAGATTGGAGATGCTAATATATAATCTCTGATGTCGGATTTTTTAATGATCAGGTATTTTCATATCAGGCATCTTCGCATCTTATATCAGACATCTCCCTTACTCCGGTTCATAATCATAAGGAAGCATATCTCCCATTTTTTTAAAACCAAGGTAACCGTTGGTAATAATATCTTCCTGATCATAGAAAAATCCATTAGGCTCTATAAAAAAAGTTTCTCCTTTAGGAAAAATGATGTCAGACAACTGAAAATTCTTTTTTGCAGTAGTATCCATTTCAAGATATATTTTTTCAGGATCTGCTTTTTTATAGATAACAGCCACTTCGCTTTGGTTGGGATAAAACTCCACCGTTTTGGTACTATCATCCATTTTATAATTCAGTGCCCCATAAAGATTTTCGAGGTGTATTGGAAAATCTTCCCCATTATTATTTATTACAAACTGAAGTTCAAACCCGTCTTCCTTTAATGTACGCGAATAAATACTTCGCATCAATTGCAGTAAAGATCCTTTGTAAGCAATGGCGCGGTTTTCGGCCCATTTCTCTTGCTGCGCAGAATCTCCCTGCATTTTTACAAAAAGAGGATAGCCAATAAATAAATTGGATTTAGTATTATAATAATTGGTAAAAGAATCAATAGCAAATTTCAAAGTATATCCCAAAGCAAAATTATCCACGATAAGTGGTTCTTTAGCCAAAACTTTAAGACGATCTCTTTTTTTGCTAAAATAAAAATGAAGAACTTCAGGATTTTTGATCACACATAGTTTTGAAAATTTTGATTGCCCGATGAAATTATCCCTGAAGAAAGAACCGTATTTAGCCCATCCATCTTTTACTTCATTACTGATAGCAATCGTTACAGTCGCTAATTCCTGTTCCTCAGGTTTTAATTCAACTATTAAACTATCGTTTTGAGATGTCGCACGATTAATACGCATGGTTTCTGTTTCATAACCTGTAAAAGTTATTACCAAAGAATAACCACCATCCGGAAGGCCAAGACTAAAATTTCCGGCAGAATCGCTGGCTTCTCCAATAGTGGTATTCTGTGCAAATACAGATGCACCTTGTAAAGGCTTTCCGGTCTTTTTATCAATTACTTTTCCTTTAACTACATAATATGAAGTTTGCGCGCTCAACAGAAATGACGAAAAAAG
This sequence comes from Hanamia sp., assembly GCA_035532615.1. GTDB lineage: Bacteria > Bacteroidota > Bacteroidia > Chitinophagales > Chitinophagaceae > Ginsengibacter. The sequence continues at coordinate 45,199 of DATKQQ010000203.1, forward strand.
GAAAAAGGAAAAAAGGAAGATTACTTTAAAAAATCTTTTAAAATTGGTTTTCATGGGTATCAATTAATATTAAAGACGATACTTTTCTTTTAAAACGGAACAAGTAGATTCGATAGTATCTTTTATTCTTGTAAATTTAAAATCAGAAAGCGTTTTTAAAATTTTACTGTTATCAAAATATACTTTTGCTTGTGCAGTACGCGCGGTTTCTTTTGTAAGCAAATGTTTTTCGCCGGTGAACTTTGTTTTTAAGGCTTCCGCTCTCCAAATTATTTCAGCCAGAAAAGGAGTTACTTTTTTATAAGGAGGTTTTTTCCCAAAACAAAAGGCAATCGAAGAAAATATTTCCCTGTAAGATAAATTCTCTCCGTTTAAAATAAAACGTTGCGCAGTAATTTCGCTATTCATTAACAGGATCATCGCCCTGGCTACGTCGCGCACATCTACAAATCCGGAAACCCCTTCCGTAAACCATTTGAATTCGTTATAAGCGTTTTTGAATATGGCAGAAGAACCGGTTTCCCAATTTTGGCCACCCAATATTAAAGTAGGATTTACAATTACAGCTTTTAATCCCTCTCCAATGCCACGCCATACTTCTATTTCACCAAAATATTTTGATTTTCCATACTCACTGTTGCTGGTCTCTTCTGTCCAGTTCATTTGTTCAGTAACCATTTCATCATTTCTCATTCTGCCAAGTGCGGCTACTGAACTTACATGAACTAATTTTTTCACACTCGCATCAATACAGGCGTTTACCACATTTGAAGTACCTTCTATATTTATTCGAAAAAGATTGTGTTTATCTTTTGGATCGTAGGAAACAAGTGCAGCAGAATGACACACATGAGTAATTCCCTGCATCACTTCTTCAAGCGCGATTACATCAAGAATATCACATTGAGTAACTTCCAGGTTAGGATGTGATATTGAAACAGGTGTAGAATGATAAATGGCTTTTACTTTTTCTCCCGCAGTAAGTAATTGTTTTATGAGTTCATTGCCAACCAGGCCGGCTCCTCCTGTTACAAGGATTTTTTTATTTCCAATTCCATTTTCGGGAAGATTTTCCTGTGGCATTATATATATCAATAATTATTTCTGGGCTGTAAATTAATTTATACTTTTTACTTATCAGAATAATTATAAAACCCTTTCCCGGATTTTTTTCCTAATTCATTATTTTTTACTTTTTCAACTTGCAACGGAAAAGGTCTTAAACGTTCAGTTTTGCCATAAGCATCGTACAAGCTTTCTGTAACCGCAAGATTAATATCTATTCCTATCAGGTCCATTAATTTGAAAGGTCCCATTTTAAAACCGGTTGCTTCTAAAATTTCATCCACTTCTTTGAAAGATGCAACTTCTTCTTCAACAATTTTAAGGGATTCCAAATAATAAGGTCTTGCCACACGATTAACAATAAAGCCCGGCGAATCTTTGCACATTACAGGGATTTTACCCATCTGTTTACAAATATCAAAAACCGTATTAGCGACATCATTGTTAGTCTGGCTTCCTTTAACCACTTCCACCAATTTCATAATGTAGGCAGGATTAAAAAAGTGCATTCCTATAACGCGTTCAGGAAAAATTACTTTTTCCTGGATAGATGAAACAGAAAGTGAAGAAGTATTGGTGGCAAAAATGACTTCTTCATTATTGTATTTTGACAGGGTATTAAAAAGAGAAATTTTAGTTTCTTCATTTTCAATGATAGCTTCGATAATTACAAAAGCAGTACAATCCTTTATGTTATGCGTATATTGAATTCGGTTAAAAATTTCCCCTTTTTCTTTTGAAGTAATTTTATTTTTATCAACTAAATACTGAAGATTTTTTTGAATGGAAATTTTTGCCTTTTCAAGAACATTCTCATTTACATCATAAAGGATAGTATCAAAACCACTTTGTGTGGCGACTTGCGCAATCCCGCTTCCCATAGTTCCGGCTCCACAAATGCAAATGGTGATCGTCATGGTTTATTTATTGTAAAAATCAATTGATAATTCCTGAATTTTTTTAAACCCTTTATCCGCTGTAACCAGTGGTATTCCAAGATTGATTGAAGTAGCGGCAACGATAGCATCCGGAATCTTAAGAGAATATTTTCTTCTCATTTGAATAACCAATTCTTTTATTGATTGATCAAGCGAAACAACCCTGATTTCTTTTAAGAAGTTTTCAACTTCTTTGATTTCACTTGATGAGATTGATTGATAACTTAATAATTCATTTTCAGAGATTATAGAGGCATAAAGGATTTTCTCAAAAAGATAATTTGCTATATCCTTATCACCACCAAGGATATATAATATGATGTTAGTGTCTATCAATAATCTATCCCCATTCATTCCGTAATTTTTTTTGAATTAATAAGGGATCTTCTTTTAATTTAATGATGCCACAATACTTTAAAGTATTAGCACCTTTTGGTTTTAATACGGAGGTCTTCCTAATCCTTGTAATATTATTTTTCTTCCCTTTTCTAATTTTTATTTCAGGCATTTTCTTCTTTTGTTTTAAAGATAAATAATATAACTCTATTTTTCAGAAATAAGTTTCCAATAAAATCAAGAAAAAACAGTTTTCTAAAAAATAAATAGTTTTATTTTCAGAAAACAAATAAATAAGGATTATTCCAATTTATATTATTATAAAAAAAGGGATTTGCTTACAACGAACTCTCAAATTGCTTCAAAAATCTCACGTCATTTTCACTAAAAATCCGCAAGTCTTTTATCTGGTATTTGAGCATGGTGATCCTTTCAATTCCCATTCCAAAAGCAAATCCTGAATATTTATTGGAATCAATTCTGCAGTTCTCCAACACATTGGGATGTACCATTCCACATCCTAAAATTTCTACCCAACCTGTATGCTTGCAAACATTACATCCCTTTCCATCACAAATCAAACAGGTGATATCCATTTCGGCACTTGGCTCGGTAAAAGGGAAATAGGAAGGACGAAAACGGACTTTAATATCTTTCCCAAACATTTCCTGCACAAAGAAATAAAGAGTTTGTTTCAAATCGGCAAAAGAAACATCACCTGCAATATATAATCCCTCTACCTGGTGAAAAAAACAATGTGCTCTTGCGCTGATAGTTTCATTACGAAATACTCTTCCCGGGCATACTATTCTGATGGGCAAATTCCCTTTTTCCATTTCTCTTACCTGCACGCTGCTGGTATGTGTCCGCAACATCCAATCTGGATTTTGTGAAACGTAAAATGTATCCTGCATATCTCTGGCCGGATGATTTTCAGGTAAATTTAAAGCCGTAAAATTGTGCCAGTCATCTTCAATTTCGGGTCCTTCTGCTACAGCAAATCCAAGTCTTTGAAAAATAGAAACTATTTTGTTCCTCACAATACTTATGGGATGGCGGCTTCCTATTGGCAAAGAATCTCCTGGCAAAGAGAGATCAATTGTATTTTCTTTTGTCTGTTGTTCATTGCCTGTTGCTCCCTTTAACTCTTCATATTTATTTTCTGCAAATAACTTTAAATCATTAAGCACTTTCCCTGTTTCCCGTTTATTTTCAGGGGTCACGTTTTTCATTTCACCCATTAAGGATTTTACTGAGCCATTTGAACCAATAAATTTAATCCTGAATATTTCGGCAGGATTTTTATCATCACTTGAGAAATTGGCTATCTCTTCTTTTAAATTATTTATTTGAGTCAGCAGATTTTCCATAAGTGCAAAAATAAGCCAAACAATAGTTACCTAATCTCATCAAACAAATAGCATTAAAATAATTATTTCCAATATCTGATTTTTGCTTTTTATCTGTTAGGTTTGCCACAAAAGAAAATATCTGATGAACGATTTGCACGAATTTTTATCTCCTATCAATGTGACCGCAATTAACGATGATATGGCTTATAATGACAGCCAGATGGCAAGTGTAATTAGGATTTACGAAGACGAATTCCCTGATTTGGAAAATATTGATATTGTAATTGTTGGAATAAATGAATTTCGTGGAGCAGGTTTCAAAGCTAAAGAAAATGCCGCGGATGCCATAAGAAAAAAGTTTTACCAGTTTCATTATTGGCATAAAGATATCTCTATCGCTGATGTAGGCAATATTAAAAATGGCGCTTCATTAAATGATAGTTATTCTGCCATAACACTGGTTTTAAAAGAATTATTACAGAGTAATAAAACGATTATCTTATTAGGTGGATCGCACGATAATACGTTAGCACAATATTTTGCGTATAAGGAATTAAATAAAATAATTGACACAACAGTTGTTGATGCTACCATAGATTTGAAAAGCGAGTCATCATTAAGAAGTGAAAATTTTTTAATGGAAATGCTCACCGGCGAACCCAATATGGTAAGACATTACAATCACATAGGCTTCCAAAGTTATTTGGTTCATCCGCGCATGCTGGAAACGATGGATAAACTACGGTTTGATTGTTTCAGGGTAGGAATTGTAAAAGAGCAACTGGAAGAGATGGAACCTGTAATTAGGAACTCGGAGTTACTGAGTTTTGATATTGCCGCCATTAAAAACAGTGATGCGCCCGCTTCGGCATGCAGCCCCAATGGTTTTACCGGTGAAGAAGCCTGTATTCTTACCCGTTATGCAGGCATGAGTAGCTCTATTTCTTCAATTGGAATATATGGTTATGACCCATCAAAGGATATCCAGGAATTAACGGCTTCACAAATAGCGCAGATGCTTTGGTACTTTATAGACGGGAAAAATAAAAGCAGGCAGGAAGCGGCATTAAATGATAAATCCAGTTTTAATGAATACCATACTTTTTTTGCAGAAATAGATACCATATTCTTTCAAAGTAAAAAAACAGGGAGATGGTGGATGGAACTGCCTGATAAAAAATTAATTGCCTGTAGTTATAAAGATTATCTTCTTGCCAGTAGTAATGAAATCCCCGAAAGATGGCTTAGAGCCCAGGAAAGAGATATTTGATTTTTACTCTCTTCCTTTCTCAGCTAAATTCAGCGGAGAATATTACTTAAGGATTTGTAACGTAATAAGTTGTACGTTTGTAAAAAATAAAACGTATGCAACCCGATCTAATGTTGAAGAAAAAATATGAAGAGATTCTTCCTGTTTTAAATGAAAAACAAACTCGCCTGGTATTAGCGGCAGAAGCAAAAAGTATGGGACGAGGTGGCTTAAGCAAAGTGTCCGCACTTTCTGGTATGTCAAGAGTTACGTTGAACATCGGCATCAAAGAACTGGCCTCTGCAACAACTGAGAATGTGCCGAGGAATGCACGGGTGAGAAAACAAGGCGGTGGCCGTAAAAAG
>DATKQQ010000204.1:0-32367 GCA_035532615.1 Hanamia sp.
TCTCCTTTTTCTCCAACAACTCCTGTGGCATGTGCTTCATCAACTATCAATGCGGTATTATATTTTTCACAGAGCTTTGAGATTTCAGATAAAGGAGCAAAATCGCCATCCATTGAAAAAACACTTTCCGTAACAACAAATTTTTGAGAATTCGCATCCGATGAAGATAATTTTTTTTCAAGATCGTTTAAGTCATTATGCAAAAAAGAAAAAGAAGTAGCAAAGGATAATCTGATTCCATCCCGCAAAGAAGCGTGACTCAACTTATCATAAACGATAATATCATTTTTTTGTGGGACCGAACTTAACAAGCCGGTATTGGCATCATATCCTGAATTAAAAATTAATCCGGCATCTGCATCATGAAAATCTGCAATCAGTTTTTCCGTTTCTTCTATCAAAGAATAATTCCCTGAAAGTAGCCGTGAACCTGTGCTTCCGTGAGAAATATTGGGCAAAATTTCTTTCTCAATCAATTTATTTCTTACAATCCCTAAATAATCATTACTGCAAAAATCAATTGGATAAGTTCCGTTCTTATTCTGGTTTAATTTCAAAAAACGTAATGCATTTGTGTCTGTTCTTTCCTGTAATTTTTTATCGAGAAAATGGTCATTCATAAAAGTAAAATTAGGTAATTAATTAGCCAATTTGTAGCTAAGGGTTGCCAACCTTTAAAAGGTTGGCAACCCTTAACAATCGTTAATTTTGTTAAATGGAATCAATATCACAAGACACAAAAAATATCCTGGGCCTCCAATTAGTAACCGATCCAAGATGGGTTGATCTGGCAGCAATTTCTTTAGAAGAAATTTTAACCGACCATGCATGGTGTGAACAAAAAGCCGCAACCAGCTGTATTACTCTTATTACAAAATATAACGATAAAGAAGAATTGGTAAATGAACTGGTTCCAATAGTTACAGAAGAATGGGGACATTTTCGACAGGTAATAACGGAGTTGAATAGACGTAAGTTGCATTTGGGGAAACAACGAAAGGATGTATATGTAAACAAATTATTTGAATTTCAAAAGAAAGGAGGAAGCCCCGAAGAAAGATTTCTGGATCATTTGCTTACGATGGCATTAATAGAAGCCAGGAGTTGTGAGCGCTTCAAACGATTAAGCGAAGGCCTTCAAGACGATTACATGAAAAAATTTTATCGAAGATTCATGGAAAGTGAAGCGGGGCACTATACTTTATTTATCAATCTTGCGGATACTTATTTACCCAAAGAAAAAGTAAGAAAAAGATGGAAAGAATGGATCGCTTATGAAACTTTCCTGATGCAAAGCATGGAGATCAGGGGTGACAGAATTCATTAGAAAAAATAAATTCATTTTATAGCATCTATCTCTTTTTCAAATTCATCAGGATCCAGCTCATCAATTCTTCCTGATGTTTCATAATTATACAAAGGTGGCATTATATGTTCGGCTGATTGAATAATGCCTTTCTTGTTTACAAAGAGGGTAAGAGGATAAAGGCTTGTTATTGTGCTGCAATATTCCCTTGCATCGGAGATAGCAGTAAAATTGAAAGAATGTTGTTTTAGAAAATCCATAACAGCACTTTTTTTCTCAAAAGTCATTGATAAAAAAACTACATTGGTATTCGCATATTTTTCCTTTAATTGATTGAGAACCGGCATTTCAGCAATGCATGGAACACAAGTGGTAAACCAAAAATTAATTACAAGAGGTTTTCCTTTTAAATCTCCCAAATCTATTTCGTCGCCATCAACATCAACAAAAGAAAAATCCGGCAATGGCTGTCCGATCCAGCTTCGGTTACTCCTATCCGTGGGAACGTCATCTATTGTAAGATTATATTTATAAATTAAACTGTCATCACTTTGTTCTATGCCCGTTATTTGAGGAATAAGCTTGAATCTGCTATTGGTTCTCAAAAGCAGAAAGGAATCTAACTGCGGTTTTGTCCAATATTTTCCTGAAGCGCTTTTAAAATAAATTAAAGTCCGAAGATTAGTTTTTTGATTCTGTGCAGATGCATCGGTGGAAACTAAAGCCATAAAAGCGATTAGGGAGAGAAAACATTTTTTCGTCATTTTTGTGTAATCACATTGTAATTTTTTTAAATCTGAAATTTGGAATCATTTAAGAATCCTACATTTATATATAATAAACGTTGCACAAAGTATAAATATAAAATTAAATTCTATTATAAAGCCAAAGATGTATAGGCATCTTTATTTTTTTGGTAAAATATTTGCATAATAATTACTGATTAAAAATTACTCCTTTTAAAATCCTATTTAATATGCCCGAAAATGAAAAGCTAATAGAAGAATTAAACGATCTGATTTTAATAAATAAAGACAGAATCGAAAAATACAAAAAAATATTAAAAGATTCCAATGCATCTGAAGATATTTTTTTACTAAAAAAGATGATAGATCAGAGCATTCATTTCAACAAGGAACTTATTAGTGAAATCAAAAACAAAAATCATAATCAAAATTGGGAAAGCGTAACCAAACCCGGAAAGATTTATAAAATGTGGGAAGACTTAATACTTTCTATCCCGGATAATAAAGGTTGGGACATTTTAGAAAAAGTAGAAAATTCTTTTCAAAAAATATATCAGAAAGCGCTTTCTCCCGAAGTCTATGTACCTTCAGACACCATTCATTTATTAATTATCCAAAAAGCAAAATTGAAAGAATTGTATCAGGTTTTAAAAAGCAAACAACCCCTGAAATTAATGCTCGCCTAAATTGGCTTTTTATTGTTAACCCAATTTCATTATTCCTATTAGCTGACGATATAGCTAAGGTTTGAAGCTACGAACTATCTGATCTTCTTAAATATTCTACTCCAGCGTATTCCATTGGTTCCATAACTAAACCATATCAAGGAGGCTTTTCCTACAATATGATCTTCCGGAACAAATCCCCAGTAGCGGCTGTCAAGAGAGTTGTGACGATTATCCCCCATCATCCAATAATAATCCATTTTGAAGGTATAGGTAGTCGCAGGTTTTCCATTGATAAAATATTGCCCGTCTTTCTGTTCAAATTTATTGCCTTCATAAGTAACAATGCAACGCTGGTATCTTCTCAGATTTTCGGGATTCAACGTAATAGTTGCACCTTTCTTAGGAATCCATATCGGGCCATAGTCATCCACTGTCCAGCCATCATTTGCCTCATAAGGAAATAAATAAATTCCTTTATCATAATCCTGAAGGGGTGCGGGTTGAATATCTTTTACTCCGGACAACATTTTAAGCTGCAACTTTTCATCATCACTCATCCCAATAATATAAGAATTAGAATTTATCATTTGTACCTGGTTCCTGTTTTGATCGTCTGGATTATCCTGAATGCCAACACTATTAAGCTGATCCGGATCGAGAGGACCTGAAGTAGTAACAAGATAATTAAATTCGTGATGTTTAGGCAATGGCTGAGCCACACCATCTATATAAACAATCCTGTTCTTAATTTGCAGCGTATCACCTGCCACACCTGTACACCTTTTGATAAAAAATTCTTGTTTATCTACAGGACGGGTGATTATTAAATCGCCATATTGGGCCTGTACTCTTTTTCTTGCCTCCGCTTCAGATACATGATCGCTTGTCATCCTTTGCCGGATTTCCTGGTAATAAGTTACCTCTGAACCATGTTGGGCATCGTCAATAAGCGTATCGTTTACGGGAAAATTAAAAACCACTACATCTTCTCTTTTCACCGGTCGTGGAAACCAACGTGTATATGGTATTTCAATCCATTCCACATAAGATTTCATATCAGTTCCGATAATAGTATGAGACATAAAAGGCAATGCCAGAGGGGTTTCAGGAATGCGTGGGCCATAAGTAAATTTGTTCACAAACAAAAAATCATTGACCAATAACGTCTTCTCCATGGACGGCGTGGGAATCGTGTAGGCTTCAAAAACAAAAGTCCGGATAAGCGTAGCCGCAACAATTGCAAAAACAGCGGCATCTATCCATTCACGTATAGCGCCTTTTTTATAATTTTTTACAACGGCTACGCCCGCATATCTTTCCTGGTCAGAAAAGCCGAGATAAGGAAAATATATAAAAGGGAAAAACACAGTAAGAAAATGATGACCAAGTCCAAAACGGCCAAAATTCTCAACGAATTTTATATTGATCCAGATGGTTATAAACTGGCCGGCGATAGGAATGAGTTGAAGGAAAAACCATATCTTTTTAAGTTCCATCTTTTCTACCATGCACCAGGTGTTATACAATGGAATTAAACCTTTCCAGGGTGTAATTCCTGCTTTTTGAAACATTCCATATAAACCAATAAGAACCGCAATAGTAGCAATAATAAATAGTAGTAAACCTATGCTCATTAATTATTTTTTTTGACGGCAACAAAAGTATGGCAAACTTTGTATTTTGAATATGTGTGAAAATTGTTATCATTAGTTTAACAAAGAATATTATAATATTTTTTTCAAAATTTCATTCATTTCTTCTGAATTATTCATTGAGATGAAATGGCCGCCTCCCTTTATAATATAATCCGGGTTATGAATATATCTTATCGGGAAAATATGGTCTTTGGTTCCATGAATATGAACTAAATCCGGAGGAATCCATTCATTTTTCCAATTCACCACCTGGTTCATAGCCCAATTGCTGTATTGAAGATTTAGATTTTTACGATATTCCTTTAATAATATTTTTTGTTCTTTGGTTTTTACTCCCAGGTTGTAATTCTCCAATGGCTCCAGTATAGGGTAAGGTTTCATAGGAATCATTCTGTTCAGACGTAATTTACCGGCAATTTTCATGTACAAAGGCAATTCGTGAGAAGTACAGATACTGGAAATCAAAATAACTTTTTCTACGGTTATCCTTTTTGCAATCTCAATACTCATCATCCCCCCAAAAGATAATCCCACCAAAACAGGATTGGGATGAAGAATATCTTTTTGCATTCTTTTGGCATAGGAAGCAATACTCTCATTTTTTTCAGGAATTATCCAGGGAATAAAATGTGCTTCGTTTTCCCCAAAATCAAGTTTTGAAAAAACCCGTTCATCAGCGCCGAAACCACTTATGGAATAAATGTGTTTCATTTTTAATTACAGTTCCGAAGGTGGATAAAATACTTCAAAACAATTTATTTTTTAGGTAGTACAAAATTTTCTACATCAGCGGCGGTAATCATTTTTCCGGAAAGAATAATTAATCTTTCCACCACATTCCTCAATTCACGCACATTGCCCGTCCATTTATATTTTTGCAAAAGATCAATGGCTTTTTTATCAATCAACTTTTTGGATTGCCCATAATCTGTGGCAACATCTTCCAAAAAACGGTCAATCAATAAAGGAATATCGGATGCCCGTTCATTTAATGTAGGTACATGTAAAATAATTACGCCGAGCCTGTGATATAGATCAAGCCTGAATTTTTTATCTTCCACTTCTGCCAGGAGATCTTTGTTTGTAGCAGCAATTACTCTTACATCTACATTAATATCCCTGTCGGCGCCTACTCTTGTTATTTTACCTTCCTGCAAAGCCCGCAATACTTTTGCCTGGGCATTAAGGCTCATATCCCCTATTTCATCTAAAAATAAGGTTCCACCACTTGCCTGTTCAAATTTTCCGATCCGTTGTTTTACAGCCGAAGTAAAACTTCCTTTTTCATGGCCGAATAATTCGCTCTCAATTAATTCTCCGGGAATAGCTGCACAGTTAACTTCTACCATGGCACCCGAACAGCGGGCGCTTTTCTCGTGTATCCATCTTGCCACTAATTCCTTGCCTGCTCCATTTTCACCGGTGATTAAAACCCTGGCTTCTGTTGGTGCAATCTTTTCAATAGTTTCTTTTATTTTTCTTATGGGCGCTGATTCTCCGATTATCTCCTGGACCTTGCTCACTTTTCGCTTCAGTACTTTTGTTTCAGCAACCAAAGTCGTTTTATCCATCGCGTTCCGAAGCGTGATAAGCATTCGGTTCAAATCAGGGGGTTTTGAAATATAATCGTAAGCACCCTTTTTTACGGCTTCTACAGCGGTTTCAATATTTCCATGGCCACTGATAATAATGATGGGAGTCTCGTAATTAATTTCTTTTGCCTTCTCCAGAAATTCAATTCCGTCTAATTTTGGCATTTTAATATCGCACAAAACCAGATCATAATTTTTTTCCTTGAATTTTTTCAGGCCCTCTTCGCCATCAGCGGCTTCATCAATTTTATAACCCTCAAATCCCAAAATCTCCGTAAGAGTTTTTCGGATCGCTTTTTCATCATCTATTATAAGAATGGAAGGCATGTTTGATTAGTTATTAATTAAAAAATATAAGTTTTTTCACATTTGACATAAGCAAATTATCACATTAATTTTCCATCATCAAATACGCTTTTATAAATCCATCCAATTCTCCATCCATTACCGGCCCTACATTTCCTACTTCATAATCTGTGCGATGGTCTTTTATCATTTTATAAGGATGAAAAACATAACTGCGTATCTGGCTTCCCCACTCAATTTTTTTCTTAGAAGAATTGTTGATATCTAATTTTTCCTGGCGTTTACGCATTTCTTCTTCATATAAACGGCTTTTTAGCATCGCCATGGCTTTCTCACGATTTTCTCCCTGTGTTCGCGCCTGTTGACATTCCACAATGATTCCCGAAGGCTTGTGAGTCAATCTCACTGCGGTTTCTACCTTATTTACATTTTGTCCACCACTGCCGCCGCTTCTGAAAAATGCCCACTCCACATCTGCCGGGCTCACTTTTATTTCTATCGAATCATCAATTAACGGATATACATAAACGCTAGCAAAGCTGGTATGCCTGCGTGCATTGCTATCAAACGGAGAAATGCGTACCAGCCGATGAACGCCACTTTCCGCCTTTAAAAAACCGAAAGCAAACGGACCGTCAAACTGTAAGGTAGCACTTTTTATACCGGCACCATCGCCTGCCTGGTAATCAAGTTCGGTTACACTCCATCCCTGCTTTTCTCCATACATCCTGTACATACGCAAAAGCATTTCGGCCCAATCCTGGCTTTCAGTTCCGCCTGCGCCACTATTGATCTGCAGGATGGCAGGCATTTCATCTTCCGCTTTATTTAAAGTACTCTTGAATTCTGTTTCCTCGGTTGCTTTTAAGGCAGCATCATAGGCCTCCTTTACCTCATTTTCGGAAGCTTCTCCTTCTTTCCAAAAATCAAAAAGTACAGAAAAATCTTCCACTTTTGTTTTCACATCAGCATACAAATTCACCCAATATTCATCCAGTTTCATGGATTTTAAAATAGAGGTAGCGCGCTTACTGTCATCCCAAAAACCTGGTGAAAGGGAAAGTTGCTTATCGTTATTTATCTTTTGTTCCCGGTTCTCCACGTCAAAGAAACCTCCTCAAAACCGATAAACGGTCTTTCAAATCTTTAAGTAGTTCTGTAGTCATAATAGCAAATATAATAATGATAACGTAATGTAACTTTTCCGGTATATACTAACAAAAGTTAAAATCTTAAAGAAACAGAATCCTGCTTTTTTACTGAAAAGCCAGAAAGGTTTCATAGAACAGTAAAATTTAAATAAGTTTAAAAAAATCCTGGATTGATTAATATGATTTTTCCTCTCCGAAAATTCTTTTTCTAATGGTACTCAGTACGGGCAATACATCGGGAGACAAATCAAAATAAATAATAGCTCCTATATATGATAAACTAAATAAAGCCGTTCTGAAAATAATTGCAAAAAAACCATGCATAGAAATAAAAACATAATAGCATATAAAATAACAAACAACAGCAACAATGATCGCGTACAGAGTTTTCATACTAAAGGGTTGCATGTTGAATTTTCTTTTCAGGAATACTATTCTAATTATATTATAAACAGACAGAGAGATAAGTGCTGAATAACCTGCACCAATGATGCCATTGTGTTTTACCAGGTAATAATTAAGTGGCACAGCAAGTAATAGCAATATCATTCCGCTTATAAACTCAAAACGCCAGAATGTAGATGTACCAATGATCTGAGAATTAACCCCCGTTCCCAAATCAACCACTCTTGCTAATCCTAAAAAGAAAAATATCCATTCCGACTGAAGATAAGCCGGCTTGAGTTTAAAAGTATGCACGGCATCGGCATAATTGAGCCAGACAAGTAAAAAAATTCCTAAAGAAACAATAAGCAGATTAATGCCCGAACGCTGGTAAATTAAATTGATCTTTTCATAATCTTTATCTTTCCATGCTTTGGACAAAACCGGTATAGATGCTGCCACAGCGCCTCTTTGAGGAGCCTGAACCAAACCAGATACCACAAATCCCAACAAAAATATTCCTACAGGGCCAGTCCCCATAAGCGACATGATTATAATCTGATCTATAAACACGGCAATCGTATAAATAGTGCTGCCCACATAAACCAAAGAAGCCATCGAAATCATTTTTTTATAAAACCTTTTAGTAACACGACTTACGGTAAACGTTATATAAAATTCTTTTTTCCAGATCAGATAAATTAAAAGGACTAATGCTACAACCCCATAACTAAATGCATACATTTTAATAAATGTGTCAAAACTTTTGATCCATTTGAAACTCAATAAAAAAATAAGTATCAAAGTGACTATTCTAAATAAAAGTTCGCGCAAAAAAGTAGTAAAAATTGATTTGCGAATGTTCCATGCAAAAATTTCAAACATCGAAAAAAGAAGTATAGAAAAACCAAAAGGGAAAACCCAAAAATAATATTTGACAAACTCAGGAGAATTGCCACCAAACTTACGGATAACAAGTCCTTTGAAAATAATACCTGCCAAAATCACGCAACAAAAACCTATGACGCTTATCAGCAGCGTCCACGTTAAAAGATCATTTTTCTTTTTGGGGAGATTGTCGTTATAATAAGGATAAAATTTATATACTACTGCTACTGTTCCGAGATTGGCAAAAGCAAACATGATGTTGCCGACAGATAAAAAAATACCAGTCAACCCATATTCAGAAGGTGTAAATAAAGAACCTTGCCTTGTAAAAAGATAGGTACTGATAAACCCAATGAAAAATCCCCCATAAATAAAAACCGTAGAGATGATACTTTGCTTTCGTACCTGCGACATAGATAAAATTAAGCGTCTAAATTAATGGTAAAAAAATTGCTGGCAATATTTTAGAACTCAAGAAAAGGTAACCTATTATTATATTTTATAAAAACTTCTTAAAAAATATTCCAAAAGGGCTACCACGGGCATTGTCACCACTGTGCACTTTTATTTAGTCATTTTGTAATTGAAAAATTTTATGGATAATTATTTAAATTTCCACCAATTTTACTTTTTCAATTGAATATTTCTACACATATAGAAATCATTTTTTATTCTTTTGTTTCTCCTGCATTACAATTCAGAAACAAAATTCGCATTAGCAAGCAGAAAGAGAAATACCTTCTAACTATTTTAAAATAATTACTGGAAAGAATTTCAGCATTATATTAACTCGTTTTTTCGAAGCTAAACATTTAATTAGCTTCCATTTTTCATAAAAAAATTTAAACTTTAATTTTCTTTCAAAACATCTACTTATATATACTTAGTCACAAAACTATATTATTAACTTTCTGCCATAGTGTCGCAATTTTTTAATTTATTATCTTTGCCAGCCCAATTATTAAAAGTGGAAAATGGCAGAATTACTTATAAATAAGAAACATGACGAAAGCAGGCAAGGGGAAGTATTTGCGCCAAAAGAACTGATCAATAATTCATTTGAAAAAAAATTTTATATAGAAAGCTATGGCTGCGCTATGAATTTTGCTGACAGCGAGGTAATTGCATCTATTTTACAAAAACAAGGTTATAGGATTTCTTCCAATTTTGAAGATGCCGACATGATCTTCATTAACACCTGTTCCATTCGTGAAAAAGCAGAAGCAACGGTTAGAAAGAGGCTGACAGAATTCAGAAAAATAAAAAAGCATAATCCCGGGTTGCTTATAGGAGTGTTGGGTTGCATGGCAGAAAGATTGAAATCAAAATTTCTGGAGGAAGAAAAATTAGTGGATATAGTTGTTGGACCAGATGCCTATCGTTCTTTACCCTCATTAATTGAAGAAGCAGAAAGCGGACAAAAAGGAGTAAATGTATTATTAAGCCGGGAAGAAACCTATGGCGATATTTCTCCAATCAGATTAAACAGTAATGGAGTTACCGCATTCGTAAGCATCATGCGGGGTTGTAATAATATGTGTTCTTTTTGTGTGGTTCCATTTACGCGAGGCCGTGAACGCAGCCGGGATGCTGATTCTGTTATAAAGGAATGCAGGGAATTGTTTGATGATGGCTATCGGGAAGTAACTTTATTAGGTCAAAATGTAGATAGCTACCAATGGGTGAATTCTGATAATTCTATTGTTTCTTTTGCGAATTTGCTGGAGAAAGTAGCCCAAATATCACCTTTGCTTCGCGTAAGATTTTCTACTTCTCATCCCAAAGATATTACGGATAAAGTTTTATTTACAATGAAGAAGTACGACAACATTTGTAAATATATTCACCTTCCTGTACAAAGCGGAAGCACGAGAATTTTGCAAATGATGAACCGAACTTATACACGCGAGTGGTATATTTCAAAAGTCAACAGAATAAGAGAAATACTTCCCGGATGTGGATTATCTACAGATTCCATTACGGGTTTTTGTGGGGAAACAGAAGAAGATCACAAAGAAACCTTAAGTCTTTTTGAATATTGTGAATACGACCTGGCTTATATGTATTTTTATTCTGAACGTCCGGGGACTCTTGCTGAACGGCGGTTTAAAGATGATGTGCCACTTGAAGTAAAGAAAAGAAGATTACAGGAAATAGTAGCTCTACATCGTATTTATTCTTTAAAAAGCATGGAAAGGGATTTAGGAAAAACATTCAAAGTTTTAATAGAAGGCGATTCCAGAAAAAGCAATGAACACTGGAATGGCAGAACGGATCACAATAAAATGGTGGTATTCCCTAAAGCGGGAAATTGGAATAAGAGAGATTATATTGATGTGTTTATAGAAAGATGTACAGCAGGAACATTGATGGGAGAAATAAAATTACAAATATGATATCAATAGTTGAAAATAATATCCCCAAAATAATTGAACTATGTAAAAAGCATAAATTGAAATCGCTATATCTTTTTGGAAGTGCTACAGACAAAAAATTTTTCAATGAAAAAAGTGATGTGGATTTTTTGTATGAATATGACCTGGAAAATTATCCCGATTGGGATAAAGGAGATTTTGATTTGGTTACTAATTTTTTTATTCTGAAAGAAAATCTGGAAGAAATACTTGGAAGAAAGGTAGATTTAATTCCTAATAGATTAAAAAATCCATATTTTATAAATTCAGTTGAAAAGTCCAAAAAATTGATTTATGCCAGATCCTGATTTACAAAAATATATTTTCGATGTATTGGAAGCCATTAATAATTTAGAATCCTTTACAGCTGAAATTACATTAGATAAACTAGAAAAAATTGAATTCAAATGGGCAGTAGAAAGAGGCATCTCAATTATTGGAGAAGCATTGTATAAAGCCAATAAAGTTGAAAAAAATTTAGCAATTACCAATTTGAAAAACATCATAAGTATGAGGCACATTGTAATTCATGATTATGACATGATTGAATCTGAACGTTTGTATATAACAATTAAAAAGCACATTCCTATCTTAAAAGAAGAAATTGCTAAAATTTTAAAAAAGTAATGGATCAGCAAGCAATAAAAAACAGATTTGGAATTATAGGCAATTCGCCGGCATTGGTATATGCTTTGGATGTAGCGATACAAGTAGCCAATACCGATCTTAGCGTTTTAATAAACGGTGAAAGCGGCGTGGGAAAAGAAGTTTTTTCGCATATCATTCATTCGCTTTCAGCACGTAAACACAATCCGTTTATCGCTGTCAATTGCGGCGCTATCCCTGAAGGGACGATAGACTCAGAGCTTTTTGGTCATGAAAAAGGTTCGTTTACCGGAGCTGTGGATTCGAGAAAAGGATATTTTGAAACCGTAAACAGTGGTACTATTTTCCTGGATGAAGTCGGCGAACTTCCTCTTGGCACACAGGCAAGGTTATTGCGGGTGCTCGAAGCAGGTGAATACATACGCGTGGGTTCTTCCAAGGTGCAAAAAACGGATGTAAGAGTGATTACTGCTACAAACAAAGATCTACTGGAATACACGCATTCCGGAAGATTTCGCGAAGATTTATATTATCGTCTAAATACAGTGCCCATAAGGGTTCCGGCATTGCGCGACCGCAAAGAAGACATTTCTTTATTGTTCAGGAAATTCGCGGTTGATTTTTCTGAAAAATATAAATCACCCCCGGTTCAACTGAGCGAAGATGCAAAAAACGCGCTTGTAAATTATCCGTGGCCGGGAAATGTGCGTGAATTAAAAAATATTGCTGAGCAGGTTTCGGTTCTTTCAAAAGAAAAACAGATTAGCGGAGATGAATTAAGAAAATTCTTACCCGAAGCTAATTTTAATCGTTTACCGGTACTGGCTTCCCATCAGCAGGAAAATAACCAAAAAGAATTTGCCAATGAAAGGGAAATATTATACAAATTATTTTTTGATGTAAAGAAAGATGTAACTGAATTGAAAAGAATGTTTTTTGACGCGATGCAAAACCCATCTGCCATTCGCGAAAATCATTTCAGAAATAACAACCTGTTGAATAATTTTCAGGAGGAACAACTTGCGTCGTCTATTTCGCCTGGGCAACCAGTAGTTCTTCAGAATAAAAATGTGGATGAACACCAGGAAGTGGAAGAATCACTCAGTATCATGGACGCAGAAAAAGATTTAATTATTAAAGCATTAAAAAAACATCGCGGGAAAAGAAGAGATGCTTCCGGCGACCTGGGAATTAGTGAAAGAACGCTTTACAGAAAATTGAAAGAGTATAATATTAATGAGTGAATCTTAACCTAAAGGGAAAAAAGAAATTTAATTAAAGTAAAATGAAATTTAAAAAATCCATAAAGCTCCTTACAATTCTTAGCCTGGTGTTTTTAACATTCAGTTTTGCTACTTGTAAATATTCTTTTAAAGATAGCTCTCCCATTCCTGCAGATATCAAAAACTTCCGTGTGAATTTATTTCAAAATAAAGCACGATATGTAAACCCAACCATTGCTCCTCAATTAACAGAACAACTAAAACAAAAAATCATAGGAGAAACAAGATTAAGAGAGACAACTAATGATGATGCCAATTATGATATTAGCGGTTACATATCAGATTACAGCTTTAGCACAAGCGGTGTCGCCGGTCAGCAGGCAGCTACCGACAGATTAAATGTCACTTTTCACCTCATATTTAAAAACACGGTAGATCCTGATCCCGACAAGAGTTTTGAAGCTGACATTACTAACAATTACGATTATCCGGCAACGGAAAGTATTCAGGATGCAGAAACCAGTCTAATGACTAATATACTTAAAACATTGACAGACGCTATCTTTAATAAAATATTTTCAAACTGGTAATACTTATTATTAATGAATACAAGTACCAATTACGCAGAACTTTTTTATTCCGGTATTGCCAATGATATTGACACACTTGAAAAAAATGTAAAAAAATATCCATTTAGTTCTGTTACAAGGTTTTTACTTTTATATCATTACCAAAAAAAAAATAATCCTGCTTTTGATAAATTAGCAAAACAAACCGGTATCTATTTCAATAACCCTTTTTGGATCCAATATCAATTAACAGAAATCTATAATGGGAATTTATCAACTGGATTTGCTTTTGAATCGGCAGAAGAACCAATACCAGAAATTCTGGTTTCTGGAAATATCCCTGAAGAAAACAAGGAAAGTTCTTTTCAAGAAGGGATTCAAAATGAAAAAGCAGAAGAAAATATTCCGGTGGCAATAGAAGAACCAATAACAGAAATTCCGGTTCCAGGAAATATCCCTGAAGAAAAGAAGGAAAGTTCTTTTCAAGAAGAAATTCAAAATGAAAAAACAGAAGAAAATATTCCGGCGGCAATTGAAGAATCAATAACAGAAATTCCTGTTTCTGAAAATAACTTTATTTCTGAAGAAAACAAGGAAAGTTCTTTTCAAGAAGAAATTCAAAATGGAAAAGCAGAAGAAAATATTCCGGCGGCGATTGAAGAACCTGGCCTACCGGCAGCCAAGCAAATAACAGAAATTCCTGTTTCTGAAAATAACTTTGTTTCTGAAGAAAATAAGGAATGTTCTTTTCAAGAAGAAATTCAAAATGAAAAAAAGGAAGAAAATATTCCAGCGGTAGTTGAGGAGCCTGGCCTACCGGCAGGCAGGCAAGCAGCAGAAATTCCTGTTTCCGAAAATGATACTATAAATGAAGAAAGAAAAGAAGAACAAGGAGAAAGAACAATACTAAAACCATTTGAATCCGAATCATATGTTGCAGCCAATAATGAAGAAGAACCAATTTCGTTTGAACCGCTTCACACTGTAGATTATTTTGCATCACAGGGAATAAAAATTTCAGAAGAAGTTTTGGAAAATGACCATCTTGGGCAGCAGGTAAAAAGTTTTACGGCATGGTTAAAGAGTATGAAAAAACTGCACCCCGGTCAACTTCCCGAACAAAATGAGGTAATTGAAAAAATAATACAGTCATCTGCCGAGGTTTCTAATCAAAATGCAAATGTACTCACAGAGGCTATGGCAGAGGTTTTGATAAAACAAAACAAGAAAGAAAAAGCCATAGAAATGTATCAAAAATTAAGTTTGATAAATCCCTCCAAAAGTGCGTACTTTGCAGCCAAAATAGAAAGTTTAAAAATCGTTTAATATGCAGTTTCTCTTTGTAATTATTATCATTTTATCTTCCATTATTTTAGGAATTATTGTGCTGATTCAAAATCCCAAAGGCGGTGGTCTTACCTCCTCTTTGGGTGGATTTAGTAACCAGTTAATGGGTGTAAAACAAACAACAGATGTACTTGAAAAAGGTACCTGGCTTTTTGCAATAATCATCGGGGCTTTATGTTTAACTTCTACCTTGTTTATACCAAAAGCAGGTGGAGTTAATTCAAGAGATAACCTTATCAACCAGGCTCCGGTAGGTACCCCTTTAGCACCACAACAAAACAATACCGTTCCACTTTCAGCACCACCTCCGGTACAAACTCCAGGTACTCAGAAATAATTAACCAAAAAATACGTTACCCTGTCTTTGAATAAGACAGGGTTTTTTATTATTTTTAATAACTTTCAAAATGATATGATATTATATTGAATATGAATTTCAAGTCTGCCCAATGAAACTTAAGAAGATCATTTTATATTTCCTCCTACTCATTGTTATTGGAATTGCTTTTTGCGCATGGAATATTTTTGGCCCTGTGACCCAAAACCCTGAAAAAAAGTTTTTGTATATTCCAACCGGAGCTGTTTATCAACAGGTAAAAGACAGTTTACTAAAAAATAATATTATTAAAGGAACTTTTTGGTTTGATAAAATTGCAGAGAATATAGAGTATCCCCAAAAAGTAAAGGCAGGAAAATATAAAATTCCGGAAGGAATGAGTTTATATCATCTTTTAATAATGCTTCATTCCGGCAAACAAGTTCCTGTTAAATTAGTGATAACTAAATTGAGAACCAAAGAAGATCTTGCCAAAAAAATTGCAGGAGATTTTGAAACTGACTCACTTGCTGTAATTCACTTTTTGAATGATACTGATTCGCTGAAGCAATTTGATGTGGATACTAATACAGTATTGACTGATGTAATTCCCAATACCTATATTTTTGTATGGAATACACCGATGAAAAAAATTTTTTTGAAATTATATGAGGAGGAGCAAAAATTCTGGAATAAAGAAAGATTGGAAAAAGCTCAACAACTTCAGCTTACGCCGCAGCAGGTATATACTCTTGCTTCTATTGTAGAGGAAGAAACCAACAAGCAGGATGATAAAGGTAAAATAGCGAGCGTGTATATTAACCGCCTGAGAAAGGGAATGAAATTAGCCGCAGACCCAACGGTAAAATTTGCATTGAAAGATTTTGGGTTAAAAAGAATTTATAATAAGTATCTTGAAACACCGTCGCCCTTCAATACCTATTTAAATAAAGGGCTGCCGCCGGGACCTATTTGCACACCTTCTATCAAAACAATTGATGCCGTATTAGATTCACCTCAAACGGATTATTTATTTTTTGTAGCGCGTTCAGATTTTTCGGGATACTCGAATTTTGCTTCTACCTATCAACAGCATCAAATTAACGCAAAGGCATATCAGAAGGCATTAGACAGTTTAATCAAATCAAAAGGGCAAGATCAATAATAAATAGGCTATTTTAGATTTTTACAATTAATAATAGGGTAATATTTTTTTAGGAAAGAATTGAAAAAAAAACCACATATTTATTTGATCATTCATCCGATAAAATATTTTATCAGAAAAAGTAAAAAATGGTCTCCTCCAGGTTTTCAGGGAATGAAGTTGTATGCAGTTCTAAAAAATATATTTAAAAGGTTTAATTTACCCGATTTTACGGAAAAGGTTTCGGCCATTTCCTATAATTTCATCATGTCGGTACCTACGTCATGCTTGTTTCTTTTCACATTGATTCCCAATCTGCCATTCATTTCTAAGAGGGCTCTGAAAATTCAATTGCATGGGCTTATCAACGACATTATTCCCTCCAAAACATATAATAACAGTTTGATACAATTTGTAGATAGTTTTTTTAACGGGTCTAAAATTGGTATGATATCTTTTACTTTTATCCTATCCCTTTTTTTTGCTTCAGGAGCTGTAATGGGACTTATGCGTTCATTCAATAAGGATCATGTTGGTTTTGAAAAAATGAAAGGTTTAAAAACCAGGTTGGAAGCGATTAAACTGACCATTATGCTTTTTGGATTATTATTAGCCTGCCTTATTTTATTACTTCTTCAAAGAAATATATTGAACTGGCTGGGTGTAAAGGATATCCATTTAAGAAACCTGATCCTTTATGGAAAATGGATATTCATTATCGGACTGATTTTCTTTTCTTATGCCTTTATTTATCGTTATGCCCCCTCCACTACTATAAGATGGCATCTCGTTTCTCCCGGTGCTGTGATTGCAACTTTTTTAACTATCCTTGTTACTTTAGCTTTCACTGTTTTCGTAAATAATTTTGGAAGGTATAATTTGCTATATGGTTCTATAGGAACTATCATGGTAATTATGATCATGATATTTCTAAATTCAATGGTCGTGATGATCGGTTTCGAATTCAATCTTAGCATTAATACCTTAAAAACAATTGCAGAAGAGAAACAGAAAATTAGATCTTAGTTTGGAGTCACCAGTAAATTTGAATTCACGCAAAAATTCGTGAAATCTGTCTGAAACCAAAGTAAGTTCGTTAGTAAATTAAAAAACTGTAAATACCCTGTTTACTTTTACAAAACGGGGAATAAAATAAGAATTCATTTCCGAAATTATTACACCCCTGCTTTCTGAAGCATGAATAAATTTGATATTACCATTTTTATTCTCAGTAACGATTCCCAAATGCCCAACGATACCACTTTTCGCGTTGCTTCCGGTAAATAAAATCAGGTCACCTGGTTTACTGTCATTTATTGGGATTTCTACTCCTGCGTTAGTAAAATTTACTGACTCGCGCGGCACAGATATTTTAAAATGATTAAAAACATAATTTACAAATCCGGAGCAATCAAAACCTTCAGTTTTTGATGATGAGCCGTATTTATATTTTATGCCTATGAGCGTTTTGGCAAAATTTACCACATCACTGGCTGCAACATCTTTAGTATATATTTCAACTTCAGGAGCTTTATTTTTTATAATAACATTACTCTGTATATCGGTGCTGTTTGTTATTTCAGGCTTATTCACTTTACGCGAGACGCTACAACCTGTTATAATTAAAATAGAAAAAATTCCTAAAAAAAGAATCGCTGTTTTCATGGGGTTCCTTTAAGAATTGACAATACCTTGCGAAAGTATTGAGATAATTTTTGTCCTCAAATATCAGTAAAAATTCATAAGGTTTCAATAGCCTGGCAACTGGCAGTTTTGCGCTTTGCACATTCTAAAGTAATTTTGCACCATTTACAAAAACAAAATTTAAAATAAAAAATTTATACTCAATATGCAATATGATGTAATAGTTTTAGGCAGTGGCCCCGGCGGCTATCCTGCAGCAATAAGAGCGTCTCAATTAGGAAAAAAAGTGGCCATTGTAGAACGTGAAAGCCTGGGCGGTATTTGTCTCAACTGGGGTTGTATTCCTACTAAAGCTCTTTTGAAAAGTGCCCAGGTAATGGAGTATGCCAAACATTCCACAGATTATGGTATTGAAGTAAATGATCCTAAACCGAATTTTGGAAATGTAATCAAACGAAGCCGTGTCGTAGCAGATAAAATGAATAAAGGCGTTGCATTTTTGATGAAAAAAAATAAGATAGATGTGGTAATGGGTAATGGGAAATTAGTGGCTCCCAATAAATTAGAAGTAACAGCTGCTGATGGGAAAAAACAAACATTAGAAGCAAAAAATATTATTATCTCTACCGGTGCCCGGGCGAGGGAATTGCCTGCATTAAAATTGGATGGCAAAAAAATAATCGAATATCGTACGGCAATGAGTTTGCCTAATCAACCTAAATCCATTATAGTTGTTGGCTCCGGCGCTATCGGTACTGAGTTTGCTTATTTTTATAACAGCATTGGAACTAAAGTAACAATTGTTGAATTTTTGCCAAGAGTGGTGCCTGTAGAAGATGAAGAAGTTTCCAAAGAATTAGAAAAAAGTTTTAAAAAACAAGGAATCACTATAATGACCAGCAGTGAAGTAACGGGCGTGGATACTAGTGGTGAAGGTGTAAAAGCAAAAGTAAAAACCCAAAATGGAGAAGTAACTCTTGAAGCTGATGTACTTTTAAGCGCCGTTGGGATTACTGCCAATATCGAAAATATCGGCCTGGAAGAACTAAAAATAAAAACAGATAAAGGAAGGATTGTGGTTGATGGAAACATGCAAACAAATATCCCTGGCATTTATGCAATTGGTGATTGCACTCCTCACCAGGCGTTGGCTCATAAAGCCTCCAAAGAAGGTATTAATGCTGCCGAACATATCGCAGGTAAAAATCCTGAACCGATAGATTATAATAATGTTCCGGGATGCACTTATTGCTCTCCTGAAATTGCTTCTGTTGGTTATACAGAAAAAGCGGCTAAGGATGCAGGTTATGAATTAAAGATTGGTAAATTCCCTTTTATGGCCAGCGGAAAAGCAACAGCAGTAGGTGCTACAGAAGGGTTTGTAAAAATAATTTATGACGCCAAATATGGCGAATTATTAGGTTGCCATGCCATAGGATATAATGTTACAGAAATAATTGCTGAAGTGGTAGTTGCACGAAAGTTGGAGACCACAGGTCATGAAATTTTAAATTCAATCCATCCACATCCAACTATTAGTGAAGCAATTAAAGAAGCTTCTGCAGTTGCGTATGGAGAAGCGACAGATATTTAAGGAGAGTTTCCTCTTCAAAACTGCATAATATATTAATTTGCTATTTCAGAACTTTCGTAAGCCCATTGGGAGGGTTTTGGGAGGCTATAGCTTCTTCCCCATACATCTGACTTTTGTATTTTAAAGAAGGCGAAGGAATAAATTCTCCCAGACCCAATTTGAGCCACTTTTCATCAACGGATTTAATTGTTTTGTCATCTGCAATAATAATGTTTGGCCAATCGCGGTAAAAATCATCAAATTCTTTTGTCTTCTGAGTACCGTCAAAGCCAATACAGGCAAAATATCGAGTAGGATTTCCTGTTATTTGTTTCTTTATTATGAAATGGTCCCGCTTAGGATCAAGGTTGTTACAAAAGCGCCATAATGCAACCGGCAGGTCATTGGCATCTACTGTATGTTCCACATACAGGATCATTTTTATTCCCACCGCATATTTTGTTTGGCAAATTAATTCATGCAATTCTTTTATATGATTCTTTTTGTTTTTCTCAACGGAAATAACCAGGCACGGAATTTCTTTTTCAATCAATGAATAATTAATTGTTTTTATTTCAGGGAATGTTTCTGATAATTCTTTTGCTGATTTTAGTGTAAAACTGTGAAGAATAGACGAGAATTGCTCATCTATTTCTTCATCATATTTAAAAGTACCATCTATACACATTTTGCCTCCAAAGCCCAGTTTGCTGCAGCTATGATCCAGTACATCCATTGGCCCCTGCGAAAAAAAAATATCCGTGGAGGGATTTAAATTTTTAAAAACAAACTTTGCTAAACTTTCATAATCAGTGATCCTGAAAGTTTCTTGCTCCCCTCCCATGGAGGGTTCAGGGGAGGCCACCACCAATATTTTATTAAACATCATTTGCCCGGCGCCCCACATAGCATTCATAACTTTTTGTGCCTGACCAGCGTAATCCTTTTGAATTTTAGCAATAACGAGATTATGAAAAACGCCTTCCACCGGCATTTCCATATCAACGATCTCAGGAACCAATGTCATTTTGATAGGAGCTAAAAATATTCTTTCTGTTGCTTTTCCCAACCAGGCATCTTCCTGAGGAGGAATTCCCACGATGGTAGCTGGGTAAATCGCATTTTTTTTATGTGTAATAGCCGTGATATGAAACCTGGGATACCAATCAGGCAAAGAATAATAGCCAGTGTGATCTCCAAAAGGCCCTTCCCAAATTAATTCATCATTTGGATCAACATAACCTTCAATAATAAAATCTGCATCTGACGGAACTTCCACATCCGATTGGGAAATACATTTTACCAATTCCACTCTTTTCTTTCTTAAAAAGCCTGCCAGCATATATTCATCTACATTTTCGGGCAAAGGTGCCGTAGCCGCATAAGCATATACCGGATCTCCACCCAATGCAACGGCAATGGGCATACGTTTATTCAGTTTCTTATATTCATTAAAATGTTTTGCAGATACTTTATGCTTATGCCAATGCATTCCGGTGAGTTGCGGGCCAAAAATCTGCATGCGGTACATCCCCACATTTCGTGAATGATTAACAGGATCTTTTGTGTGTATAATGGGCAGCGTTACAAATGGCCCACCATCTTTTGGCCAACATGTTATCACAGGCAATTTAGTAATATCAGGATCCTGCATAATTACCTGTTGGCATTCCCCTCTCCCCCCAATTATTTTAGGCATCCAACTTGCAAACTGCCCTAATTTGGGTAGCATTTTTAATTTTTCTATAATGCTTTCTTTAGGCGAAGAAAGGAGATGAAATAAATTTTCTATTTCCTTTGCGGTATCATTTAAATCGTGAACTCCAAGAGAAAGGCACATTCTTTTTTCACTACCATATGCATTCATTAGCACCGGGAAAGCGAAACCCGTATTTTCAAAAAGCAAGGCTTTGCCACCATCTTTACTCTTGCTGATCCTGTCAGTTATTTCAGCAATTTCCAAATAAGGGTTCACGTATTCATTTATGCGGATGAGCTCATTTTCTTTTTCTAAAACATTAATAAATTCCTTTAAATTTTTGTACGCCATATCGCAGGCAAAGATAAAGGATGATAAATAGGAAAATCGATTCCTGGAATTTATAGCTTAAGTAATTCTTAATTCTGATTTTAAAATTTCAAAGTATTATCTTCTTCAAGGATAAATTAGTGAATCTTTTATGTGTGGGTCAAAAATTTTATCAGTCTGAACCATTATACGGAGAATCGTTCAGGCCTCAAAAGTAAACATCTCTAACGCATAAAATTATTCACTGCCATACACCTTGCAAAGTAAAAAACATTACACAACTATAAAACATTTCCTGGGCACCTGTATTCAGTATATTTACCCAAACCTCCCCCTCCAAGTCTAAAGGAAAGTGTGATTCCTGTAAAATAATAGGAATCATTATGATTAGGATTGCCGCGTTTGCTTCCCGCAGCAGGATAAGTTTGCACACCATTTTTAAGTTCATCACCTCTATATGCAAGTTGTACTGCCTCTGCTCCTCTATTAGCTAATAACAAATTTTCATCAACATAAGTTGTACTTACATCATCAAGATAATCTGTAAACAATTTTCTATATCCGATCTCAATACCAACATTTACATTATCACTTAGCGATAATTTAACGCCTGCTCCAAAAGGAATAGCCATTTGGGTAAGATTATAACTTTTTCTTCCTGGCACAAAACCCTCTCCTTCGGTACTTAAAGGTTTCAAAAAGTATTTTTTCCCGGCACTGTCAAAAGTATAAGGATTAAAATGGTACACAGCTATTCCCGCAAAGAGATAAGGTGTCAAAGAATGCTTTTCTACCGGTGCAGTGATATAATACTCAAAACCAACATTCGCTTCTGTTATATTAGAAGTAAAATTGAGATTTCTATGCCTGTTTTTCCCATATTCATCATTCCCCGAAACTTTTGCTAAAGTGATTCCGGTACTTATAGAAAAATGTGTGGCAATATCATAAGAAATTCCCACACCTCCGGCCGGATGTGCATGATTAAAAGTTATTCCTTTGTCCGAGAGATCTCCTTGATAATTGGAGACTCCTGCAAAAAGATTTAAATGAAATTTTTGAGCATTGGTGCCAATGGTAAAAAGTATCAGCAATGCTGATATGACTGAGGTTTTCATAAGGTGGTTTTTAGTGGTGCTTAAATTAAAATTTTAATTAATAAAACTTCTTTTATACATGTTTAAATGAATTTTGTTTTATTGTTCTTAAATTTAATTAGTACTTTTTCAATTATTTTAATTTCCATAAAATCTATAAAACATTTTTTGGGCATGCCCATTCTGAATGCCGAATAGAATAACTGCCAGACCCTAATCTAAAAGATAACGTTAGCCCCATAAAATAATACATGTCCTTTGACTTAGGGCTTCCTCTTTTAGAACCTGCTGCAGGATAAGTTTGCACACCATTTTTTAATTCATTTCCTCTGTAAGCTAATTCTACAGCGGTCGCTCCACGATTAGCAAGCAAAAGCGAGTCATTAACATAATTAGTGCTCACATCATCGAGATAATCGGTAAATAGTTTTCGAATTCCAAGTTCCATTCCTACATTAATATTTTCGCTTAGATTCAATTTTACTCCCATACCAAAAGGAATTGCTATCTGTGTAAGATTATAGTTTTTCACACCCGGCAAAAATCCTTCTCCTTCAGTACTCAAAGGTTTTAAATAGTATTTTTTACCGGATGTATCATAAGTGTAAGGATCAAAATGAAAAACCGCAATGCCAGCAAACACATAAGGAGATAGAGAATTTTCTACCAATGGAGTAATGTAATATTGCAATTCTAAGTTCCCCTCAGTAATGTTCGAAGTAAAATTCAAATTTCTGTTCCTGTTTCTACCATATTTATCATTTGCAGACACTCTGCCAAGCGTGAGTCCTGTCCTTATAGAAAAATGGTCCGTGAGGTCATAGGAAAGCCCGGCGCCTCCCGCAAAATGCGCCTGGTTAAAAGGAAAGCCATTATCTTGTAAATCGCCCTGATAATTAGATGTGCCCGCAAATAAATCTAAATGAAAATTTTGTGCATTTATTGCAATTGAGAAAAGAAGAAAATAAAATAAAAAAAATATATATTTCATATTTACTATTTGGGGAGACAGTGTCAAATATATTTAAGCCAAAAATAATACCATTACCATTGAAGCAGAATTATGCTTTTTACTTTACAATATATTTCACTTTTACAATTTATTTTTAAATAATTCAGCTTTAATTCCTCCCATTATCTTGTATAACGTTAAATTGAGAATAAAATTTCTATAGCCGGATTAAATTATTAAATAAATTGGAATAGGGAATTTTGTGTAGCTCCTTTTTATCAACCTAATCTGATACTAATCAGGTATTTAAGCTTCAAACCTCAGTTTGCACTTATTTTTAATATAAAAATTAATTTGGAAGTCTCTCAAAAGCACCGTTCATATCTTCAAAAACGGGCGACAAGGTAATTGATTCATTCAAATCAGGTTCTTTCAAATTTTTAGAGTTAAATTCCGGAACCATTTTGCGCAAAATAAAAGGTATTATTTCGTTGTTATGTGAAAGAGCAGCCTGCTCCAGTTCAAGCATTAATGAATTGAATTCAGGATTTAAATTAGGTGATTTCTTTGCCCTTAATATTCTTGGATGATAAGTTTCTGCAAACTCTTCGGAATCTTTAAATAGTTCTTCGTACATTTTTTCACCGGGACGTAATCCTGTATGAACAATTGATATATCTGTGGGTTTAAATCCCGCAAGTTGAATCATCCTTTTAGCAAGATCCATTATTTTTACCGGACGTCCCATATCAAATAATAAAATATCGCCTGATTCTCCTATTTTACCCGCTTCCAGAACCAACTTGGATGCCTCAGGAATCGTCATAAAATATCTCGTTATTTCCGGGTGTGTAATAGTTACCGGCCCTCCCGAATTGATTTGTTTCTTAAAAGTAGATACTACACTTCCGGCAGACCCAAGTACATTACCAAATCGGGTAGTTATAAACTCGCTTTTAACATTCTTCTTATCGCTCAAAGATTGAATATAAATTTCAGATATCCTTTTAGTAGCACCCATTACATTGGTAGGATTAACCGCTTTGTCTGTAGATACCATCACAAATTTCTTTACTTTATATGCTAAAGCCAGATCTGCAATTATTTTAGTTCCTAATACATTTGTAAGAACAGCTTCGCTGGTAAAAGTTTCCATCAAAGGAACATGCTTATAGGCAGCCGCGTGAAAAACAAAATCAGGCCTGTGGGTAGAAAATATTTTTTTGATCTTTGCTGCATCTCTTATAGAAGCAATTTCAATTTTAAGAATTTGTTGATGGTCGAATTTTTTTAATTCATATTCAAGATCAAACAAACCTGATTCAGATTGATCTAATAAAATTAGTTTCTTAAATTTAAATTTCGATAATTGACGGCAAATTTCACTGCCAATAGATCCTGCAGCCCCGGTGACCATAATAGTCTCATTTTGATAAATGTTTTGTATCATATCAAAAGGTAAACTGATCTCATCTCTTTCTAACAGATCTTCAATATTCAGGTCTTTTACTTGTTTCTTCTCAAAAAGACCACCCCGCCATTGGCTGGCATGAGGAATAACACTTATTTTAATATTTAATGGCGCACAAAGATCAGATATAGCAATTTTTTTATCTACTGATAATTTATCAATAGCAATATATAATTGAGTTATTTGTTTTTGCTTAAAAAGCTTTGATAACTGTGGGCTCGATGCATCATAAATAGGTAACCCTGCCAGATTTTTACCTATTTTAGAATTGCTGTCTTCAATAAAACCAACTACCACCATATTGTTTTTCAAATCCTGCTCTATCACTTGCTTTGCTACCTGCCCCATTTCTCCGGCTCCATATATAATAGTTCTCTTAATATCTCTCGATTTAGATTGAGAGGCTCTGGAATAAATTTCTTTTACCAGAAGCCTGAACATAACAAGAATAAAAATTACACTAAACAAATTAATGATTAATAAAGGAATTGGGAGATATCCGGTAACTATTGATTTGGTATCAATTGAATATATAACCAACCATAACCCAAATTGCAATGAAGCAAATTTGATAATGCGAATAATATCATTGATTTCGGAATACCTGATTATTCCCCGGTATATTGGGAAAAAAAATACACATATACTATAAACTACCACATTAATATAAACCGCAGGAAGAAATTTGATAACACCCGGCAGATCTACTAATAAATGCCTCACTAATAAAAATGAGAATAAAAATGAAAGGGTGATTAGTGCCAGGTCGCAACAGAATATTATCCAACGTGGCGCATATTTGTTTTTAAAAAATCGTTCTAGCATAAGGACTATGGTGTATAATCTTTAAGATCAATTTAATCTCTCAGATGAATTGGGTTAAAAACGGAAAATATCTTTACTAATTGTTCTTTTATTACAAAGTATTAGTAATTCAACAAACGTACCAAACTCTTATAATAAATCAAAGCTCATAAACCTATAATATAAGGATTTATGCAAAATTAGATTAAATGACCGATTTTTCATAGATTAGTTTAATTGTGTTAAAAATTTACTAAAAGCCCTTAAAATGAAAAACCTTATTAACAGTTCAAAAACTGTTAATAAGGTTTAATAAATTTTTATTTTATAAATTACTTATTAAAAACGCTCATAATGCATTTTATAACTCTCTTTAATTCTTCATTAGTTAAGTTGCTACCGGACGGTAAGCACAAACCATTTGCAAATAAATTTTCTGCAATTCCATTTCCGTAATAGGGATAGTTTTTAAAAACAGGTTGCAGATGCATTGGTTTCCAAAGTGGTCTGGATTCTATATTCTCTTTTTCAAGCTCTATGCGAATATGCTCCCGTGTAACTCCCCCACTCTTCCCAGGATCAACCAGGATTGTTGTAAGCCACCTGTTACTGTAAAACCCTTCAGGTTCACTCAAAAAAGAAATACCCGGTAGATCCTTTAACTCCTTCTCATAAAAAGTATAATTGTATCTTCTTTGCTTAATTCTTTCTGGTAAAACTTCCATTTGTCCTCTTCCAATTCCAGCGCTAATATTACTGAGACGATAATTATAGCCGATTTGGGAATGCTGATAATGCGGTGCGGTATCACGGGCCTGTGTAGCAAGAAAAGTAGCTTCTTTTATATACTTTTCATTTTTTGAAACCAATGCACCGCCTCCAGAAGTGGTAATTATTTTATTACCATTAAATGACAATACGCCCATATCTCCAAAAGTGCCGCATTTTTTCTTATTAATAGATGATCCTAATGCTTCAGCGGCATCTTCTATAACAGGTATATCATATTTTTCACCTATCGCAATAATCGCATTCATCTTTGCAGGCATCCCATACAGATGTACAGGAATGATTGCTTTTGGCTTCTTGCCTTTGGTTATGCGTTCTATTATTGCTTTTTCCAAAATAACCGGATCCATATTCCAGGTATCCTTTTCGCTATCAATGAAAATCGGAATACCCCCTAAATAACGAATGGGATTGGCAGACGCAGAAAATGTCATACTTTGACAAATCACCTCATCTCCGGGTTGCACATTTAATAAAATAAGCGCAAGGTGCAACGCTGCAGTACCTGAACTGAGAGCAGCCACATGAGTATCTTCTTCTAAAAAAGATGCCAGGTCTCTTTCAAAGCCATCCACGTTAGGTCCAAGCGGGGCTACCCAGTTGGAATCAAAAGCCTGCTTTACAAATTTTTGCTCACTTTCTCCAATATGAGGAAGAGAAAGCCATATTTTGGGGTTCATTTTTTGACTTACAGATTTCAATTATTCATTCCCATAATGGGGCACTTGTATTAGTCCATCATCCTGCATTTTTCTAAGTTCTGGAATAAACTTCAGCATTTCATGGCTTCTCTTTCTAAGACATCTTAAAGGATTTCCTGAATAGGTAAACCAGGGTTTACAATTTTTTCTTACAAATGAAAGTGCCCCTACTACTGCTCCTTCTCCAATTGTAACTCCAGGTAAAATAACACTATTGGATCCTATAATCGTATAACTTTCTAGTGTTACTGGCTTTATTGTTAGTTTTCTGAATTGCTCAGGAATAAAAATTTTTACACCAGGCAAAGAATCACCGGAAAAATCATCATTGCTTGAATAAATAGATACTTTGGAACTCAATCCGCTATAATAGCCCATTTTAATCTTTTCTTCGCCAATCATGGAACTTTGACAACCTATGTGAACAAAATCACTTAATTCTATACCGCCGTTTCCAGCAGATAAAACACAAAAGTCATCTATCCTTATATAGCTTCCTATGGATATATTCGATGGATTGTAAAATGAAGCTTTATCTGATATAAATACATTTTCTCCCAGGGAGGCAAAACCGATTTTATGTAATTTTTCTTTAGTCAGAAATGGCATGAAGTGATTTTAATTTAGATCTTTAACGTTAAAAAGAAGATTATTATTTTTTTGCGCAAAGTAAATTCATAATTGCAAAATACTATAAAAAAAGTAGAAGCATTTAAAAATATTTAGTTTATTATCCTCCCTGGATTTCCTACTACCGTTAACTGATCGGGCACATCTTTTATGATTATGGAACCGGCACCTATTTTCGCCCATTTCCCAATTTTAATCCCCGGAATAATTACAGCGCCCGCACCGATATGGACTCCTTTTCCCAGGCTTACTCCACCGCATAATGTAGCATGAGGAGAGACGTGTACATAGTCACCCAAAATGCAATCGTGATCAACAGAAGCATTCGTGTTTATGATAACCTGATTTCCAATGACAACAGACGAATTAATAGTTACACCGGGCATTATCACTGTTCCAACTCCTATTACAATCCTTCTTGAAATATTCGCATTTTTTGCTAATACAATTCCATAATTCAATTTATTATTTTCAGCAATTTTCTTACGGGTAATATTATCACCTACACCAACAATCCAATTCACTCCTGCTAATTTTAAAAATGACTTTTCACTGCTGACAGGATATTCAAAAAGAAATTTCCTTTCAGGATCATCATCATACAATCCGTGGATGATTTGGCGGTTCTTTTCCAATATTTCAATAATTACTTTTGAATGACCATTGGCTCCATATATGCAAAATGTATTCTTCATTAAATTTTATTTCCGATAAACTTTTCCATTGTATGAGAAGTTTCTGAACTGATTCCTTCTGCTTTGAAAATTTTTTTTAAGGTTAAAAAAAAAATCTTTGCATCTAATGTGAAAGATAAATTATTTACATACCAAACATCATATTCAAATTTTTGTTCCCAACTTATAGCATTTCTTCCATTTACCTGCGCCCAGCCTGTAATCCCTGGTTTCACTTCATGCCTCATTTTTTGAAAATCATTATATAATGGTAAGTATTCAACTAACAAAGGTCGCGGACCAATTAAACTCATATCTCCTTTTATTACATTCAGCAACTGTGGTATTTCGTCAAGAGAAGTTTTACGAATCAATTTTCCGGCCGCTGTTAATCTTTTTGAGTCCGGTAAAAAATTCCCATTCGCATCCTTATTGTCATTCATGGTTTTGAACTTGATAACTTTAAATATTTTTCCGCGTAAGCCTGGTCTTTTTTGAAGAAAAAACGGTTTCCCATTATTTGCGATCAACAAAATAACGATTACAATAAAAAAAACAGGCAATAGAATAATAAAAGCTATAAGCGAAATTATAAAATCGAATAGGGGTTTTAAAAAATTTCCGTAAACCATTCTGAAAGCAAAATTACATTTACTTTCTTGAATAATTAATCACAATTCACAGGTTTCTTTTGAAAATTTGGGTATGGTTCGGGAATTGGGAATACTGTCATTCAATTAATTTTTTTTAGTACCTTATACTTTATTTCTTGTATATATTTCCTGGCAAGTACATTACGGTCAAAATTCTTTTTCGCGTAAGCATAACCATTATCCCCTTCTCTTTTTAGTCTTTCATTATCATTTAAGTACAAACGGATATTTTTATCATATTCTTCTATATTTTCCGGCTCTATATATATACCACAATGAGCATCGTCCACTAATTTTCTTGAAACTCCATCAATAGCCATTAACACAGGCTTTTTACAACTCATGTAATCAAATGTTTTGTTGGAATACACTGTTTTAAAAGTATCCACTTTCTTTAAAACAGAGGCGCCCATCTCTGAAGCCAAAATATATTTAAACACATCTTTTTTCGGAACTGAGTCTATAAAACGAACATTCGTCAACTTCATTTCAGAGACCGTTTTTTTTAATTTTTCTTTTTCCATCCCTTGCCCAATTAATAAAAACAAAACATTGGTATCTTCCAATTTTTTTGCTGCATCTAAAATCTGCTGCAAATGATTCGCAACACCATGAGCACCTACATAAGTGATCACAAACTTTCCATCCAAATCCATTTGCTCACGAAAATTTTCTCTATCAAAATTTTGTAATAGTTCTTCTGACAAATCAAAATCAGAAGCATTTGGTATCATTATCAATTTTTGTTCCGGGACATGTTTTATATTTTTCAAAGTATTGTAAAATGCCGGTGTAAGTACATTGATCAGCTTTGCTTTTTTATAAATAAATCCCTCAAACCAAAAAGCTATTTTAATAATTGTCCTGTTTTTCAAAACTCCGGTATCAATTGCCGATTCAGGCCAAAGATCACGAACTTCAAAAACAAGAGGAACTCTTTTTAATCTTGAAATTATATATCCACTAAATCCTATAAACAAAGGGGGGGATGTAACGAGTACCACATCAAATTTCCCTTTTGTTT
Organism: Hanamia sp.; assembly: GCA_035532615.1. Lineage (GTDB taxonomy): Bacteria > Bacteroidota > Bacteroidia > Chitinophagales > Chitinophagaceae > Ginsengibacter. The sequence continues at coordinate 30,357 of DATKQQ010000204.1, forward strand.
TAAATAGTGCGGCCCACATAGAAGAAAACATAAAAGAAAAATAACCCCACAGTCGTCCTGCAAAACTTTTATTGTAGGATTCAGATACATGGCAACGCAACACATTAACAGCGCCCTGTCTTTTCTGAACAAAATATTTTTTTTTATACTCAGTTCTTTTTTCAGACCCATTCGCATGTATCATTCCGGCCAACACAGTTACTTCATTACCTTCATCGGCCCAAACTTTGGCCATTTCATTCCATCTTGATCCGCCGGAATCATCTTCTTCTAAAAAATACTGGTGTAAGAGTAATATTTTCATAAATTAATACCAAATGGTAAAGAGATTACAAAACATTGTTGTCGGACTTAATGTATGAAAGCCTTTGCCAGACTGTAAAGCCTTACCCCTTCCCGATAGCTATTGGGACTCCCAAGGGCGACGCCGTGACCCGTGTCCCTAAAGTGTTTTAGCTTATTCAATTTCAAATTCAGTAACAATTCTATCTCCCTTTGTTTGAAAAATAATCATTTCGCAAGGTTCTTTTTTACCATACAATTCTGAAACATAGCCTTCTGATTTTTCTGGGAAAATTTCTTCATTATTTCCCGTTGCACTTTTCCATATAATTGGAAAATGATCCATAGGCAAATGCCATAATTGTTTCATAGAAATACCTGAAGGCTTATTAATAACTCTATCCTTAATTTTCCATTCAGGATTATTCTTTCTTTTAATTATTTCCCTTTCATGAATAATATGCTTCGATACATGATTAAATGCGGAGACAGACCCTCTGAAATTATAGCTATCTCCTGTCTCTTCATAAAATACATTTTTACATTGGCTCCAATTGTACCAGATAAATCTTGCTCCCTTCTCCATCTGGTCAAAATCATCCAGCATCACTGTATTATGCGAAGCGGTTCCCATAAAATACCGAGAGATTTTTTCATCGGTATTATATTTATAACTTCCTCCATCTAATAAAATATTTTGTCCTTTGTACCAAACATCCAAATGCAGATTGTCAGCCTGCGAAGGACGGTCTTTATGATTACCGCATCTTATAAATGTAAGTGAATCCGCTTCGCGAAAAATATAATATCCTCCTTCATCAAATGAATGAATTCCCATAGTTGGCGTCCAATGATTCATTGTTTTTTTTCCCAAACCATACCAATTAAAGTCTTCATACTTTTCCGGAAATGAAAGATCAATTTTTAATGCAACTGCCAAAGCGTCTAAGGATGGCCGGTAGTCTCTGTAGGCTCCATCATTTAGCTTAAAAAAGAGCGCCCCGTCATTAGCGCCGTAGTTAGGCAAATTCCCGTTTTCATCAATCATACAAGTCCTCAAAAACTGAAGAGATTTTTTAGCTCTGCCATAAACAACAGGTGAAAATGATTCATTATTTTTTTCAGCCAAAACAATGGCCCAGGTAAGCAATTGAATTACTATCCGATGATAATTCATGGAGAACTGAAGAAAAGTTCCATCTTCATAAATTTGATACCCGATCTCTTTTTCAAACCATGACTTTCCTTTTTCTTTCCATTTTTTGGTGCCGGGAAATTGAGGATATAATATTCCAATCAAATACAAAGTGAGAGTCTCAGTTATCGCATGATTATTCCTTACTGCTATTCTTGAAAAATTAATATTCTTAAAAACATGATGTATTTGCCAGTAAATAGCAAACTGAATTTTATCAAAAACTTCATCCGTAAGAGATGACGAGTCGCGATAATAATGCAAAGCAAAAGTCCAGTTCAACACCCGCAAAGAAGTCTCCTGGCTACAGCGATAGTTGGGGCCGCAATTTATTGGATTTGCGTTTATCCATGATATAATTTCTGAAAAAACAAATTCAGAACAATCTTCGTTAAAATGAAAATCGTATCTAATAACATCATACAAATAAGAAAATCTTGATTTTTCCCATACATATTTTATATCTCCGGCTTCTTTTGAAAAATCCGCAATCTGAGTCCAGTGTTTGTTGATATCATATTTGAATCCTGTATC
>DATKQQ010000205.1:0-10705 GCA_035532615.1 Hanamia sp.
AAGAATCCCTTTCAGGGACTTGCATAGCACTTTTTAGTTTGATGCAACCAGTATATGGTGATGGTAATACCATTAGACTGTGAGGGTGATACCTTCTGTAATTTCGTGGCCCTACACTTCGAAAGCCTTGTTTATAATCTACCGTCGGTGTTTATAATTTACCATCAGTAAAATTTTTAAAATTATTTCATATTTTTTTTCAAAAATGTGCTGAATTAATTCAACAAGTAATACCTTAGAAAAAAATTTTAAAAGATGATTAAAAAAAATCCAATTCTTCCGATAGCTATCGGAATTCTTTTTTGCATGCTCCCAAACATTTCATTTTGTCAAACCCCTAATACCCTTACTGCTAAAGAAAAAGCAGACGGATGGCAGCTTTTGTTTGATGGTAAAGATCTAAAAGGTTGGCATTCTTACCTTGAAAAAGAACCCGGAAAAGCATGGCAGGTTCACGATGGGATGATCGCGCTCAACAAAAATTCAAAAAGTGTTTATAAGGATTTTGCGGATCTGGTAACCGATGCTGAATATGAAAACTTCGATCTTAAATTGGAATGGAAAATGCAAGCTTGTGCCAATAGCGGAGTTATGTTTTACGTGAACGAATCTCCTCAATATAAAAATACTTATGAAACAGGACCCGAAATGCAAATTACTGATTTGTCCTGCCTTTATACTTCCGACCATAGTAGTATAAGTGATAGCCGGATTTATCTTCACCGTGCGGGCGCACTTTATGATCTGGCTCCTGCAGATACAGAATGGGTGGAGCCAGCCCCTAAATGGAACCAATATGAAATTATTGCCAATAATGGCCATGTACAATTATTTGAAAACGGACATAAGGTGGTTGATACCAGATTTTGGGATAACAACTGGTGGAAAATCATCTCACGCACCAAGTTTCACCAATGGCCGGATTTTGGAACATTCCGAAAGGGTCATATTTCTTTGCAGGGCACAGAGGATGGAAAATTATGGTTTCGGAATATCAAAATAAAGACATTTAAATTTGGTCCTTCCAGCTAAATAAGGTTTTTAGTCACCTTTTAAGCTACGTGACTTTACTTAATTGCTTTCGATAAATATAAATATAAAATAAAACAGTTATGAAAAAAACAATTGGCAGGCGTGAGTTTATAAAAGATTCAGCTTTAACCGCAGCAGCATTTACTATTGTACCGAGGCATGTATTAGGCGGTAAGGGGCATGTAGCTCCAAGTGATAAATTATATATCGCGTGTGTGGGATGCGGTGGTGAAGCGCGAAACGATATTGAGCACTATGCTTATGCACCCAAAAAAAATGCTGTCATAGCATTTCTTTGCGATGTGGACGACCGCATGTCTGACCCACGCAGGAAGGAATTTCCGAGTGCAGGATTTTATCACGATTGGAGAGAATTATTTGATAAAGAACATAAAAATTTTGATGCCGTTTCTGTAGCTATACCTGATCATAATCACGCAATCGTAGGTCTGAATGCCATGAAATTAAATAAGCATTTATATCTGCAAAAACCATTAACCCATGATATTTATGAAGCACGCGTGCTGACAGAAGCTGCCAAAAAATATAAAGTAGTAACCCAAATGGGAAACCAGGGCGCTTCTTTTGACGGTATGAGAACCTTAAAAGAATGGTTTGATGCGGGCTTAATCGGCGATATTACGCATGTGTACAACTGGACTAATCGCCCTGTGTGGCCGCAAGGAATCCCGTGGCCAAAAGATAAACCACCTGTTCCAAAAGAATTGAATTGGGACCTTTGGTTGGGAACCGCCCCGCAAACGGATTACATTGATAATTTGGTTCCTTTCAATTGGCGCGGATGGTGGCGGTTTGGAACCGGAGCTTTGGGTGATATGGCTTGCCATATTATTGGGCCGTCATTTAAATTATTAGGGCTTGGTTATCCCACTGAGGTAACATGTGATGCCACCAGAACTTTTTTCGGCATATTCAAAGAGAACGATGATCCCATGAGTATTCCGCCTTCCAGCAAGCTTCGTTACACATTTAAACGAAAGGATGGCGGAGACTTGAAGCTTTATTGGATGGATGGAGGTATGTTACCTGAACGTCCGGATGAGTTAGACCCCGATGTAAACATGAATGATGCATTGGCCGGCGTTCCCAAATTAGGTGATTATGAAGGGGGAACCTTGTTTATTGGGAAGAGAGGGAAAATATCCTGTGGTTGGGGAGGGCGTAATCCAAGATTGCTGCCGCTTTCATTAAACAATGACATTGATGTAGCCCAAAAATATCCACGTGTACAAGGATCAGCGAATGGCCATTGGTGGCAATGGGTAGATGCTGCTATTGCCGGCTATCATAATGATTATGAGGGAAATGCTGCACTTCCGGTCCTGGGCAAGGATAAAGCTTATGTAGATTCTCCTATTGAAGATTATGCGGGCCCTCTTACTGAAACAGTATTGATGGGTAATCTTTTATTGCGAAGCTTTGGTATTCGTGTAAAAACAAAAAGACTAGATCCGGTTTATGGAGAGGTAGAAGACATTACCACTCCTGGCCGTTATATCGCTTACAAATGGGATGGCGCCAATATGCGGATAACCAATTTTGAACCGGCAAACCAGTTTGTAAAAAGAGAATACCGGGAAGGTTGGGGGAAATTGGAAATATGATATTAGTACCATTTCTAAAAATTTTAAAATAAGTAAACATCAGTTGAAAGATTTTATCACATTGATGCTTAAGTAATTTTAATGAAAGTATTTATAGAGAATGATTACGAAACCATGTCGGCTAAAGCTGCCGATGAAGTAATGAAAATTATCGGGACACAAAAAAATCCTGTTCTATGCACGGCCTCCGGTGATTCTCCTAAAGGTTTATACAAAGAAATGATCGGCAAAATTTCAAAAAAAAAGATTGATATTTCCGGTTGGTATTTTGTAGGCCTTGATGAATGGCTTGGAATGAATAAGGATGATGAAGGTAGCTGCAGGCATCATTTGGATAATGATTTATTAAAACCTTTATGCGTACACGAAAAGAATATTGGTTTTTTTGATGGGAAAGCAAAAGAAATTCAAAATGAAATTCAAAAAACAGAAAATTTTATAAAAGAACATGGTGGCATTAACGTAGCTATTGTAGGGCTTGGAGTGAATGGCCATGTAGGGATGAATGAGCCGGGCACGAACCCTTCTTTATATTCACACATATCAAAAATTGACAGAATCACACAAGAAGTTGGACAAAAATATTTTAAAAAACACCGTCAAATTACAAATGGAATTACTTTAGGTATAGCGAATCTTATGGAAGCGAAACATGTAATTCTGCTGGTAAGCGACAATAAAAAAGCATCTATTGTTCAACAGGTTTTGGAAGGTGAGATATCTGAAATGTTACCTGCCAGTTTCTTACGCCAACACAAAAACTTTAGTGTTTATTTGGACAAAACTGCCGCCCGTCTTTTGCATAAAAAATAAAAATGAATAATAATAATTCAATTATAGGAATAGATCTTGGAGGCACCAATATTCGCGGAGGTGTTGTAACCGATTTTAAATTATCAAATATCATTTCAAAAAAAATTAATGCACAAGGCTCGGCGGATGAAGTTTTAAAAGAAGTGTTTTCATTAACTGATCAATTAATAAACAATTCCGTAAAATCAATAGGGATTGGTGTACCAGGACTCATAAACGCAGAGGAGAAAATGGTGTATGATGTCGTTTATATTCCTTCCTGGAAGAAAGTACCACTACAGAAATGGATGGAGGATCGCTATCATATTCCTGTTTTTATCAATAATGATGCGAATTGTTTTGCCTTGGGCGAATTTTATTTTGGGAAAGTCAAAGGAACCAATTCCATTGTTGGATTAACCATAGGCACCGGCCTCGGATGCGGACTGATCATAAATAAAAAATTATATGAAGGAAGGAATGGAGGTGCGGGAGAATTTGGGATGATAAGTTATCTTGATAAAACAGTGGAATATTATGCAAGCGGACAATTCTTTCAGAATGTTTATAATACTGATGGGGAATCAGTCTTTAAAAATGCCAAAGAAGGAAATACCGAAGCTTTAAAAATGTATCAGGAAATGGGTACACACCTGGGTAATGCCGTTAAGACAATACTGTATGCACTGGATGTAGAACTGATTGTACTCGGTGGTTCTGTGCGTCATGCTTTTCCCTATTTTTCAAAAACAATGTGGGATCAAATCAAAACATTTGGTTTTCAAAATGCGATTACTAATTTGCGAATAGAAGTTTCTGAAATACAAAACGCTGGTATGTTGGGTGCTGCGGCGTTGTATTATGACAGTGAGAAATAATACTACTTTCAAGTTCAAAACATTTTTTAAGAAGAAAGCCTTATTATGGTTGGTACTGAATGACACCCACATCAATTGTATTGCCACCTGAGCCTGAAAGATATCCTTTTGTATAAATAGTTACTACATCCTGGGGAGGGATGACTAAGAAACCTGCAAGTACCAAAGTCGAAGTTCCGGCAAAAGTAGCTTCGAAATAATAAGTTCCTGCATCAATATCCATGAAAGATTCGGCATTAATGAAAGAATTATAGTCATTGGGTATATAGGCGCATGCAGAAAAAATTTTATATCCGGTATAACCCGCATTCGGATATGCCCAAACGTCAAGAGGAGGAGCATCTGGCGAAAGATTTAAGAAACGTATCTGACTTTTTGTTGCAGCTTCAGTCCTTATATTATCTTTTAATAGCACAGTAGTTACGCTGCCATGAATGGCAGTGTCAGTGAGGAAAAGAGAATAATTGGCGCCGGGTTCAAAGTTATTATTCATTAAACTTAAAATGTTACTGCTGTTATATGAACCGAAACTTAATTCCTGAAACCCGGGGGTAATATTAATATAAGGAAGCAGTAAAGTATCAGGAGAATAAGTAGTTGCATTTTTTATATAAGTAAGATAGGCAGTTTCCCCGAAAGAAACCGGGGAGTCAGGCAGCGAAAAAAGTTTATTGTTTACATAAAACTGAAGATTGGATATAGATGGTGAAATATTGGTAATAGAAATATGTGCTGAGTCAGCAGGAGGAATTTGATAAATGTTCCTTACTTCTTTTTTACAACTAATAAAAAAAATGATACTGCAAGAAAAAAACGTACACATTATCAAATTGTACTTTTTCATGATTTTAAATTTTTCAATTTATTAAAAATGAAAATCGGGAAATTTTGCCATTCCTTTTTGTGGCGATTACCGCTCATTGATAAGGCTATTGGCTTATTTTTCTCTTCACAAAAATCTGCAACGAATCATTATTCCTGGCCATTAGTATGTAGTTGCCTTTGTGTGTAGTAATTTCTTTTACATCCCTCACTTGCCCCCTAATAAATAGTCCGCTTTTTATGGGTCTTATATATTTAAACCCATGCTGTTTGTCTCCTAATAGTGTGACTCCATAACTCGCATCATATCTTCCAACTTCAGGCTTTACTCCATAAAAATTTCCCCCAAGAAAAATATCTTTTATCCCATCACCATTCAAATCACTTACTAAGATACCAAATACCGGCGATATCTGTGCCATTTTCGGTAAGGGTACCATTTTAAAACCTGCGTGGCCGGCAGACAGGTTTCCTTTCCCATCATTATAAAAAACGCAACTTTGTGTTTGTTGCACTATCAATTTCTGTGCATGATCCAATTCATCCTTTGTAAATACCTCATCAATTGTTTTACCCGCGTAATCACTATATTTTGGAAATCTTTTTTTCAAATAAGGAAGCCGGGCAATTAAATCATCACGCAGATTGAAAGGATAAGATTTACCATCCGTTTTATAGTAAGCAGCTATGCAGGTAGTACGGCCACTATTATCAAAATCACCAACAAATAACCTGGCCGGATGAGTGCTGTCTGCTCTTATTTTTGAATTTAACCCGTTGTTTCCTGCGATAAGATCAGGGTATCCATCACCGTTAACATCGGCTACGGTTAAGCAATTCCACCAGCCGGAAGAACCGGCTACTTCTCCTGCTTTTACCAATTTACCATTTTCATATTTTAGAATCGTGAGAGGCATCCAATCGCCTACAACAATCAATTCCTTCTTGCCGCTACCATCAACATCAACCCATTGAGCATCTGTTACCATTCCGAGTTTGGATAGAATGGGTGCAACCGTATTAGTTACGTCCTCAAATTTTCCGTGTCCCAGATTATGCAATAACTTACTTTGTGGGGCAATTCCATAAGAGCCGGGAACACTCCTTGCGCCAATAAAAATATCCGGAAGTCCATCTCCATCATAATCGCCTACACGAACACAGGAAGCATTGATGCTGAGAGTTGGCCAGCCATTAAATGAACGGGTAAAATTACCTTTGCCATCATTGATGTAAAGCCTGGGTGTTAAATAAACAGAGCCTAATGGGTATTGATTTCCTCCGGAAGCTACTACCAGATCCAAATCGCCGTCGTTATCGGCATCAAAAAACTCAGCGCCTACGCTTTCATAATCTTTATCCTTCATAAAAGCAAATTGTGGGCTTTCTTTAAAATGACCATCAGGCTGCTGGATAAATAATTTATCAGTATCACCACTGGCACCTCCTACAAAAAAATCTTCAAGGCCATCTCCGTTCACATCCCCCACGGCAATCTTCGGTCCTTCTGTAGAAAGCATTTTTGGGATAAGAGGTTCCACATTAAAGTCTATGAAATCATTTTCTTTATGTACTATATTTCCTGAGATTACAGAGGAAGTGACATTTTGATATAATGAAGGAGGTGGAACAACTGGTTTAAATATACCGGTTGCCTCTTTTTGCACAAGTGTTATGGTAGTATCTACTCTTATGTTATATATTTTTTGAGTTCTCAAATTCGGCCACAGGACGACGAGGCTATCTACCTTTTTTGCATTTCCCAAACCAAAATTAAGCACCGGTTCCACGGAGCTTTCAAAACCACGACTGGGCATTTGTTCCAATATTTGCTCCATGCCATTTGAAAAAATAGTTACCCTGGCGCCATACCCAAGAGTATTCGGAGAAATACCCTTCAAATTTATTTTTAAATAAGACCTATGCAATCTTTCAGAAGTCATATTTCTATAAACAAAGGCTTCCATATTTTCATTGTTCACCACCAGGTCAAGATCTCCATCACCATCTAAGTCGCCATAAGCCGCACCATTACTAAAACTTGGCGTGGCTAATCCTAATTGCAGGGATTCATTTTTAAAAGTAAGGTCCTTTTGATTAACAAATCCGTAATTAGAAAGCGGCGTCGAAGACATTTTAGCCAAAAACGATTTAAAATTAAATCCACTGCTTCTAACCAGGCTCATGGCTTCATCGCTGCTAAAATAAGTGAGAAAATCCTGGTTGGTAAGGTCTTTGCTCATACCATTACTCACAAACAGATCTTTCCATCCATCATTATTAAAATCAAAACATAACGCTCCCCAACTCCAATCAGTGGCCTCTACACCCGCCATATCCGCTATATCACTAAAAGTACCATCACCATTATTCATCTGAAGGCAATTGCTGGTGAATTGATGGTGAAAATAGTCACCCTGCGCAGCCTTTTGCGGATCGTAGTTATCAAATTTGGTAGTTGTCTTTAACCTTCGATCACTTTCTGGAAGCATATCTGTCGTAAAAATATCAAGCCAGCCATCGTTATTGATATCGGCCATATCCGAACCCATAGAAGAATAACTCATGTGTCCTAAAGCTTCATCGCTGACCTCTTTGAACGTACCATTGCGCTGGTTGATATAGAGATAATCCTTTTCAAAAAAATCATTTGAAACATAAATATCATCCCACCCATCATTATTCACGTCGCCGACTGTAACGCCGAGTCCAAAACCAATTTCACTTCCATAAATGCCTGCCTGTGCACTCACATCCGTAAAATGTCCATTATCGTTTCTGTAAAGACGATCCCCGCCTTTATAATTACGAACATCACGTAATTCGAGATTATTCCCAAAGCTCTCAATAGGACGGTAACTATTATTCAGGATAAAGCAGTCCAAATCTCCATCGTGGTCATAATCAAAAAAAACGGCCTGCGTTGAATATCCTGAATCAGCTAACCCATATTTTTCCGCCTCTTCTTTGAAAGTGCCATCTTTTTGGTTGATGTATAATTCATTTGCGCGGCTTTCGCCTTTGATATCTCCACTATTGCAAATGTAAATATCAAGCCAGCCATCACCATTAATGTCCACCATGGTAACCCCGGTGTGCCATCTATGGCTACCTGTTAATCCTGCCTTTTTAGTTACATCTTCAAACTTCCAGTTTCCCTTATTAATGTAAAGTTTATTGCTACCCTGGTTTGAAGTAAAGAAAATATCAGGTTTACCATCATTGTTTACATCCCCAATTGCCACGCCTCCACCATTATAAAAATTGCGATATTTGAAAATATTAAATTCTTTTGTATCCTCAACTTTGTTATCAAAAGTAATTCCTGTTTCAGAAGAAGGCATCAATTGAAATAAGGCATCTTTTGAATTATATTCATTTTTAACTGAATGACTGCAACCCGAAAATACAAATACCAATAAAAGCAGGAAAAAAAAGTGATATAGTTTATTATTCATATTCTTATGCAATACCAAAAATAAAAAAAGAAGCAGCGTAAAGTTCGCTACTTCTTTTGAAGAATTAGTTATAATTTATTTCTGAAAATTAATACCCCGGGTTCTGTTTCAAACTAGCATTGGCAGTTATCTGCAATGAAGGAATTGGAAAAACCATATAATGATCATCAGGGTCAGCGGCCTTATTACCAACAGTTCTTGCTTTTGTAAAGTAAGGTCCATCACCTGCAACTTCATAACGAATAAGATCATCTCTTCTCACCCCTTCATAAGCCATTTCCCTGCCTTTTTCCTGTAACAGGTAATCTAATGTTAACTGGCCTTGCGAAATGTCGTGTGAAGCATCTCCGCCATAAGCTCTGGTTCTTATTGCATTAATTAGATTTAAAGCATCTCCTGTATTAGTACCGAGCCTCAACTCAGCCTCAGCCTTGATAAAATAAATTTCAGCTAAACGAAATATTACAAAGTCATTATCCATATCTGAACCATTTTGGCCTGAAGAAGCAGCAGGGAAATATTTGATATTTCTCACACCGGCTAAACGGCCGGCAGCGCTTGCATCAGAAAACAAAGTGAAATTAGGGTTAAAAGCTAATGGGGTTGAAGTACCTGCATCAATTACATAATCAGAACTTGGCCCTGCCACTACTACATTTTGATAAGGAGGATAATTGTAAGTTCCTATAAATTGCTGGCCAATTAACCATTCACCTGAACGCATATCTTTATAATTTCTTAACGTATATCCTCCACTTTGAACATAAGTAGAAGTAGTATCGAAGCTATCATAGAAGTCAGCCGCACTACAGAAGCCATTCCAGAGATTGGCTCCACTCGCCATTCCGAAAGCCTGATTACTTTGATAATGCAAAATGGCATTTTCCCAATCGTTGGATTTATTATTGATATGATCGCAGGGATATGCATAAATATTTTCAGTACTGCTTGGGCCATTATTAGGACTAAAGTTGTCAAAATAATCGCTCATTAATGAATAAGGGCCGGCCATTACTGAATCGCAATAGCTAATAGCCATTTGATAACCATTAGTTGCATCAGTCGCTGAAGCAGCAGCATAAGCAGTACCGGGTGTACCTTCAAATACGATTGCATTCAGTTCCAATCTTGCCAACAGTGCAAACGCAAAATACCTTGTGACCTGCCCATAAGTGTTGGCATCTACTTCGGTAGTTAAATTAGGCAAACTTGTGGTTAGATCAGATACAATGAATTTAAATACATCTGCTCTATCAACTGTAGGTGGAGTACTACTTGTAGTAGTATCTGTAACGATCGGGATATTGCCAAAAACACTCATAGCAAGGTAATAATAATAGGCCCTGAGAGTTTTTACCTGGGCTATAATTGAAGGTAATGTAGGAGGAGCAGGTTTCAAGCCATTTACTGCCTGTATAATTAAATTACATTTGCTGATCCCGCCGAATACATCGTTCCATCCATTATTCCAGTTTGAATTTGTAGGTTCATAAGAATGGTACCAGAGAGCATTCCAATGGCCTGCATCCCCCCAGTCATTACCCCTGGTAGGAACTACCATTTCATCCGTTACCCCTTCTATCATATTTGCAATATCGCCACCAATTGTCTGAACGCCATTCAGTGTCGAATAAGCTGGGGCAACCCCTGCCGCAACCTGTGCCGGGGTCTGCCAATAGGAAGTGCTGGGTACTACACTATATACTTTTGTTTGCAGCTTAGTACAGGATACTATTGTAAAAAGTCCCAGGCTCCCGGCAAGCAAACATTTGTTGATTTTATTTATTTTCATATTCTTAATTTTTTATAATGATGATAATCTGTTTATTTAAAAGTTACATTTACACCTAGAGTATAAGAATGTGTTTTTGGATAATAACCTTCGCCAGAGTAAGCCGCATCAATACCAGGTCCTGCCGTACCACCTTGCGAAAAACCGGTGCCGACACTTGCTGCACCTATCGCATCAAAAAGCACATTTCCGGGATTGTTCGCTAAATTAACTTCAGGATCTAATCCACGATATTTTGTGATTACAAATACATTATTGGCAGCCACATAAAATCTGAGAGTTTGGAATAAGCCCATTGGTCTAAAG
>DATKQQ010000206.1:0-3306 GCA_035532615.1 Hanamia sp.
TTTCAAAATCGCGAGGCAGAAAATTATGAACATAGGTTACGCAAGAATATCAACACAGGATCAGAAATTTGATCTGCAACTGGACGCACTAAAAAAGGCCGGTTGTAAAACTATTTTTAAAGAAGCAATATCCGGAGCAAAACGAGATCGTCCGGAATTAAAAAAAGCGATGGAGAAACTGCGGGAGGGTGATAGCTTGGTCGTTTGGAAATTAGACCGGTTGGGAAGAAGTCTCAGAGACTTAATTGATATTGTTACCACCTTACACGAAAACAAGGTAAGCTTTATCAGCATAAGCGATAATCTAAATACCACTACCCCACAGGGTCGCCTTATCTTTAATATTTTTGGATCCCTGGCGGAATTTGAACGTGAATTAATCAAGGAGCGGACGAACGCAGGATTAACGGCAGCAAGAGCCAGAGGCCGCTTGGGTGGCAGAAGGCCGGGACTATCAAAAGAATTTCAGCAGAAAGCAGGCTCCATTAAATTAGCATACGATTCCAAAGAGAATTCCATATCGGAAATCTGCGAAAATTTCTCTGTCTCAACTGCAACTCTTTATAAATGCTTAAGATTTGTCGAAGAAAGGAATCAAAAGAAAGAACATCAAAAGACCCATGCAATTCCGGAAGGATAAAGGATATTACCTCAATATAGTTTTAAAAAATAAAACTCATTCCTCCCCCTTTTTTTATTACAGTATTCGGAATCTTATTTTGCATACTTAGCAATTCATCATTCATTCTTGAGATAGACATCTTGAAAAAAAACGAAGTGATTATATCCGTGTTTTTATGCTTATGAGATGCTTTCAATGAATTTATATAATCTTCTTTTTTTTCTTTAGTAATGATAATTAAAGGATGCGGCAAACGGTTAGAATATAATTTGAAAATAACCTGTCTATTCTTCCATTTCCGTCAAGGAAAGGATGCAGGTAGATAAATAATTGATGAAATTTCGCACTTAATTCAACAGGATGAACTTTGCCTTTGAGGATAGCATCTTCAGTTTGGTCCATAAGGGCTGCAATGCTTTTTATGCTCTCCTGTTAATCTGGAAACACAGTGTCCTCTGCGGCCATTTGCGTATCAGTGTACTCCCCCGGCTGGTATCCTTTTGTATAGCCAATCGCATTTTTTGTAAGTATTTTGTGCGCCTCGATTAATAAATTTTCTGATAAAGGTTTGTTTAAGTCTTTCATTAAAAATTCAAAAGCATTAAAGTGATCCAGGATTTCAAAAGCTTCAATCATGGTCTTATTGTATAGCTTCAATCTTAAGCCATGTTCTTTAAATTCGCGGGTATCATTAACTGAAAAGCTGTGCCCTCAATAGCGCATGAATGAGTAGAGAAAAGAACTTCGTTATATTCAAATAAGTTTTCTGATGAAAATTTAGATTCAAAATTTTGCTGGTAAAGCGCTCTTACCTGTTCATATTTATTAACTAATTCCATAGAAGTATTTTCCTGAAATTTTTCTCTGTGGTTACTTTTCTTTTAAGACTGTTGTGTGTTTCACCGTTTTAATTAAACTTAAATTTAAACCAAATGTTTTATAAAAAACGACCTAACTTATTTTGGATTCAGAAGAAACTAATAGGTAACCCCTCCCCTTCCAATCAGCAATCATTATTTCAATGACAACTACACTGGAGATATTTACGGCAGCTTTCTCACACTCCCGCCCAAAAGACTACCGCATAAACACAGGAACCAGCCACACACAAGTCTAACATTAATTCAGTTTCCTTTTGGGGCTTTTTCTTTGCCGGTAAATGCAATGGTTGTTACGTTGATCAATGAAATTTTATGTATTGAATTTTTAAAAACAATAAGACATGTTTCGACCTGCGAAATGTAAAGAGATTTGACCAGTAAATAAATGTAATCCAATTGGCATCCCTACCCTACTCTTTTCAAAAGTGGAACTTATTCGGTTTTTATAGGTGCTAACTCCATGTATTTTAATAATTATTAAAATACATGATTATTAAAATAAATAATTACATAAATATTTATTTGATAAAGAGATTGATCTGTATTGTGTGTAATTAGCGATAAATCAATTGTTTTCTCTTATTTCTTTTTTTACCTTTCGTACAAAAGCCTCACTTACATTCATCAGGTTGGCTGTTTCAGCAACGGTAAACTTACCGGATAAAAGGAGATTCTTAACTCCTTCAGCTTTCCCTTCTTCACGCCCCTTTTCCAATCCCTTTTCCAATCCCTTTTCCAATCCTTTTTCCCTGCCTTCTTCCAAAGCTTTTTTTATCGCTGTTTTGTGGTTTTCTAATGTCTTTTTGATGGCGTATTCGTCCCAGGATGCCATTAGATCTTTTTCGTATTTCATATATTCCTCCTTGTTTAAGTTTGATACCTTCGCTATCTGAAATAGCTTTGAAAATATTCTTGAGTTTAAAATTACTGGAACCTTTTGTAAACTGCTAAGATTTTTCAGTAAAAAAAGCCACTTATCAATCCCTGTCCTTAACTGCGTTTCTTCTTTTGTAAATTTAGGGATTTCTATAAAAATATAGCGCAGCTTATTGTAAAATTCTTTGCCTGACTTTTCATAAGACAATCTTATCCAATGCAGATAATTTTTTTTATCTGATTCTTCAAAAATAAAATCCATAATCCCTATAAAATAAACTTCTTTGAGAGAATAATCCCAGTTGCCGCCTTGCGGAGCTTGATCATGAATAAGTCTTGAACTGTAATAGACTGCCCTATCTTTAAAAAAATGCTGTTGAATGCGCTGCACTTCAATTATAAATTGCTCGCCATCCTGTCCGGTGCAGGTAAGGTCAAAAATCATTTTACGACTCTTAGGCATTGGGCCAGACCGCTCGTTTTTATTATAGACGAGGTCTTTAATTATTTTTCTCCCTTCAAAAAGTTCATTTAGAAAATCAATCAGCAATTCTTTTGTAGGTTCGGCTCCTTCTTTTATTTGGTTGCATACATAGTCAAGGCTGTGATAATAGGTTAGACAAAATCGTATTTTCTCACATAGATTGCTAAAAGCTTTTGCTCCTTTTGCAATACAGTGCTTTATCAGTTCCAGTAAAAGATAGGTAATGAGCGCTATATAAATCTGGGACTTTACAGCATTTTCACTCGTGCCTGTAAATGTCCTTGTTATCATGCTGTTGCTACCACCCCGCCAGCCGTGTCATTTCCCGTTTCAGTCTATTTCGGAGAGACATACTGCCTTCGCTATACGGTTAATAGCTCGGCCTGCCGGATTTAATCACTTTCGAGGCTACCTGTGCATTTACTTTCGTTACGGCCTGATAA
>DATKQQ010000207.1:0-6823 GCA_035532615.1 Hanamia sp.
AGCTAAGGCAAAAGCCGAAGAAGAAAGGAGAAAAAAACAAAGGCTGAAAACAGCAGCCTAAGTAAAAAAGAGAGTTATATCAGGATATAATAGGAATGCGTATGCGAAGTATGAAAGAAAACCCTTATCAAATATATCTATTTGTAATATGATGGCGATATTTTTCTGCATGTTTCTTCAAGGATAATAAAATCCGGAAACTGGCTCTGAGAAATCATCAGACAAAAGAAAAAATGGGCAGTTTTCTTGCAGACACTACTTATTTTAATGGGAATGTAAGGATGTTCCAGGAATTCATTGATAAAAGGTTCCAGTAAACCGCCGCCTACCATATGCGACCGAAGGGTAAATAACAACCGCTGACTGTTGGGCATATAATGGTGAATCATATCAATATATAGGGGCCGGCAGGCATTATCCATTTCGCCATCGGCCAACAAGGCGGGCTTATCGGAATAATACGGTTCTTTAGTGGAAGGTTTTATTGGTGGTACATTCCAGCATTCACACATGGCTTTATATACGTCATTGATATGATAGCCTTTCATATAAGGATATACGTTGTAAAGTTCTTCCAGCACTTTTTCACTGTGATAAGGGGAAGGCTTATGAAATGGCTGATTTATTTATAAAAGATACAGTATCCAAAAAAGCAGCGGTAAAGAAAGAGCAGAGAGATAGTACTGCCGCTACATTAAAGGATTCAATATCTGTAAAGAAATATACGGGCACTTATATCGGTGAAGAGGGTTTGCCTTTCAGTTTTAATATCAAGAACAGCCAACTGCATTACCATATCTTCGATGAAACCAACTTTTTAATAAAAGGTGCAAAAGACACGTTCTCCATTCCCCAGGCACCTGAAATAAAATTTATTTTTGGTATAAAAGGAAAGGATACAATAGTTGATTTAATTACACCTGATCAATTGTACCATCTTCAAAAATATATAAACGACACATTACAACCGGATGAAGTTTTAAAAAAATACACGGGTATCTATTATTGCCCGGAACTGGATTGCAGATATGGAATTGCTTTGAAAGACCATCATTTATTCCTCACTAATCCGAAATACAACGATGCAAAACTGACCTTAATTGGTAAGGATCATTTAATGGATGATGACTGGTGGATAAATCATCTGATGATGCTGCGAGACAGTAAAAACAATATTATAGGCTTTGAAGTAAATTCAGGCAGGATAATGCATTTGAGATTTAATAAAATTGAATAGCCTGGTAATTTATGAAATATCTATCATGCTGCAGAACAGTTCCCCCATACTGGCGCAGATATGCAGCAAAGATAAAGTGATGTTGGCGTAACTGTGCCTACCTTAGAATTGCTATTTTATAAAGTCATTTCTTATTTTTACAACATGAGCAGTAAATATAAGTTTGCAGATAATGAAAAATTGTACTTCGTAAGTTTTGCCATTACTAACTGCCTGCCCGAATGAGTCATTCAGGCGGGAATTGATCTTTTTATTCGGGAAGCATATAAAGAAGAAATTTTAGAAAGTATAAGATATTGCCAAACAAATAAAGGACTGGAATTATATGGATAGTGCATTATGACGAGCCACGTGCATTTTATAATTGGTACAAAAGGAAATCCATTACAAAATATAATGAGAGATTTAATACGGCATACCTCTGAGGTTTTACATAAAAGTATTCAAAATAATTATAGTGAAAGCAGAAAAGAATGCCTGCCCGAATGGAACAGGCGGGGATGCTATGGATAGCCAGTCCCGATTTTTCGGGAATGGAAAGGGCGGCAAAGAAAAATAACAATACATCAAAGTTTCAGCTATGGCAGCCGGAAAGCCATCCGATACAATTAATCAATATTAAAATGGCGCACCAAAAATTGGATTATATCCACGTCCGAACGGATTCATCCGGGCGGGCATTATAATCCTGTCGAAGCAGGATTTGTTACCAAGCCGGAGGAATGGAAATATAGCAGCGCTATTGATTATTTTGGAGGCAAAGGGCTTTTGGAAATTATGAGGTTAGACACTTTAATTTTGTGATATCTTCAAAGGCACAGATACCCAGGCACCCAAAGCCATGCTGCATATCTGCACCAGATAGGGAACGATGAGCACCTCAGCTACCTGTTTGTTTTGCAAACACTCAAACAGCACCCCTTCGCCGACCATACCCGTAGCGCCCGTGATTATTACTTTTATGGGAGACATGATTTTTAAATTAATGCTGCGAAGTTCGGCAGAAAAGAGGAATGAAATTTTGGTAGCAAAGATTTGTTTCTTACCGGTCCGATTGGCTTATAAAATGTCCATTCATCTGCACCGGTAAGTACTTTAAAACCATATTCTTTGTCAGTGCAACATACTTATAATAAATAAATAAAGAAATAAATATTAACTAAAAATAAAAATAGTCTTTTAATCTTATAAAGTGATTCAAATTATTCATAATCAATTATTTATAGCTTAAAAAGTAATTTAAATTTACAAAAATTTTTTTAATAGTAATTTATCTACTTAATTAATAAATAAAGAAAATTTGGTAATTTAAACAAAATATCGTCTTTTTGTAAAAAGATTACTTAATTAGAAAGGCATGCAAGTAAAATTATCTCACATAGTTATTATCCAAACCGGGCTTTTTGCCAAGACTATGGTAGATGGCGATATTGCTTATTTGCAATCTAAAGATTTTGATGAAAATGGCCACCTGAATTTTAAGTTGGAACCTGAACTAAAAGAAGATAGAATTGCCGAAAAGCACTTGCTCGAACCAGGAGATGTTTTGTTCGCATCTAAAGGAACAAAAAATTTTGCAGCAATCTATGAACATAAAAATATACCTGCCGTAGCTTCTACTTCTTTTTTTGTAATCCGCATTAAAGAAGATTTTAAGGAGAAGGTTTTGCCGGAATATTTACTTTGGTTTATGAATCAACCCGTATCTCAGAAATTTTTAAAAGGAAATGCTATTGGAACTTCAATGGTTTCGATTCCCAAGTCAGTGCTTGGTGAATTGGAAATTTTCATTCCAGGTATTGAAAAACAAAAAGCTATTTTAGAGATAAATAACCTTCACAATAAAGAAAAAAACATAAAGAAAGAGATAGATTCTTTAATAGACCAAAAAATTCAACAACAAATATTTAATTCATTAAAATGAGAAGTATATCAAAAAAAATTGATCAGAAAGATATTAATGATGCAGTTTGGAAAGCCTGCGACACCTTTCGTGGTAGTATAGACCCAAGTATTTATAAAGATTATGTACTCACGATGCTTTTTATAAAATATCTCAGTGATGTTCACGATGATAAATATGAGGCATACCAGGGAAAATATAATGGTGATAAAGAGAGAGCAGAACGGGCAATGCAGCATGAACGTTTTATTGTGCCGGAACAAAGCCACTTTAAATATTTATACAATCATCGTAATGAAATAAACATCGGTGAATTAATTGATATTGCATTGGAAGATTTAGTAGAAGCAAATCGTACAAAATTGTATAGTGAGGATGGAGCTGGTATTTTCCAAAACATTAATTTTAATAGTAGTGTGCTGGGCGACACAAAAGATAAAAATATCCGCCTGAAAAATCTGCTTCTTGATTTTAATAAAGATACCTTAGACCTTAGGCCCTCTCACCTTGAAGGCACAGATATTATCGGTGGCGCTTACATGTTCCTTATTGAAAATTTCGCAAGTGATGCCGGAAAAAAAGCTGGAGAATTTTTTACACCAAAAGAAGTTTCAACTCTTATTGCAAAACTGACGAAATCTGCACCGGGTTCAAGAATATGCGACCCTACTTGCGGTTCAGCTTCTCTACTTATTAAAGCCGGCGAAGAAGTGGGTTCCCCTAATTTTTCTCTCTATGGACAGGAAGCAAATGGAAGCACCTGGACCTTGGCTGTGATGAATATGTTTTTGCATGGATTTGACAATGCAACTATAAGATGGGGCGATACGATTCGTAATCCCAAGCTGAAGGAAGGCGATGCCCTAATGAAATTTGACACTGTAGTTGCTAATCCCCCTTTTAGCCTTGATAAATGGGGAAAGATAGAAGATAAAGATGGATATAAAACTACCGTAAGTTATGACCCTGTAACGGATAAGTATAACCGCTTTTGGCGAGGCATTCCGCCAAAGAGCAAAGGAGATTGGGCTTTTATTTCCCACATGATTGAAATTGCCTACGAGCAGAAAGGTAAAGTTGGTGTAGTAGTTCCGCATGGGGTTTTATTTCGCGGAGCGAGTGAAGGAAAAATAAGGCAGAAAACAATTGAAGAAAATCTTTTGGAAGCAGTAATCGGCTTACCCGCTAATCTATTTTTTGGTACAGGAATTCCTGCGGCCATTTTAATTTTTAATAAAGGAAAAGAGGGCAATAAAAACGTATTATTTATTGACAGCAGCCAGCATTATGATAGCGGTAAAAACCAAAACAGGCTGAATGCAAATCATATCAATCATATTGTAGAAACGTATAGGAAATTTATAAAGGGAAATTACCTCCCGGGTGTTGTAGAAGATAAATTTAGCTATGTTGCCACGTTTGATGAAATAAAAGAAAATGACTTTAATCTGAATATTCCAAGATATGTTGACACCTTTGAAGAGGAACCGGAAGTGGATATCATGGCTGTACAAAAAGAAATTGATGTATTGGAAGAAGAATTAAAAAAAGTGCAGGAACAGATGGATAAATATTTAAAAGAATTAGGAGTATAAATATGACTATTCAATATGCATCTGACCTTCATCTGGAATTTTCGCAAAACAAGGAATTCCTGAAAGCAAATCGTCTGCAATCCAGAGGTGATGTGCTGTTGCTCGCTGGCGATGTGGTTCCGTTTGCTTTGATGGATAAACACAATGACTTTTTCAGCTATGTTGCAGATCATTTTCAAACAACGTATTGGCTACCCGGCAATCATGAATATTACCATTCTGATGTAAGTAAAAGATCCGGAACACTGAATGAAAACATACGAAGCAATATTCATTTAGTGAATAACGTAACCATTGAAAAAGATGCCATCCGTTTTATCTTTTCTACACTCTGGTCTAAAATAAATCCTGACAAGCAATGGTATATTGAAAAAGGTGTAAGCGATTTCCAACTTATCAGGTATAAAGGTTATCGCTTTTCCATTGACAGGTTTAATGAATTGCATGAGAGTTGTTTGCGGTTTATAACATCGGAACTACACCGTAACAACACCGGTAAAACAATAGTAATTACCCACCATGTTCCTACTTTTTTAAATTACCCTGAGCAATATAAGGGCAGTGATTTGAACGAAGCTTTTGCCGTAGAGTTATTTGACTTGATAGAAGAAACGAAACCGGATTGTTGGGTATATGGCCATCATCATTTTAATACACCGGATTTTCTAATTGGGGAAACACAAATGCGAACTAATCAATTGGGTTATGTAAGGGATGGAGAGCATAAATTATTCGATACAGGAAAGGCAATTGAAATATAGAATCGTATTAATAAACCTATATTTGCACAATAAACCTGAACACTTTATTAATGATATTTCAGTTCATTATATGTAAAAATGAAACAGCTTAAACAGTACATGTTTGAAACATTGGGGATTGAAATACAGCCCAAACAAGTTACTAAACAGAGCTTGGGTAGCTTGCCTATATACATCGGGGAAACTTATAAACTGTACGATTTTCTTATGCTTGATCATTTGCTTTTGTTGGCCGAACCAAAACAAACCGAAGATTTCAGCATATTGCAAACAGAAAAGCATTTTGACCTGCTCAAAAATTCTTTCGGTAGAAAAATAGTGCTACTGTTGTTTGAAACAACTGCTTTTAACCGTAAACGATTGATTGAGAAAGGTATTAATTTTATAATACCCAATAAACAAATGTATTTGCCTGATTTGTTGATTGATTTGAAAGAAAACTTTAGCAATCCCAAAGCCAAACGTAAAAATGAAACTCTGTTGCCTTCTGCCCAGTTTTTGCTGATTTATTACATCGTACATGGCAATGATGCATGGCAATTAGAAAAGCATTCTTTTAAAGAAATAGCCGAAAAGACAGGCTACACTGCAATGGCCATTACTAAAGCAGTAGAAAATCTGAAAAACTTTGAATTAATAATTATAAGCGGGGGAAAAGAAAAATTTATTCAATTCAAATTAGAAAAGCGTGAATTATGGAATGAAGCACTTCATCGCAATTTATTAATAAACCCTGCGATTAAAAAAGTATATGTGGATGGAAAACCGAAAGGTATTCCTATGCTGCATAGCAATACATCTGCCTTACCGGAATACACGGACATGAACCCGGACCGACAGGAATATTTTGCATTGGGAAAAAAATTATTCTATGAATTACAGAAAAATAATGCTTTGATAAATACTAACGAAAAGGAAGGAAAGTATTGTTTGGAAATCTGGAAATACAATCCTGAAATAATAAAGGATATAAATAAAAATGAAGTAGTTGACCCACTTTCTTTGTATTTAAGCCTAAAGGATAGCAACGACGAACGAATTGAAATGGCATTAGAACAAATAATTAATCAATTTACATGGTAAGAGGGTTGGACATATTTGAGAAATATTTTGGCGATTACCCTGACAATTATATTATTATCGGCGGTACCGCTTGTGATATGATTATTGACGATGCTGGCTTTACACCACGAGCTACCAAAGACATTGATATTATACTGGTAGTAGAAGCCCTGAGCGCTGATTTTGTAAAACGGTTTTGGCAGTTTATACAAGATGGAAATTATGAGCGAAAAGAAAAGAGTGAAGATGAACGCAGGTATTACAG